>JBBRVX010000221.1:0-8521 GCA_038246475.1 Thermomicrobiales bacterium | reverse complement strand
GTCACAATCGAGTTATTGAACGCCGATTGTTCGGGTCCATACAACGTAAACGTAAAGTACGCGGCAACCGCCAAACCCGCGAGGGCAACCACCGCCAGCCAGCTCTTGTTCTTGCCCGGCAGCAGCGCGTCGACGAGCATAATCACGATTGCCGTCACTGCGGGGATAATCGCAGGCAGCAGCGGAAACAAATTAATTTCAGGGGGCGTAAATGGCATGGCTGGTAAAGAAATTCAATTACGTTTTCTTGGTCTTGCGTTTTTCGGTCAACTTTTGGCGCGCCCGCGCCCAACGGTCAATTTTTTTGCGATAACTCCGAACCTGGTCGGCGTGTTCACGGTCGTGGTTTACTTGCTCGACGACCAGTTCGAACCCCGTTTGCGCTTTGCCCCACGGCGTCATGCGGGAACGATTTAGCACCGGGTCAGTCAGTCCTTCCACCACCTGAATCAAGTCCCGCCGCGCAATTTCAAACTCGGACATGACTTCACTCACCGACTTGTCACGTCGCGCATGGACCTGTTCTTCATTCCACACCGCATAGCCGTTGCGGTCCGAAATCGTATACGTATATTGCGATTCGCCCGGCATCGTAAAGGTTTGCAGCACGCGCACCATCTCTTCGTCCCATGAGGCGACGTGTGCCAACAAATCCTTTAATGTCCACTTGTCAATCGCTTTCGACCGCGAAAAATCTTCCTCGGTCAAACCGGCAATCGTTTCGGCAAGGGCCTTGCGGGAGCCGCCTCGACTCTCAGCCACGAGAGCAAGATGCGGAGAGCCGGGCAATGGGCTGGCGTCCTTGGGCCCCTTGCCATCGTCGAGAACGAGTTTGAAGAGTTCCATCTCGTGTTGCGCACGGTTTCTGCCGAGCACGTCAGGCTCTACCAGGGCAAACCACCGTCCAACAAACTCCAGCATCACCGCCGCGGGAATCGCGGGGCCACCACTGAGCAGCCGATGCGTCGGCCTCACAATCACCCCAGGATCCTCGACCGCCGCCAGCAGACCCAGAACATACTCCCAGGGTCCATCCACGCCTGGATATCGCCGCCGTTGTTGGTCCCGGTAAGCAAGCGCCGCTTCATAGCGGTGGTGACCGTCCGCCACGAACAGCGTTCGTCGCGCGAAAAGCGCGGCCAGTTGGGTTTGTACCGCTGGGGACGTCAACGGAAACAGCTCGTGAGAACCTCCCATGAGATCTCGCTCTTCGGTCGTGCGTACGTCACGGCGCGCGGCATCGATCACGTCCCGCACTGACCCTTGCGGATCTCGATAGAGAAAGTAGAGCGGACTGAGATTCGCCCCAACGGCCTCGAGACGCTGCCTTCGCTCTTCCCGCGGACCAGGGTTCGTCTGCTCGTGTGGCAACACGATGCGATCGTTCCAATCAGAAAGCCGCACGCGCGCAAAGATTCCAGTTCTCACCACGGGAGTTCCGCATCGGTCGAATCGATGCCGGTGCATGTAGAACGCTGGCTCGTCGTCGAGGAGCAACACACCGCGGTCCAGCCATTGCCGGTAGCGATTTGCCGCCTGAGCATGCTGGTTGCCGGAGCTGCCGACATCAGCGTTCTCGATGCCGCTGACGCTGAATTTGACCCCGTTCGCCTGGGCCGTCGCGACGTCGTAAGGAGGAGCCAAAAGCGGCCCGATCGGGCCCGCCTGCCGCGGATTGAATCGAACAGCCCGAAAGGGACGAATCTCAACCAATCTTCGCGCCAGCCCCATTTGCCACCGTCAGGTGATATCTGATCGCCTGCCTGGAATGAAGGAAATGCTCAGATTTACGGAGTAACCGGCGGCCAATCTGCTCGGAAAAAGCCACCTTCCTCGATTCTGGTAGCAATGCACGCCTTTAGGGGGTGGTGATTCTCCCACGTCCTGATATGATCGGTGTCATGAAATCCGTGCGCACGTTAACATCGCGCACGCAAACCACCCCGGGGAACCGGGGCGATTGCAAAGACGTTAACACTACAAGGGCGGTTTCGCTGTTCGGCTGGCAGCGAATGTTTGGAAGAGGACGTGCGTTTCGCATCCCCAAAACGGGCCGAGAGGCACTGCACCTCAACCAATACTGAAACCGCCTTCACTGAGGAGTATGACACTGATGAGTGATCCGATTCAAACATATGGGATGGACAAAATAGATCACCTTGTCGTTAGCGGGGTAACCGACGAGCGAATCGACATTCCGGAAGAGATCCAGACGCAAATGGCGGATGAGATCGAACCCGAAGTCGATATCGAGCGCGATCTTGATGTGTTGCAGCGTCTGGATCCCAACTTCATCAACGATCCTGTCCGCCTCTACCTCCGCGAAATCGCGGAAACGCCGCTGCTCACCCATGCCCAGGAAATTGAGTTGGCCAAACGCGTCGAAATGGGCGATCTCGATGCAACCCAGCGATTTGTGCGCGCCAACCTGCGGCTCGTGGTCTCCATTGCCAAACGCTATGTCAATCGTGGCCTCACCCTCCTGGATTTGATCCAGGAAGGCAACATTGGCCTCATGCGGGCTGTCCAGAAATATGACTGGCGCAAGGGATTCCGCTTCTCCACCTATGCCACCTGGTGGATCCGGCAGGCTATCACGCGCGCCATCGCCGATCAGAGCCGCACGATCCGGCTTCCGGTTCACATGGGCGACTCGATCTCCCGCTACCGCAAGACGCTGAACATGCTCGCCCAGGAGTTGGGCCGTCAACCTACACCTGAAGAAGTCGCCGAGGCGATGAGCGTGCAGCCCGAGAAGATTCATCAGATCGTCCAGGCCGCGCAACGGACCATCTCCCTTGAGACCCCGATTGGCTCCGAGGACGAAACGAGTCTGGGCGATCTGATCGCGGACGATGTTTCCGAGACGCCCTATGAGGCGGCGTCGGAATCGATGCTCAAACGTGATGTCAATGCCGCGCTCGATACCCTGAGCCCCCGCGAGAAGCTCGTCCTGCAACTCCGCTTCGGGCTGGGTCATGGCCATCAACATACCCTGGCCGAAGTCGGAGAACAGCTCCAGATAAGCCGGGAACGAGTACGCCAGATCGAAAACGAAGCGCTGCAAAAGCTGCGCCGGTTGGATGGCGACCGGCTCTACGCCTACCACCAGGAGCTATAGCGTCACACGAGGCGTAGCCTGCCGCGCCTTCGCCTCAATGGCGAAGGCGCGGCTTTTTTGTCATCGCCATCGTGGATTTCGGCGGTGAAAACACAACCTATGGCGGGCTTTGCTCGAAAACCGACCCGCGAAACGCCCTAGCTCGTCCTCCCTGCCTCCAAAACGATTTTCCACTCTCTGATGCGAGCGTCGGCGATCACGCCGGCCGCACGGTAGGGATCGGCGTCAAGCAGGCGCTCGGCTTCCTCCATCGTTTCGACCTCGTACACGATCATTGCCCCGGTGTCGTCAGCCCACGGCCCCGATTCACGCAGCTTGCCCGCCTCGAGCAGCGACCTCAGATAATCGCGATGCCCCGGTCGAGTCTGTTGCCGCAACCCCTCGTCGTCGGTGAATTCGATCATCACGGCGAACGTCGCCACGTTTTCCCCTTTCATCCGATGCGCCGCGTTGGCATCGCGGCGGCGCATCATTCCTGCCTTGCCGCCGTTCAGGACAACGAGTAGCCTAAACTCCCCGGCGTTTCCCGTATACCAGACATCGAAATACGGGAGTGGGCATTGAGCCAGACCGCGCACCCTTCAGATTCTCACCAATCTCGATTCGCATCAAACGGGGCTGCGGGCAGCGCCAGGACGGTTGCGCCAGTGAGGGCACAGTACCTGCAAATCAAGCGCCGATTCCCTGACACGATCCTTCTCTTTCGTCTCGGCGACTTCTACGAAACCTTCGAACAGGACGCGGAGATCGCGTCCCACGTGCTGGACATCGTCCTCACCAGTCGTGATCTGGGCAAGGGTGTCCGGGTTGCCATGGCGGGGATTCCCCATCGTTCTTCCGAGGTCCATATCGCGCGTCTCGTGGCCGCCGGCCATAAAGTCGCCGTCTGCGAACAAACCGGGAGTGCCGAAAAGGGGCGCGGCCTGATGGATCGCGACGTGGCGCGAGTGGTGACTCCCGGCACGGTAACCGACCCATCCATGCTCGACAGCAGCCACAATACGTATGTGGTCGCGGTGGCCCTGGATGGCGCCCGCTGCGGAATTGCCTTCGCCGATCTGTCCACCGGCCAGTTTGAAGCAACGCAGTTCTCATCCGCGACCGCCAGCGACGCGCGAGCTGCCGCCGCCAGGGAACTCTTGCGACTTGGCGCCGCTGAGGTGGTCATCCCCGATTCACGAGGCGAAGACGAAGCCGATCATGTCGCCTGGCTGCCGCGGGATCTGACTGTCAGCACGATCGAGCGCTGGCACTGGAGCGCCGAACGCGCGGAAGCGTTGCTTCGCCAACACTTCGCCGTAGAGTCGCTCGATGGATTTGGCCTTGCCCAGCAGCGTGTCGCCATGCAGGCCGCCGGAGCGCTCCTCTCCTACCTCGCCGAAACGCAGCGATCCCGCCTGGCTCAACTGACATCGTTGCGAACCTACAGCCTCGACGGAACCATGCTCCTCGACGCGCAAGCCCGCCGAAACCTGGAGCTCGTCGAAACCGCTCGGGGAGACAAGCGGCACGGGCTCCTTTCCGTGCTCGACGAGACGCGCACGCCGATGGGAGCGCGGCTGCTTCGCCGCTGGCTCAGTCAGCCCCTCCTCGACCTCGCGCCGATCCATGAACGCCAGGACGCTGTCCAGTATTTCGTGGATGACGGCATCTCCAGATCGGCTCTGCGACAACACCTCTCGAAAGTCAGCGATGTGGAACGTCTGGCCAACCGCGCCGTCATCGGATCAGTGACCCCTCGAGAGTTGGGCCAGCTTGGCCGGTCGCTGCGCGCCATCGGCGAAATCGCTCAGGGCGTCACCGAGATCCCCGGGCTCCCGTCATTGTCAGAAACGACAGAGTCGTGCCGTCGCATCCAGGCACTGCTCGAAAGCGCTCTGACGTACGATCCACCTGCCACCCTCAACGCGGTGGGAACCATCCGGCCCGGCTTTTCTCCCGACCTCGATGCTCATGACCGCGGGGTCAGGGAAGCTCGCGAATGGATCGCCGGTCTCGAACGCCACGAGCGCGATCGCACGGGGATTCGCTCACTCAAGGTGGGTTTCAATCAGGTTTCGGGATACTTCATCGAGATTTCCACAACCGCCTTGGCGTCAGCAGCGCGGGAACATGCCGCCACCTCGGCATCAGGCGACGTGTTGCCTTCGGACTACGCGATCCGCCAGTCTCTGGCCAACGCTACGCGATATGTCACGACCCAACTCAAGGAGTACGAGGCCCGCCTGATTGGCGCACAGGAAACACTCGCGCAGCTCGAGGCGGATCTCTTTCGCCGGGTCGTGGCTGAAGTCGCCAGCCATGCTGGCGACCTCTGCACCGCGGCCGCGGCAATTGCCTATCTCGATGTCGTCTCCTCCTTGGCCGAGGTGGCCGCGGCGTACGCGTATGTCCGCCCCGTCGTTGACGATTCGCATCGCATTGAGATCAGGGAAGGCAGGCATCCGACGCTGGAGCGAATCCTGCCGCCAGGCGAATTCGTTGCCAACGACGCTCTGCTCGATGATGATGAGCATCGCATTACGATTCTCACCGGCCCCAACATGGCCGGGAAAAGCAGTTGGTTGCGTCAGGTCGCCCTGATCGTGCTTATGGCCCAGATCGGCTCGTTCGTTCCAGCGGCCGCGGCACGCATCGGCATCGTCGACCGCATCTTCACCCGAATCGGCGCCCAGGACGACATTTCCGCCGGTCAATCGACCTTCATGGTCGAGATGCTCGAAACCGCCAACATTCTCCACCACGCGACATCGCGCAGCCTCGTCCTCCTTGATGAGATCGGTCGTGGCACATCAACCTGGGACGGCCTCGCCATCGCGCGTGCCGTGGTTGAACACATCCACAACGCCCCCAGGCTCGGCTGCCGAACACTCTTCGCCACCCATTTTCACGAGATGACCGCCATTGCCGGCGTGCTGCCGGGAGTCTGTTGCGCCCGAATGGACGTCCTGGAAGAAGGCGATCGCGTCGTCTTTCTGCACCGCGTAGCGCCCGGCGCGGCAGACCGGTCGTACGGCATCCACGTTGCCGAGCTCGCGGGGGCGCCAAAGGCGCTCACGCGCCGGGCGCGTGAAATTCTGCAGGAACTTGAGCAGGGTCCCGCGGCGGATGTCGCCCGGGGTCGCCGCCGATCGATGGGAAAGCCCAATCCGGAGAGCCTTTCGATGCAATTAACGCTGTTTGCTCCTCCAGGTCCGGTCCTCGAAGCGATACGCGCGCTGGATGTCGAGTCGCTCTCCCCGCTTGAAGCGCTGATGAAGTTGTACGAGCTCCGTCAACTCGCGAAGGGTGACCCTTCACCAGGTGAATGATGCGGCGCTCATAGGCGGTGGCATCACGAGAATTGAGCGGCCTCGCGGAACGCACATGAGTATGCGGCGGCCCCGCTCCCCGTTCAGCCACTGGCATCATCTCGCACCACCAGCCCATCGAGCTCAGCCGAGCTGTCCGCGCGGCACTCGCAGCCTTTCCCAAAGGCCGTGCCCTCTGGGCATGGCCGGCGGCAGGCGCCTCCACAACACGCGCTGTTCAACTCCGCGCTTGAGCAATCAACGTCGGCGGCGCAGATCAGGCACGGGTCGAGCTCCGTAAAGACGCATACCCCTTCAGGTCCGCACAATCCTCTGCGACAAGGATCGAAAACCCCGCATTCATCATCAACGCTACACGATCTCGCGCAGCACTCTCCCATGCAGCATTCGAACCCTTGAAGGCAATCTACAATCGCTTCAAAGCACATCCCATCGATGCAGGTATTGGAAATGCAGGGGTCGTCATGTTTGCTTCGGCAATCGCGGTGGCTTGCACACGTCCGGCTACACGTTCCCTTGAGACACGATTCACCTTCGGGGCATGGCTCCGGGCATCCTTCCGATTGCGCGGCTTTCGTGACAGGAGGTGTGCGCAGCACGCTGAGAACGGCTGAAGCAGCCGCAAGCAGAAATGCCCGTCGATTGGGCGAAAGCGCAAAACGACGCGCCAGGTCATCGAATCGTTGCCAGTCCATTGAAATCCTTTGGAAAGGAGTCGCGTTTCCTGCACCTGATCGTCATGCTGCGGCCGATCGTTCAGCCCGGCCCTCAGCTTCAATGACGCCCACGCCACAATTCACGTTTCGCCATCGCCTGGTGCGGCACGAAAACTATTGTCAAGATGCGCCATTGGACGCAACATGCCATAGTCAACGAGATCATGTTTGATCTCAGTGACACCGCCAGATCCGTGCGAATCGTGAGGAGGAAATCAGCATGCAGGTGCGTCTCGGCGAATCAGTGTTTGGCATCGGCGGAAAACAGCTTGGCGAAGTCAACGGACTGATTGTCGATGCGGGCACGAAACGGGCTCGCGCACTCCTCATGAACGCCGGCCTCCTGGCTCGCGAGGAGCATATCGTCGCCATTTCGGCCGTGCGCACCGGCGACGACGAGGGGCTCCGCCTCGACGCCACCGGGGCCCGTACGGAAGCCCAGTCACCAGTCCTGGACAGCGAAGAAGTTTCGCTCGCCCAGCGTGTCGAGCCGGAAACAACGTTCATTCCAGCAGCGGGCGTCGGCGGCCCGGTTTACGGTGCCGAGGCTTCGGTTCCCGGGGCGTATCCCGACGAGAGCAGTTTCTTCGAGATCGCCCCACTCGATCCGCCCCCGGTCGAAATCTTCTCCAACCTGGGCGAAAACGAGGTCCGCCTGGAACGAGGAACCCATGCCATTTCCAGCGACAACCACAAGGTCGGAGCTGTCGTCGCGTTCGCGCTTGGGGAAATGGGCCTGGTCGAAACGATCACGGTATCCGAGGGGTTCATCCTGAAATCCGAGGTTGATTTCCCGCTCGCGGACATCTCGGAATTTGGCGCCAATGCAGTCCATCTTCGCATCACCAAGGACGAAGCCGCGTCGCGCTAGGATTTAGGTCACGCTGGTCAGGATCCACCAGTATTCGGCCGGCACATTTTCGCTTCCTTTTGGTAAGTTGGTTCACCCGGTGCTACCCTCGTGGAGACAGCGCGCGTCGGGCTATCCCGGCGCGCGTCAATTGATTGCAGTGATCCTAGCGAGGCAGGAATCACCAGGGTGACGAAGCAATTCAAGTTGGCGATCGATCTTGACGGAGTCCTCACCGAGCATCCCCGCCCACTTGCCATTGCCGCGTCGGCGCGCTTTGGGGTCGAAATGCCGGAGAGCGCGTTTGTCGATTCCGCCGGACTCAGTGTGCCGGATCAGGTGCGAGACTGGGTCTATGGCCCCGATGGCCCCGCATCCAAACTCCAGCCAGATCCTCGCGCCGCTGAGTTTCTGCGCCGCACGATCGATCTCGTCGGACTCGACAACATCGCCATCGTGACGGCCCGGCCCGAGCCTTCCGCCGAAATGACTCGCACCTGGCTGCGACGCCATGGTTTCCCCG
>JBBRVX010000220.1:0-8684 GCA_038246475.1 Thermomicrobiales bacterium | reverse complement strand
GTTCGCAGCACAGCCGCGCTGATCAGAAGGTCGGGCGTGGTTACCGCCACGCTGCGCGCGGTGCGGATGCCCGCGGCATCAAGCTCCGCGGGCGATGCGGCGTCTCCATAGCGCGCGCTAATGCCGCGCTCGCGCAGATCGCGCACCGTCGCGGGGTTCAGTTCAATGACGCTGTACGACTGCCCCCACTGCTCCAATGCTCCGCCGATCTCGGCCCCGACGCGGCCAAACCCACAGATGACGACATGATCGCCGGCTGGCGCCGCCGGTGAAGGCGGCCCTGCCGCTAGCCGCTCCTGCTGGGCCACGCCAGGGAGGTATTCCGCGAGCCGTACAAACCAGGGCGAAGCGCGCAGGAGCAGCGTCATGGCCAGAATGGAACAGACGGCCACGGAAAGGATCGTTCCGTACTGATGGAAATCGATGAGCCCATGTTCGAGTCCCGACCCGGCCAGAACGAAGCTGAACTCCCCGATCTGCGCCATGACGACCGCGGCCAATGTCGCGGTGCGATGATCGAGTCCGGCGGCCAGAAAGGCCCCTCCCGTAATCAGCAGCTTCCCCACAACGAGAACTGCCGTCAAACCGAGCACCAGCTTCCACTGCGAGACCAGGAGAAACGGGTCAATGAGCATTCCGACCGCAAGGAAGAAGAGGGTCGAGAAGAGGTCTCGCACGGGAATGATGTCCGCCAGCACCTGCTCTTCAAACTCGGATTCCGAGACGACGATCCCCGCGAGAAATGCACCCAGGCCCAACGAAAGTCCCGCCGTATGCGTGGCCAGGGCCACGCCCAGCGCGATCGACACGACCGCGAGCGAGAAGAGCTCGCGCGATCCCGCCCGGGCGACCATGCGCAGAATTGGCGGTACGAATCGGGTGCCGAGAACAAGCGCCGTCACAAGGACGCCCGCCGAGATGAGCAACGACAGCGTGATCCCGCCGAGGCCGCCGCGCTCACCGGCAAGCAGGGGAACGAGAGCCAGCATTGGGGCCAGACTGAGATCCTGCACGATGCCCAGGCCAAGCGCCGAGCGCGCGTGTGGACTCTCCATCTCGCCCCGGCCCAGGAACGTCTTCAATGCGACGATCGAGCTGGAGATGGCAAACGCGCCGCCGAGCAGGAGCGAGGCGCCAAGGCTCCAGCCAAGGATGAGACCGGCAGCAGTCCCCAGCGCGATCGTCAGCGGAATCTGGATCGCCCCTCCCAGTAACGCGGCGCGGCGGACGCGCACGATCTCGCGGAAGGAAAACTCGACGCCAAGCCCGAACATCAGGAGAGCAACGCCCAGGTTTGCCAGGAGGAGGACGCGTCCCTGGTCCGCCACTAGACCGGGGGTATTCGGCCCGATGGCCAACCCCGCCAGGACGTAGCCGATGAGTGCCGGAAAACCGAGGCGTTGCGCGACGACGCCCGCGATCGTGGCTGCCCCCAGCCCGATCACAAGATCAACGATGAGACGAACGTCCTCCATCTACGGCTCCCGGCTCGCGAGGGCCCTCGTGGGCTGACGCTTCCTGGATGCGACTCGCGTTCCAGCGGGCTGCAATGTCGGCCGCGGCATTGAGGCGAGGTCAAGCCTGGACGTTGAGGTCCAGAACCCTGGATAGTGTGTTAGCCAATGTTACCCGCGGGCGCCGCCGCCAATGCCAATGCAGCAGCGGCGATGGGGGCGCTCTCCCCACGTCCATCAGGGTGCTGTGGCCGCGATCGCCGGTGCTCGCGGCCGGTCAGGGGCGGAAGAAGACGATCAGGGTAGCGATCAGGAGCAGACCAAGCAGGGTCGGCCAATAAGCCAGCACCGGCACGAGATTGCTGCGACGGTGCACAACTTTCAGCTTGAAGGGTGAGGCCAGCACGATGGCATTCACGACGACGACGACGATCACGCCATAGAGAATGATCGGAATCAGTTCGATATAGCTGACCCCGTTGGAGCCAACCGAGTTCCGCAACTGATTATGTTTCAGAATGACCGCGAAGAGGAGGCCGCTGGACGCGCCCAGCACGCCCGCCGTGGTGAGTTGAAACCGCGCTTTCAACGCTTCGTCGTCGGTGGTGAGCGCCATCAGGCCAAAGAGCAGAATGGCCACCGCGAGCGCGAAGACAAAGTGCTCGAAGAAGGGCCCGATGAAATTTCGATCGACGATCAGATTGAAGTACATCTCGGGCAGCGCAATACGCGCATCCGCCGTGCCGATGCCGAAGGTCGTCGTGTAGGGCTGGACAGACAAGGTGAAGCCGGAATAGATCGGAGTCCAGCCGCTATAGACGAATTCCTTTTCCAGACCAGGCAGCGCTTTGGGATCGATCAATGTGTATGACGCGAAATCGGGGACGAGCACCGTACTGGCGGCGAAATCGCGCGACCAGAGCCGCAACCAGACATCCTGTTCATCGAACGGAAATTCGGCATATTCGAAGGGCTGGCGGAGCACGGTTTCAAAGTACCACCCGACCGTTTCGATGCCGTCTTTCTCGTATCGGTATGCCTCAGTCTGCTTGAACGGATCTCGCGTGCCTTCGGCGAGCACAAGACCCCTGATCAGATCATCGGGAATTTCCGGTCCAAATCGCTGCCAGGCGTAGCCAGTGACCTGCACGTTATCGCCATTCAGGAATTCAAGGGACTTGAGGAGCACCCCCGTGGGGATGAGAATCGGCTCGACGCCCGCGGGCACATGTGCGGCGAGGTAGGCATCGACATCGGCCTGGCTCAGCATTGGCGCGCCGTGCCAATGATCCTGCCGTTCAAAGGTGGCAATTGCCAGCCAGGCGGCAATCACTGCCAGGAGCAGGGCAGCGGACCAGGCGGCGGATGTCGATACGAGGGCGCGCAAGCTCCCTCGCTCAGGGCGAAAGACGATAACCGCCAAGGCCATCAGCGCCAGCGCGCCGAGGAGGATGGCCAGGCCGATCTGAGGTGAATCGGGCGCGGCATCAAAGGCGCCATACGAACGCAGGTAGAGCGCGAGCAGGACGACCAGGGCGGCGGCCGAGATCGCCAGGATGGCGATAGCGGCCGGCCGCACGAGATGCCATTTCTTCGCCAGCGCGGCAGCTTGCTCGGCTGTCTGTTCGTCTCGAACAACCGGCTCCGGTTCTTGCTCAGCGGAAGATTCCGCCATTTCCCACTCCTGAAGCATTACGTGATCGAGTCTGCCGTGCCGCGGGCGATGCAGGCATCGCCCCTACATCCGTGGCGGGCACTC
The DNA here is from genome assembly GCA_038246475.1 of Thermomicrobiales bacterium. Taxonomy (GTDB): domain Bacteria; phylum Chloroflexota; class Chloroflexia; order Thermomicrobiales; family UBA6265; genus JACCXM01. The sequence goes on along the minus strand of JBBRVX010000220.1, from coordinate 5,471 downwards.
AAACCAGATCCAGGAACTACTGTCCACCCACGTAGCTCGGCGCGGGCTATTGTGGCAGAGTCGGCGGCAGATACATCACCCGCTGGAAAGCGCCCCTATACTGCCACGATGGAATCTGATGGTTGAACCAACGAGCGAGACGCCGCGTGACCGGTGAGCGGCCGCACTTTGATGCGTCCGTCTGGAGGCGGCGATTGCGCGTCGCGCTCGGCGAAGAGCCCGCCGATCTCGTGCTCGCGGGTGGAACGATCGTCGATGTGCTTTTTGGCGACACCTACGTCGCGGACGTGGCCATCGCCGATGGTGTGATTGCTGGCGTCGGATCGTATACGCGGAGTCATGAGCGGCTTGATATCACGGGACAATGGGTTTGCCCCGCGTTCATCGACGCGCATGTGCATACCGAGAGCGCACTCGTCTGGCTCCCTGAATTTGCGCGGGCGGTCGTGCCCCATGGCACGGGAGCCGTGATCACTGATCCGCACGAGATAGCAAACGTGGCCGGGCTCCCTGGTCTCGAAGCGATGCGCGCTGCCGCTCACGGTCTCACGCTTGGCGTCTTTTTCACGGTGCCGTCATGCGTCCCTGCCAGCGTCTGGGAATCGCCGGGCGCGATCTTCGGTCCCCCTGAGATTGCCGAGATGCTGCATTGGCCCGAATGCGTTGGGCTGGGCGAGCTCATGAGCTTCCCCGGCGTCCTTGCTGGCGACGACGCGATTTCCGGCAAGCTCGCCGTTTCGCACGGTCATCGCCGCGACGGCCACGCACCAGGGCTGCGCGGCGCCGCATTGCAGGCCTACGTGGGATCGGGACCGGGATCCGACCACGAATCGACAACCTATGAGGAGGCGGCGGAAAAGCTGCGGGCCGGTCAGATAGTGATGATCCGCGAGGGCTCGTCGGCGCGGAACATGGCGGCTTTGCTGCCCCTGGTAACTGACACGACGTACCCACGCTGCTGTTTCTGCTCCGACGATCGCGATGTGCATACGCTTGTGACGGATGGACATATGGACGCCACGCTGCGGCAGGCGATCGCCGCCGGTCTCGATCCTGTGCGCGCGATCCGGTTGGCGACGTGGAATGCCGCCGATTACTGGCGGCTCGATGGTTGGGGCGCGATTGCGCCGGGCTACCACGCCAATCTCGTGGTCCTGGACGATCTGCGCACCGTGCGGGTTGGCATGACGCTGCAAAATGGCCGGGTTGTCGCGCGGGAGGGCGCCATGATTGATGGCGGTGCGGGGGCCGGCAGCCGCGTTCCTGAATCCCTGCGGGACACGGTGCGCATGGCTCCCCTCTTCCTGACGGACTTGCGCCTCGATCCAGAGGAGGCGCAGCAGGCGGTCGGCGTTATTCCCGGGGAGATCGCGACCCGTCTGGTTGCGGTCGAGCCCGAGTTGCGCGATGGGTGGGCCGTCGCTTCGCCGGAGCGCGACCTGCTGAAGTTGGTCAGTGTGGAGCGGCACCACGGCAGCGGACGCGTGGGGATTGGGTACGTTCAGGGATTTGGTCTGCGGCGCGGCGCCCTGGCCTCGACGATCGCCCATGATGCGCATAACGTCGTCGCGGTTGGCGCCGCCGATAGCGACCTCCTGCTGGCCATCGCTACCGTTGCCGAGAGTGGCGGCGGGTTAGCCGCCGTTGCCGACGGCCAGGTGCTGGCGCATTTGCCGCTGCCGATCGCCGGCATTCTCTCCGACTTGCCGCTGGCGGACGTGGCCGCCGCCTACAAAGCGCTGGAGGATGCCGCGCGCGGGATGGGCAGCCCCTTGCCTTCGCCGTTCGGGCTCCTGGCCTTCATGTCGCTCTCGGTGATTCCCGAGGCGAGGGTGACCGATCGCGGCTTCGTGCGAGTCGGATAACCGGAACCCCGAGCGAGTGAATATCGTTTCTGTAGCTGGTGTGCCACGCCCGCGATACAGCCGTTCGCGGTGTCGGCGCCCGTCGGATCACAAGAGAGGATCGAGATCTTGAGCACGACCGCAGATCAGACGACGACAGGTGAATTGTCCTCCGCAGATAGCCAGGAGCAAGTTTCCGCGAACGGCTCCCGACCATTCGACCCCGCAAACCTCCCGCCGGGAGTCGAGCACATCGATATCAGCTCTGCTGATTTCCGCGAGGGGGCGTTCGAGCGATACGCGGAGCTTCGCGCGCGTTGCCCAGTCACGCGCGCGGTCGTCACCAACAACGACGTGTCCGATGAGCAGGGCGGCCTTTTTAATCGACCGCTCTGGATCGTCACCGATTACGACGACGGATCGCGCGCCTTGCTGAGTCGATCGATCTCCGTCGATGTGACCTCGGTCCTGACCCCAGAGCAGATCGCCGAGTTCCCGGAAACACCAGAGGTGTTCAAGCCCTTGCAGCGGAACATCCTGACGGTCGACCCTCCTGAGCACAGCCGGTTGCGCAAGCTAGTGCAGCCGTCGTTCACCGCGAGCACGATCGAGAAGCTGCGGCCCCGCATCCAGCAGATCACTGACGAGCTGCTGGACGCGGCGGAAGCCGCCTCCGCCGCGCGTGGTGAGATGGCGCCTGAGCGCACAATGGAATTGATTGCCGACTTTTCGCATCCGTTGCCGATCACGGTGATCTGCGAAATGCTCGGCATCCCCGCGGAAGATCGGGAACAGACGGGCATCTGGTCCGCGCATCTCCTCCAACCTCAGACCCCGGAAGGAATGGAAGAGCTCGGCAGGAATCTCGGGGAGTTTATCGACTACTTGCGCGCGCTCTTTGCCGCGAAACGCGAAGCGCCCGCCGACGATCTCATTTCGCAGCTTCTCTTCGTGGAGGTCGATGGCGACACGCTGACCGAGGACGAAATCCTGGCCATGGTCTTCATCCTCTTCGTGGCCGGGCACATCACCACGGTGAATCTGATCGCCAACGGCGTCTTTGTGCTGCTCAAGAATCCGGACCAGATGCAGGCGCTGCGCGAGAACCTGGATCTCGTGCCCAACGCGGTCGAGGAGATTCTGCGCTACTACGGCCCGGCGGAGACGACGACCGCCCGCATCGTAGCGGAAGACTTCGAGTTGGGCGGCGAGTCGCTGACCAAGGGCGAGCCGCTGCTCGTCGTGCTCGGCGCGGCGAATCATGACCCCGCGCGCTTCCCCAACCCGGAAGAGTTTGACATCACCCGCGAGGAAGCCAACCGCCATATCGCGTTCGGCAAGGGGGTCCACGCGTGCCTCGGGGCGCCGCTGGCGCGGCTGGAAACGCAGATCGCCCTGGAGACGCTCCTCCGGCGTTACCCGGAGCTGCGACTGGGCGTGCCTGAGAGCGAGATTTCCTGGGCCCCGAGCTTCTTGCGCGGTCTGAAAGGGCTGCCGCTACGGTTTTAGCGGGTTGATGGGTGGTGGGTGATGGGTGATGGGTGACGGAGGACGGAGGGAATATCCCGATCACTGACCGTCCAACCACCTCATGACCCAAACACTCCATGACCTGTCACCCGTCACCCATCACCCGTCTACTTGAACCCTGACGTCTTGATTGACTCGACAAGCTGCCGCTGGAAGATCAGGAAGAGCACCATCGTGGGCATCGCCACCACGGTGGCTGCGGCCATGATGTAGTTCTGGGCTGAGGCGTACTGCGCCTGGAAGCTGGCGATGCCGATCTGTACGACCCAGAGATCCTGGTTGCTGGTGATGGCGAGTGGCCACAGAAACGAGTTCCAGTTGGCGAGAAAGAAGAAGACCGCCAACGCCGCAAGGATCGGCCGGCTCAGCGGCAGGATGATGTTGGCGTAGACGCGCCAATAGCCCGCGCCGTCGAGAATGGCCGCCTCTTCCAACTCGTCGGGAATGCCGAGATAGAACTGGCGCAGCAGAAAAATGCCGAAGGCGTTGAAGATGGCGGGAATAATCAATCCGCCATAGCTGTTGAGCAGCCCCATCGCACGCACCAGGACGAAGAGCGGCACCAGAATCACCGGCAACGAAACGAGCAACGTCGAAAAGATGAGGCGGAAGATCAGCTCCCGGCCGGGAAAGCGAAGCCGGGCCAGCGCGTAGGCCGCCATCGAGTGAAAAAAGAGGGCCACGATCGTCACCGTTGCCGAGACGAAGAAGCTGTTGACCATGTAGCGCAGGAAGGGCAGCTCGGTGAAGACGTAGCGGAAATTGTCGAGGGTGGGCGCTTTCGGGATGATCCTGACGGTGTAGACCTCGCCCGCGGATTTGAACGCGCTGGAGAGCATCCAGAGCAGGGGCAAGACCGTCAGCACCGCGATCAGGACCAACGCAAGGTACAGCACCCTGCCGCCGAAGCGGCCCTCGCCCGCGGAGCGCATGCCGAACTGCTCGTCGGTCATCTTCCGCCGCCCGCGCCGTTATCGCGCAACCTTCCAGCGCCCTTGAGGGTGCTTCCGTTGGGACTAGCCTGGTCCTTTAGGGCCAGGCGTGAGGACAGGCAAGTTCGAGGATGACGCGCGGCTCCCCATCCAGTTCCGCTCGTCTCGCCGCGCCGCTCAGTCGAAGTCAAAGCGCCCGCCTTTGGTGAGAGCAAATAGAATCCCCGTCAGGACTAGCAGGATGAGCACGAGGAAGGTGGCCATCGCCGCCGCGTAGCCAAAATTGCTGTACTGGAAGGCTTGCTGAAAGATGTAGTAGGTGGTCAGGTTGGTGGAATTGGCCGGGCCGCCGCTGGTCATCACATAGACGAGATCGAAACCCTGAGGACCGGCCACCGCGGCCACCAACGATACCAGCAGCACGAAGAAGCTGGTCGGCTTGAGCAGGGGCAGGGTGATATCCCAGAACGAGCGCCAGGCTCCGGCGCCATCGATGCGCGCCGCGTCGTAATACTCCCGCGGGATCTCCTGAAGACCGGCGAGGAAGATCAGCATGTAAAACCCCATCAGAAACCAGATTGTGACCGCCAGCAGCGCCCAGAGCGAAAGATCGGGATCGCCCAGCCATGACGACGGCCGGATCCCGATTTTGGTGGTAAGGATGTTGATGACTCCGATGCGATCAACGAAGAGGAACTTCCAGAGCAGCCCGATGACCACCAGGCTGATGACGTTGGGCAAGAAGAGCATCGCCCGGAAGAGACCGATGAGGAAGACCGGCTTTTTCACCAGGAGCGCCAGCCCCAGACCGGTCACGTACAACGCCGGCGCCAGAAAGAGGACGTATTTGGCGGTGACCTGGAGACTACCCAGGAAGAGGGGGTCGCTCAACATTTTCCGGTAGTTGCCAAGCCCAATAAAGGTGTAGGCGCCAAACCCGGAGACATTGAACAGGCCGAGGCTGAGGGCCAGGATCATCGGCACGCCGACGAAGATCACCAGCCCCAGCACGTCCGGCAACAAGAAGAGATAGGCCGCTGCCCATTCGCGATGCGTTTGGGACAAGTGTGGGCGGCGGGGGGGGCCCGGGGAGCCCCCGGCCCCCCCCGAGGCGGGCCGGGGCCCCCCCCCCCCCCCCCCCCACCCTGAGGCGGCCCCCGCGGGG
>JBBRVX010000219.1:0-8758 GCA_038246475.1 Thermomicrobiales bacterium | reverse complement strand
GGCGCTGCCAACGGGGAGCGAAGATATCGGAGCGGGTGGGGATGACGAAGTTCGGCCCCCAGCCCTGTTGCTCGTAGAAGCCTTTGGCGTCGTAGTCGATCACCTCGATGCGGGTCACCCACTTGACGTTCTTTTCGCCGTAGAGCCCCGGCACGACCACGCGCGCCGGGTAGCCGTGACGTTGCGGCAGCGGCTCGCCATTGATGGCGAAGGCGACGATGGTGGTCGGATCCATCGCCTTCTCGAAGGGGAAGGTGTCGGTGTAGGCGTCGGCGCCGTTCAGGAAGACCTCCAGCGCACCGTCGAGCGGCCGGGAGGCGGCGAGCAGATCGCGCAAGGGGACACCCTGGAAGACGGCGTTGCTCATCAGGCCGGCGCCGATCTGGTTACTGATGCACATCAGCGTCGATTCCTGCTCGACGCTGGCCAGGCGCATCAGCTCGGCGAAGGTGTAGCTCCGCGGCTCCTCGACCATGCCGCCGATCTCCAGCCGCCAGATGCCGGCGTCGATGTTCGGATCAACCACGTTCTTGGTCACGGTATAGAACTTGTCGACCGGGGCGATCGGCTGCACGCCGGGGCCGCTGTAGGCCAGGCCGTCGTAGGAAAACGTCGCCCGCGCGTTGAGATCGCGCAGCAGCACGCCCGACCCGGCGGCGAGAGCTGCCCCGGCGGCGCCGGCCACCAGCGCCCGCCGGCCGACCATCTCTCCCACCGGCACGGGTTTCCCAGCCGCGGTTGGCCGCGGCGCCAGCCAGCGATAGAGGAAGACGACGACCGCCGCGACGAGCAGATACTCGGCCAACAGCGCCGCGATGCTGACGATCCGCGCCGAACCGGGCGGCAGGCCCCGGTAGTTCGCGTCGAGCACCGGCCAGAGGATCGCGACCGTGGCGACCCAGAGCACGAACGCGGCGACGACGATGAACCCCACGGCGGATCGGCTCAGCCCGCGCCTCCAGCCAGCGGAGCGCCGCGAGCGCCCGCTCTCGGCGATCAGCGCGTAAAGCAGGCCAAAGAGGGCCCCGACGGCAAAGAGCCCCGCCAGCCCGGAGGTGATCCCAAATCGCTTCAGGCCGTTGTATCCCCCGAAGCGCCCGAAAAGGGAGAAGAAGGTCGAGATATCGAGCGTCGGCGCGAACCGGTCTGGCAGCGCCTCGAAGGGGGGCGAAATGCCCAGCCAGGTGCGCCCCGCCAGCATGACCAGCAGCATGGTCAGCGCGGCCACGATGCCAGAGAGGAGCCCGGCCGCGGCCATAACCAACCAGCGGAGCCGGGACGGCGCGGGAGCCGCATCATGTTCGGCGGTAATGTCCTTGTTCTGGTCCATCGGCTTGGCTCCTGATCGTCGCGCCAGCATTTCCATGGTACGGGCATCGTGGCCCTCTCGCCATCGTGCCGGGACATCCATCACCATACGTCTCCCAAACAGTTCCTGGCGTTACAGACGGAGATGATCGCGTGTGCTTGTTGCCGTGCCGTGGCGGGTGCGGCTCGTCTATCGTGTCGCCATGCAAAACAGGAACGGGCGAGGGTGAGGGGCCCAATGCCCCCCGAATCTGACGAGTGGCGCCTGATCGTCGCGTTGCGCGGCGGCGACGAGGCGGCCTTCGACCTTCTCATCGGACGCTACCATGCCTCGCTGATCCGCATCGCGCTCCTCTTCGTGCGTGACCACGATGTCGCCGAAGAGGTGGCGCAAGAGGCCTGGATCGGCGTGCTGCGGGGGATCGACCGCTTCGAGGGGCGCTCCTCGTTGCGCACCTGGCTCTTCAGCATCCTGGCCAACCAGGCGCGCCGGCGGGGCGAGCGGGAGAGGAAGGTGGTCCCCTTCGCGGCGCTGGCCCGCGCGCCAGGGGACGCATTCGAGCCGGCCGTCGAGCCGGCGCGCTTCGAGCCGCCGGGTGATGAATACGCCGGGCATTGGGTCAGCGCCCTTCCTCACTGGGAGGTTTCGCCGGAACTGGCGGTCCTCTCCCGCGAAGGGCGGCAGGAGATCGAGGACGCCATCGCTGCCTTGCCCCCGAATCAGCGGGCGGTGATCACCCTGCGCGACATCGAGGGCTGGGACGGGGAAGAGGTCTGTAACGCGTTGGGCCTTTCGGGAACGAATCAACGGGTCCTCCTCCACCGCGCACGCGCCCGCGTTCGCAATCTGCTGGAGGAGCGTTGGGGAAACGCGGGGAGTTGAGGGCCGATGGCGGACCCGGGTGATCTGACCTGTCAGGAATTCGTGGAGTTGGTGACCGGCTATCTGGAAGGATCATTGCCGGTGAGTGAGCGCGCCCGCTTCGAGGCGCACATCGACGACTGCGACGACTGCCCGCTCTACCTCACCCAGATCGAGCAGACGGTACGCGCCCTCGGCCACCTGCGGGAAGAGGCCATCGCGCCGATGGCCCGCGCCTCGCTCCTGGCCGAGTTTCGGGACTGGAAACGAGCAGCGCGTCAATCGACCAAGTGATGGCTTCGACACGAACCTGCAGCTCGTCGTCGAGCCGCGCCCCGGCAGGCATATGGTGATCCCGGAGCACGGCTCCGGGATCACTAGACGAAACACATATCGCGCGGTGCGGCAACATTCGCCGCATCCGACCTCCGTTAGGCGACTGGCGTCGCGACCGCGGCCCCGGCCGGGGTAACAACATCCGCCGAGACGATGAACGGGGTAGCGATCTCGACGACTTCATCCGGCGTCATTGGCGCATCAAACGCCTCCGGGAACGGGTCCTCCTCATTGAGGATGTTCAGATACGCTGCATGGCGAGCCTCGACGCCGTGAATCGTCAACGCCGCCGTCAGGAGATCATCGTTGTCGATGAGATACTGGGCCGCACCCGTGTACGCGGCGACGCCAGTGTTCTCCAGGGCCATCGCGGTGGCCAGGAATGTTGGTGCATCGGTGAACGCGTCACCGAAGTCGTACTGTCCTTCCGCCACCGGCGTGCCGCCCAAGTCGGAAATGACCTGGGTGAGGGTGGTCACGTGCGCCAGCTCGTCGCTGCCGATCTGAGCAAGGTAGTCAACAACCGAGGTCTGGAAGCCAAGCGCGGTGAAGGCCTCGACGGTGAAGCTGGCCAGTCCATCTCGATAGAATGCGTTTTCCAGGTTTTCCAGCGTCAGCGCGTAATTGAGGACGGAGAGGATGTCCTCATCAGAGGCGCCATCCTGTGCGTTCACGGCGCTGACCATCGGCGCCAGGGCCAGGGTCGCGGCCCCGCCAGCAGAAACAGCGCCGCGCAAGAGCCCGCGGCGGGATGCCTGTTGGTCTCGTGCCTGGAATACGCGGCCAAGGATTTCCTCGTGGGTTTGGCGTTGCATAGGGTTCCTCCGTCACGTCACATCTGAATGGCCGCCAGAGGCGGCCCTAGGCAGCGGGTGTAGACTCGGCGGTTGCGCTGACGATGAAGGGACCGGCGATGGCAAGCACCTCGTCCGGGGTCAGCGGCGTCTCGAACGGCGCCGGGAACGGCAGGGCGCCATTGAGCAGGTTGAGATAGGCGGCGTGCCGCGCCTCGACGGCCACGATGCTGCCGGCTGTCGTCAGCAATGCCGGGTCAGAGATGAACTGTCCGGCGCCGTCATAGGCAGAGACGCCGGTGTTCTCAAGCGCCTGCGCCGTTTGCAGAAACGTGGCAACGTCGGTGTAGCCAAAGTCGTAGTCCGCTTCGGCGACCGGATCGCCACCCAGATCATTGATCGTCGCGGTGAGCGCTTCGACGTGCGCCACCTCGTGGTCTCGAATCGCGGTCAGGCGCTCGCTGATCGGCCGGCCGAAGGGGCTTTCCCCGAAATCGGCATCGGTGAACTGCTCCAGGCCCTGGCGATAAAAGGTCGCTTCCAGATGCTCCAGGGTCAGCGCGTAGTTGAGCACCTCGATGTCATCGGCAAATGTGGTCTGTGCCCGCGCCACCTGGAGTCCTGGCAGGAGGGGCACGCCATTGACGGCCAGGGCGAGCGCACTTCCGGCAGCGAGCGTCGCCGACCCGGTCAAGAACCGCCGCCGGGACGCCAGGCGCCTCAGTTCGACACGGACTTCCTCCATCATTCGCTCATGCAATAACGACATCGTTCTCCTCCATGATCGTTTTCATGTACTCATAACCAGCACATGATCGAAACGGGGCCTGCCTCGCACGACCCCAAGTCTCCCGAGCGCGTGGCTCCGGTTCCAAACGGATCCACGCTTCTCCAGATACGCCAGCACGTTTCATGCCCTTCGCACGAGGCGTTCCTGGCCGGCGGTTTTCTTGTGTAGCTCGAATCACTCGCATTTGGTCCTTGCCGATGCAGGAGGGGCCGGATGAGCTGGCCAGCCTGAGCACGATTTCGATCGAACGTCAGCCTCCCTGCAGCGCCCGGCAGTTGCCGTTGCCGGCCGACGCGGTGCTCTCGATCTTGTCGAAGCGCTCGAGGTCAGCACACATCTTCCTGGCAGTCGGTGTTCGCCCAGCTATGGGTGATGCGCGGTACAGGCCACCTGCTCACCAGCGAACGGACACGACGGATTGGCCGAAAGCAAGGCATGAATGTCCTTAGCCCGGGCAGGAGCGGCGTGTGAGATACCTGTTCAGAGTTGAAGCGCGGTGAGGAGGGCACGGCAGCCGGCTAGGGTATCGAGGCCTTGGAGCCGCCACGTGCCGAAGAGGGTGGCCAGGGGCATCTTGGTGGCCGTTGCGTCCAGTGACGTCGGTGCGCTGGACCAAACCTCTCCATGCAGTGGCGCAACGAACATGGACTGGGCGATCGTCAGAATCGTTCTTTGCGAGGTAGCGGAAAAACACGAATCGGGGTAGAGCACCGCGTTTGACGATGCCGTACGTCTGATAGGGTAGCTAGCTGCTGGGCCGCACTATCGTTCAGAACGGAGTTGCTCTAGTCGACACTTACTCGCGCGTGAGCAAGCGCCGGCATGGGCGCGGCCCAGAGCAGCGCTCCGCGGTCGAGACCCAACGCGTCGAGAAGCAGAGACTGCACTTCCCAGACATCAGATGCCATATCGACGTGGACCACCGTCCCAGGATTCGGATCGCTGTCGTGCTTATAGAGCCACGCCTGCTCACCGTTGGTCAGTTCAATGGCCGCGAGGCGATAGTGGTCCAGGTCGTCGATTCCCTCTTGGTACTCCAGTCCGTAGCGTGCCGCGAGCTCAGAAAGGTTGTACGGCAGCACAACGATCGGCCGGCTGTCGCCGCTTGGCCACTCTGTCCATGGTTGAACCTGGCGTACGGTCATGGTGTCGCTCCTTTCGCCGTGATCACGTCTGCGTATTCTTGGTAATCACGACACTGATCTGGGCAACCTCTCGGCCCTGATCGTCCGTACCGATCCGGACTCCGTCGCGAGGCCCCGACCACGTTGGCCGTCCGGGGGCACAGCTCTCATCGGGCAGCACATTGGTCGTGAATTCGATCCCTCTCTTGCCGGCTGGCAGTGGGCCATCGTAGGCCTTGACCTTGGGAATGTGACTTCCCAAGGCTGGGTACCCTCGGATCTTCCCCGATTGCTGCTGGATAAAGACGATACCTGGTGGTTGGGTAGGCGATTCGAGACGATGGTAGAGAGCCTCCCCCGCGCTCCCTTGCCCCACGCCGCCCTCCTTTGACCACGCTCATGGACCATCGTCTTCCTGCCATCTCTTGAGCACATCTTGCAGGATCAGCTCAAGAGAAGCAGGGGAAAGGTGGGGCGTATCGTCTTGCACACGCAGCAAGCGCGCCATACCCAGCATTTCGAGGGGGTTCGCGAAGCCAACGCGATGACCCTCATGCTCCTCGAGAGCAGGCAGTCCCTGATCTTCAGCATCCTGTCGAGAGGCAGAACCGAGGCGCTCACCCTGCAGTGTGCTCACCGTTAGTTCCTTCCATGGCCCCCTCCTGCTCGGCCAAACGATTCCTCAGTCGCCTCATAGCGCGGGAGAGCGCGACGTACGCTGCGGCTGGAGCGATGTTGAGCACCTCAGCGATCTCCTTGGCAGTAAATCCGGCGAGGAGTAAATCGACAACCTCGCGCTCCCTGGGGGAGAGCGCTTCGAGCATCGAGGTAATCCATAGCTTCTGCTCTATGGCGCCGAACTTCTCCTCGGGTGCTTCAACGCTCGGGCGCCTCTGGATGTCCTCATCGAGTCGTACCTCCTGTCTCAGGGTGCGGTATGTGGATCGCAAGTGATCGGCAATGCGGCGACGAGCGATTCCGAAAAGCCAATAACGAAACGTGCCGAGAGCTGGGGTATCCTTTTCTCGTGCCTGCAGCACTGCCAAGAAGACATCACCCACCACCTCCTCGGAGCCTTGCATATCTCCCAGTTGCCGAAACGCATACCGAAACACTTGGTCGGCATACCGTCGGAAGAGAAGCTCGAATGCGTCCGAACTGCTAGCTCTCCATTGAGCAAGGAGTTCATCATCAGCCGGCTCTACTGGCTCGTCTCGGACTGTGCGAATAGCGAGTGCCTCACTGTCCTTACTACTGAAATCGTTCCAGACAGGGTAAATCTAACAGCGCATAGCGTTCGTCCATAGCGGCATTTTCATGAGAATGCTCACGCATGGAGCGATCTGGTTTGCTACACTCCATGCGTCCACAAGCGCGCAGGCGCCCGGACACCTGGTGGCCGGGCAAATGGCCGCAGAAAATGCGCAAGCGTTTTTCCCCGTCGCGAAGGCGTCCCCGCTCATGGGCGGGGTCGGGCCGGGATCACTCCCAGCTAGCGGCGGGGTTTTCCACGCCACGTACACACAATGCCGTGACACGGTGAATGTGCCATCTTGAGGAAACGTACAGAAGGATCTCGCGATTCCACCGCGAACGTTCGCGGCTGGCGACGGGATTCTTCACTTCGTTCAGAATCTTGAGTTTGGACCAGCCGGAGGGCCACGGGTGAAAGCGCGCCGGATTGCGGATACTCGGAGGCATGGACACCACTCCCGCCTCCCCGCTGGCGCGCTTTCGCGCCGAACTCTACCAGACGGCCTTGGCGATGCGGCGCGACGGATTGGCCGAGTTGCTCGACGCCGTGCTCAGTGGCGAGCGGGCCACCAGCCTGGTGCGCCACAGCCTGAGCCCCGGCTGCCGGCGGGGCTGGGCCAGCCGGTGCGACGCGCTGAGCGACGGCTCGCTCGATCTGGGGGCGCTGCGCCGCCTGTTCGTCGCGGCGCTGCCCCCACCAGAGAACGAGGAACGCCCGCTGTGGGTCATCGACGGCACCCGCTGGCCCCGGCCGGCGGCCACGTGCTCTCCGGAGCGGACCTTGGGCCGGTTCGTCACCGGCGGCACTCCGCAAAGCGGCATCATGGCCGGCTGGGAGTATCAGTGGCTGGTGGCCATCCCCGAGGCCAGCGGCAGTTGGGGGCTGCCGCTCGATGTGCGGCGGCGCGCCCCGTGTGCGGGGACGGCCACGGTCCTGGCCATCGCCCAGCTGCAGGCGGTGTTGCCCCTGTGCCCGCCCGATGCCCTGCGGCCGGTGCTGCTGCTGGACAGTCACTACGATGTTGCCGCCTTGGCGAAGGCCGAGCTGGGCGTCGATGTGCTGGCCCGGTTGCGCACCACCCGCCGCTTCTACCGGCGCCCGGGTCCGTATCGGGGCAAAGGCGCGCCGCGCAAGCATGGCCCCATCTTCCGCTGCGCCGACCCCACCACCCACGGGGAGCCCGATCAGCGCGAGGGCTACGACGATCCCACCCATGGCCGGGTGACCATCGAGGTGTGGGAGCGGTTGCACAGCCCGCCCGCGCCCACGGTCGAGCTCACGGTGCTGCGGGTAAGCGTGGAGCGCTTGCCGCGCCGCGACACTCCGCCGGCCCCGTTGTGGCTGGTCTGGCAGGGCGCCGAGCGGCCCCCCGAGGCGCAAACCCTGCTGGTGTGGTATCAGCGCCGCTTTGCGGTCGAGCATCTGTTCCGCTTTCTCAAGCACGATCTGGGTTGGACCACGATTCGCCCCCGCTTGCCCCACGGCGCCGACCGCTGGAGTTGGCTGCTGGCGGCCGGGCTGTGGCAGCTGTGGCTGGCCCGCCCCCTGGTGGCTGACCAGCGCCTGCCCTGGGAACACCCGCCGCGGGAGCGCCTCAGCCCGGGCCGCGTGCGGCGCGGCATGAGCGGACTTTTCCGCACGTTGGGCTCCCCCGCCCGCCCCCCGCAACCGCGCGGAAAGTCGCCCGGACGGCGTCCCGGCCACGGTCCTGGCCCGGCCACGGTCCTGGCCCGGCCACGGTCCTGGCCCGGCCACGGTCCTGGCCCGGCGCCGCGCTTCCCGGTGCAGCGCCGGGCTCCGCCCAAGGCCGCCTGACCCCCCTTTCGGTCGTATCGCCACCGCTTCGCGCTCCGCTCGGCCGCAGCGCGCTGGCTCAGTTTGTCCAAACTCAAGTCAGAATGACACGTTTACTATGTCGATCTCCACAGCGTGACATGCCGCTTGCCAACAGGTACAACTCTTCGTGTGACAAGGCTGGTGACAAGACCCCCTGGGGTCTTCTGGGCAACTAGATAGCCAGCCACCCCCTTGTCCTTCGGTCGTTGATCTGCTTCCCCATCCTATTCCAGCGACAGTCCGATGTGGTGGCATCCCGAGGAAACGTCCAGAGGGAACTCGTCTCATGGCGCGTACGTTCGCGGCGAATGACGAGGCTCCTCCCGCAAATGCGTCGGAATAGCACGGTTGTCGTGGTGCGCGCCCATCGTCTGAACTGGAGATCATATCAGCGCTCTCCGGCGTTCGCAGGACACGACGCGGCCCCGCAGGAGATACTGCCGGGCCGCGCTT
>JBBRVX010000218.1:0-8841 GCA_038246475.1 Thermomicrobiales bacterium | reverse complement strand
TGGTGGCGCGTGAGCGTTGCCGTCGCGGGCGCCATGGACCCGGCCAACTTCTACCTTATCTTCCCCGACCCCAACATCAACGGCCCAGGCGCTGTCCCGCGCCAAACTTCATCACCCGAGGGAGAGGCGCTCTACGCGCGGAGTCTGAACGGGATTACCTCCCTGCAAAGCGTGCGCTTTTCGCAACTCACCGCTGACGGGAACGGAAACGCCGGGCTTTCGGAGCACGCGGTCAGCGCGGGGGGAGATGGAGCGCCGCCCGGGTTTATCTTCCGCGCCGCGGGCGGCATGGATGCGGTCATTATCGGCGACACCCGCTGGGTCAAACTGCCCGGCGGCCTGGGCTGGACCCGCCAGGAAGGCGCGATCACCGTTCCTCCCTCCGACTGGGACGAGGAATATCTGGGAGCGACCGGATTCACCATCCTCGGTCGAGAAACGCTCGACGGCGATCCCGTTCAGCTCCTTGCCTTCGTGGTTCCGGAGGTGACGGAGCCGCGTCGCCAGACCGCCGCCTGGTACCTCTGGTGGGTCGATGAAACGACAGGGCGGGTGCGGCGCGAGGCGATGGTCTCGCGCGTGCATTACATGCTCAACGACTTTCGCGACTTCGACGTGCCCATTCCGCTCGAGCCGCCAGCACTGCCCGGGACCCCGGTGGCCGCGACGCCGCTGCCGTGAGCGATCCCGCCTCGGTTCTTCCTGCCGATACCGCCGGTGAATACGACACTCCGCGGGCGCCAGCGACGCGAGACCCTTCCGCGCTCCTCCTGAAGGTCGCCCCGGTCATCTTTCTCCTCTTCTGGTCGGGTGGCTTTGCGGCCGGCAAAGTCGGCCTGACCTACACCGGACCCCTCACCTTTCTCGCCATCCGCTATGGCCTGATTCTGGTCATTTTGCTCCCGGTCCTTCTGCTGACTCGCCCAGCGCTGCCCCGCACAAGAGCGGAATGGGGCCATCTGGCGGTCGTTGGCCTCCTTATCCAGGGTCTCTATTTCTCGCTCGGCTATGTCGCCATCTCCACAAACATCTCCTCGGCCACCGTGGCGCTGATCGTCTCGCTCCAGCCAATTCTGGTGGCGCTGATTGCCCCGCGGATCTCGGGCGAGCGCATCGGAACCTGGGGCTGGGTGGGACTCTGTCTCGGCCTGGCGGGAGCGGTGTTGGTCATCCTCGCCCGGTCGCGGGTCGAAGTCATCTCCGGGATCGGAGTGCTTGCCGCCGTTGGGGCCCTGGGCGGCATGACCGCCGGCACGCTCTATGAGAAGCGCTTCGGCATCAGCCAGCATCCCGTCACCGCGAACACGGTGCAATATGCCGCTGGCTTTGCCGCGACCCTCCCTCTTGCGCTCCTGCTCGAGAATCGCGCCGTGGCATGGACCCTGCCCCTCGGTCTGTCGCTTCTCTACCTGATCGTCTGCAACTCGCTGATCGCCCTGACGCTCCTGCTGCTGCTGATCCGGAGCGGGGAGGTCAGCCGCGTTTCGGCGCTCTTCTTCCTGGTGCCGCCTCTGGCCGCGATCATCGGCTGGTTGCTCCTGGGGGAGCATATGCCGCCCCTCGCCTGGGTCGGCCTTGCACTCGCGGCGGCCGGCGTGGCCCTGGCGACCGGGACGCTTCGGGTCGAGGATCTCCGCACCAGATGGCGAAAGCCGGTAGAAGTTTAGAGTCCGGCGGCGATTCGCGCGCTCATGGCGGCAGCAAACGCCTGCTCCGCTTCGTCGGCGCCGGCCTCGTCGCCCAACTGTCGCAGCGCAAAGCGCAGCACATCGAACGGCCCTTCCCACAGTCCAGGTGGGTGCCGAAACCCAATGCGGGGAACTGATCCCCCGTTTCCCTGAAAGTGGCCCATAGTGATCGATGCGCGGGCCCAGTACACGGCCTGCGCCGGGCGGCCCGCCCGCCAGGCGGCAAACCCCGCCAGCCAGGGCAATTCCCCCAACCCGGCATGGCGCGCCATCCCGACCGCGCACGCTTCAATCGCTTCGGCCGGCCGGTCAATCTTCAGCAGACACTCCGCGGCGCGATACATCGCCCAGGCGCTCTCCTCGTCCCAACCGTTCAAGCTGGCGCACACACGGAACGCGACGATCGCCTCATCGTGGCGTCCCAGCCCGGCCAACGAATCACCCAGGTAGTAGAACCAGCGCGGATCGTCCGGGTGCTCCGCCGTGTGCCGGGTGAGGATGGCGATATCCCGTTCCGCCTTCTGCCGGTACTGTTCGTGCGTCTTGCCGAGCTCAGCGAAGAGCATGCCATCGAGCACCTCGGCGTTGCCTCCTTCCCGGATGAACGCTTCGTGGGTCGGCCCCACGTAGCGGCCGCGGGCAGGGAGCCGGAAGATGCGCTCTTTACCGTACGTGCCATTCACCTGTTTGACATGCAGGGAATCGGCGCCCGTTGCGCTCAGGGCAGCGCAGATCTCGCTCTCGTCGATAACAAGCCGTTCATCCGAGTCCAGGGTCACCGCCCAGTCCGCGCCCAGCTCCGCGGCGGCCTCCAGCGCGAAGTTGCGGGCCGCGGCAAAGTCGTCCCGCCAGGGGAATTGGCGCACCACGAGCTTGCTGCCCGCGATGTCGCGCGCGATTTCGAGGGTGTTGTCAGTAATGCCGGTATCGATGACGAGGATCACATCGACCCAATCGACAACACTCCTCAGCGCATCGCCGATGATCTCCCCGCTATTGCCGGTCAGCGTCGTGGAGACGATGGTCGGGGACTCAGATGATGTCGCGAGGCCACTGTCAGGGTTTGCGGATACAGTCGAACGTGCATCCGCGGCGAGAAGCGATTCCGCCGCGGAGACCAACGGCGCATCGGCCAACTCCTCCTCGACCTCCGCTGGATCAAGTGGCGGCGCCAGAAGCTCCAGCACCTCATCGATGTCTACGGTGACCAACCATGCTTCCCGGTCCCAGCGCCCGTAGGAGACGACGAGCTCATCGCCGCGCCGCGCCAATCCCGCGGCAAACTCGACCCCCAGTTCCTGAAATCGGAACGGCGGAGAAAGACGCGCCAATCGCCAATCCGCATCGAACCAGACCCAGCGGTGCAGGTAAACGCGGCCGCCATCGTCGAACCGCACCCCATCGTGAATGAGGCTGAGGCGCCCGCCTTCGACGGGGATCGCCTGTGTACCGCCGCTGAAGCTTCTCGCAACCTCGGGGGCCACCCGTTCCGTCTCCCTGACCACCGCTCCGGAGGCGTCGTCATAGCGCAGGAGCACCGTTGGCGAGAGCGAGTAGACGAAGCGCAACACGTCCTTATCCCCGGCGAGAGGCATCCAGTTTTTTTCGTGGCGAGTGATGCCATCAGTCAGAAGTCGCAACTCCCTTGGCGTCGCATCCTCGAGCCGCAGCAGCGCCATCTGGCACACACCACTCGGGTCACGGTCACGAACCGTGGCGGAGGCCCACCATGCACCACGATGCCAGACCAGGCGACAATCTTCGAAGCCAGCTACCGGAAAGAGCGGCGGATCAGGACGGAACTCGCGATCGTCGATCTCGCGTACGGCGCCCATTCGCAACGCGGCGTCGAGCTCGACGAAGAAGTTCGTAGTGCGAACCACCCCTTCCCCGTCATTGATGGAATATTCGAGTTTGGGCGTCATCGCGTAGTTCGCGGAGCGCACGATCATTGCCAGACCATGGGGCCCGTTGGCAATACTGGGGTTGTAGCGAGACCAGCCTTTCGCGACCGGAATCTCGATCGCGGCTTCCGCGAACGATGGCGCGAGATCAGAGAACCTGGCCGCGTAAAAGACCAGATTGCGCCGCGTCTGGAGGCGCGTAGTCTCCGGCAGCGAGGGAAGGGAGAGCAGCCGCTCGCATGCCTGCAATCCGCCGCCGAGATCACCCGCGTAATAGGCGTCGATGGTCGTCTGAAACAGGGGTTCCCAGGCAGCCGTCATGTCGCTCCCATCCAGATCAGCCGCCACGCCCGCGGACACATGCCAGCCATCTCTCATGACCTGGCGGCGCCGGCTCGGCAGCAGCGCAAGCGGATGATGCCGACATGGACAAGCATGCTTCATTCTACCGATGCCCGGAACCAATAAGGAACCTCGTACATCGCGGTCTGCACGCCGCTGCTGTTACGCTTTAGGTCAAGAGCCTACACGAGCGGGCGGAGAAACCCGTACCCATGAGCGACGCGAACCCTTACCTGGCGACCAGCGCGCCAGCCAACGAAGACCTGGGAGCGGCTAGACGGGACGCGGTGATCTTTGCCTGGTTCGTCGCGGAGGGCGGGGGCGCGTTAGGGGATTACTACCTCTCCCTCCTGCGCGACCATCATGCCGGCTCGAAGCTCTTTATCGGCATGAACCACGGGTCTGACCCGGTCTGGGAAACGCGACTCCGGGAATCGGGCCTCGACGCCACAATCCGCTGGGCGCGTCCGGAGATCCGTGACTACTGGGACGCCACCGGGTTCCTCACCGCACTGGAAGGCTTCCATCGCAGCATTGAGGAATTCAGCCTCGTCTGGTTCGGCCACACCAAGGGCGGCAGCGTGGCGTACGACGAGTACGCTACCCTGCGCGATGATCTCGCGCGCGACTTCTGGTCGCGGCCGCAGCACATCGTCCAGGCGTTCGCCGATCCGCGAATTGGGGTGTTCGCGCCACGCTTCAATCTGACGCCGCCCTATCCGTTCCCCGGACCCTGGATAGGGTGGGCCGGCGAATTGGCGGCGCTGCAACGTGCCTATCGCGACCGGCGCCAGCCGCTGGGGCTGGGCGCGCTCGACACCTTCTTCGTGCTCCGCGGCGAGATCGTGCGCCGGTTCTGCGATTCGGTTGGCGACGCGTTCTTCCAAACCGACCCAGGCGCTTACGGCGCGAACAAGTGGTTCTACGAGATGGCCTTCCCCAGCATCGCGGCAATGCAGGGGTATGAGCCATTCATCGACATGGATGTCCCCGGGGAGAACAATCCACGCGCCGACGCCATGGTGACCCGGGATGTAAAGCAGGTTCACCGGCTCGCGCTCGAGGAGCTGGCCCGCTGGCGCGAAGATCCAACGGGCTTCCAACCGCGCGTCGTCCCCTGGGATCGTGTTCCCTGGCGGCAACGCGTGACCGAAAACACAACGGATATGAAGCCTCCGACCGAGCATTCGCTTCGCCATCGCCTGGAAACACCAGGCTGGGTGGCCACGCCCGGAGCGGGGACGCTCGAACCGAACCCGTATGCCGCTCAGCATGCCTTCCACGTCGTCCTCGAGGAGCCAGCGCACGGGGCGTTTAGGGTTCGTCTGGCGCTGGCCGCTCGCGGCATGGAGGTGCTGCAAATCAGACCGCGGAGCGTAACCGGCGAAGGCGTGCGACGGACGCGAAGCGTTTGGGTGGACATTTCGCGGCCAGGAGCGCTTTATCACGAGTTGGAGCGAGTGGCGCTCTACGCGAACCCGGGACTCTCGTACTTCGAGCTGGAGCTGGAAGGAGCGCTGGAGACAGCAGAAACGCTGGAGGAGATCGAGCTCTCCGCGGCAAACGCCGAGTTGAACGAGGTTCCGGTCACCGCGGGCATGACCATTGGCGTACAGCGCGTCCAGGTAGACCAGGTCAGCAGGGTCAGCCACGTCAGCCGGTTCGTGCCCGAAGGCTTCCCTGACCGACCGACGCAAAGCGCCAGGATGGCAAGCGGGATGCCGTGATGTTCGCCTGGTTCGTCCCTGAGCGCGTGCCAGAGCTTGGAGACTATTACTTCGAGCTGCCGCGCTATCACCATCCCGATCCGAAGCTCTTCATCGGCATGAACCATGGTTCCGATCCCGTCAGGGAAGAACGCTTCCTCACCTCGGGCCTCGACGCCGAGGTGCGCTGGGCACGGCCGGAAATCGGCGACTCCTGGGACACCACCGGCTTCCCCACGGCCCTGGAGGGTTTTCATGAGAGCGACAACACGTTTGATCTCGTCTGGTTCGGCCACACCAAAGGGGGCTCCAGTGGATTACACGCCGATTACCATCAACACCGGCTTGATCTCCAGCGCAATTTTTGGGCAAGAAGACATGAAGTAGAACGCATCTTCATCGAGCCCGCTATCGGCCTATTCGCGCTCCGGTTCAGCCCGCGCTAGAAAGGCATCTGTGGAAACGAGCTATCAGCGCTGCCGCACGTGTATCGCGATGCATTTACCCCAACGGGGATCGCGGCCCTCGATGCCTTCTTTGTCTTGCGGGATGAAACTGTTCGTCGGTTCTGAATGTCAGTTCCAGGCGACTTCTTTCGCGTCGCACCGGGGGAGTACGGCGCGAACCGCTGGTTCTTTGAAATGGCATTCCCCAGCATTGTCGCGATGCAGGGCTATCGGCCGTGGGTAGACCTGACTGTCGACGGCGCCAACGACCCTCGCGATGATGTTTGGCCGCGGTACGATCCACGACAGAACCACTGGCTCGTGCTGAAGGAAATCCATCGGTGGAGTTCCGATCCCTTCAAATTCACCTCGCCACATCTGGGGGAGTATCGGGAGGCTCGGTGGTTGCGGCAAACACCTTGAAGGGAAGATAACATGTGCCTGGAGCGTCGGGGGCGCCGCCTTCGGTTCTGAAGGACGAACTATGTACTACCTGGCGCTTCTTGCTCGACTGCATGACATTCTCATTCCAGACATCTATCTGGAGATCGGTACGCAAGCGGGAGATTCGCTCGCGCTTTCCCGCTCGCGCACGATCGCGATCGATCCTGATCCGCGCCCACGTGCCGAAACAGTGCTCAACAAGCCCTGGTTAAAACTCTATGCGACGACTTCGGACAGGTTCTTCGCCGAACACGATCGCGAGGCCACGCTCGAAGGGGGGAGCCTCGATCTCGCATTCATCGACGGTCTGCATGAATTCGCCCAGGTCATGAGGGATCTCGAAAACGTCGAGCGTTGGGCCCACCCCGGCACAATTGTCGTCATCCATGACGTTCTACCAGAAGTTCCGTATCAAGCCACCCGCGTGTTTCATGAGGGACGCTGGACCGGCGACGTTTGGCGCGTTGTGCCTTTCCTGCAAGAACATCGATCCGACTTGAAATGCCAACTCGTAAATGCCCCGAACAGCGGCGTGCTCGTCGTCACCGGACTTGATCCCTCGCACGCCGGCATGGCGGACTTAGCCGTCGCGCATGATCGATCGTTCCCACCTGACGGCGAGGAGTACAGTCGACTCGTCAATGCGTGGCTCCAGGAAGCGCAACCGGTGCGACCAGAAGACGCATTGCGCGCAATGAACATCCAACCAAGTTCGCACGGCCAGGGCATTTCCATGGCCAGGCTGGAGTCTACGGTTCACCGTGGCATGCGCATCCTGCCCGAATCATCCTGGAAGCCAGTCTTTCAGCGTTCAATAGATGCGTTCTACGAAGGGAACACGGACGAGGGCATCGCCGCGTGTCTCGCCCTGCTCAACGAGCCCGGGCTCCCCGCCGAAATCCGAGAATTGACCTACCGCAATCAGACCTTTTACGCTCGCCCCTTGGATGAGGTGATCCCCGGCGCGCAATGGCGAACATTGCCAACTAAGCCAGACGGCAACGGGCCTCCCGACCCAAGCCCCGCCATATATGGCGAGCGCCTGATCGTTCTCCTACGCGCCGGCGCACCCGACGCCGGGGCGTACGACGCCTTCCCGTGGTTCGATGGTGCTCTGGCGAAGCCCGAACTGATCACGATTCCCAATGAGCCAGTCAACAGGGACCGCGTGAGCGAGGTGCGCCCGTTCTTCACCGAAGACGGCGCGCTGCATGTCGCGGCGCTCTTCCACACGCCGGGCGAGAACGAGGCCGGGCGCGCCGGGGTGATGCGCTTCGGAGAAGAGGGATGGGACGCTCCTTGGCTACTCGGGCCGCGGGCCGGGCAGTTTCGGCAGGGCTGGTCGCCGCTAGTGACGGACGTTGGCCCTCGCTTCGTTGCCTGGTGGGAGCCAACCGAAGTCTTCCATTTGGACAGCGCAACCGGCGAGTTCGAGCGGTTGGCCCTGCGAATGGCCCCGCACATTGCCGAGCGCTTTCAGGGTGGCTCGCAAGGGGTCGCCGTGCCGGGAGGTTATCTCTTCCTCGTCAACGAAACCGCGGCCTTCGACGACGGCAACGAGGTCAGCTTCTGCCGCTTCGTCCGCCTCGGCGCAGGTTTCCAGATCACCCATCTCTCGCCCCAGTTCTATCTCGCCGCCCGCGGCAAGGATGCCGGCTCCGGCCTGGCGCGCCATGACGATCGCCTGATCGCCGGGTTCACCTCCGGGGGCACAACCGCGCTCCTGACCGCACTGGACGTGCATGCGGTTCTGGATGCGCTTACGGGAATTGATGCACCGGGTAAACCCGCGTCAGGATCGCCAGCATGGACCCCACTTCTCGGATACGACGTACCTGTATCGTGAACGATCAAGGACTCTGTAATACTGAGGCCATTGGGTGGGACCGAGTACGTGCCGGCATAATGAGAAAAGGGTCAGTCGCCGAAGCGACTGACCCTCTCTGCCGAAATTGACTTCCGCCCTTGAGATGCCGCCTTTCCTATGGCAAGCAGATCACGTAGACCGTGAGCGTTGCATCCGGGTTGTTGTTGCCAACGACGAATGACGCTCGCCAACCGTTTGGTGTGTCGCTGGCAACGCTTGGGTTACTCCCTGTCAATGGGAACGACTTCGGACTTGTGTTGGTCGAGGCTCCATTAAGATTGAAACCACCTCCCACGGCCTTCTCGGCCCCCACACAGTTGGCGCTAGCCGTCAACGTGCCGTCTCCAGACGCGGTTCCCACTCGCACGATTGGCGATGCTGGTCCGGTCGGTCCCGTTTGCCCGGTTGGTCCAGTCGGCCCAGTTGGTCCCGTGACTTGACTTT
>JBBRVX010000217.1:0-9041 GCA_038246475.1 Thermomicrobiales bacterium | reverse complement strand
CCACGGCCGCGGCGCGCGCCACGAGCGAGGCTCTCCTCAATCAACAGGCAACCGCCACCGCAGTCGCCCAGGCGACCTTGGCGGCGATGACCGCCGAGGAGCGCGCGACCGAAGCCGCGCGGGCGACGGTCGAGGCCCTCTCCGCCGAGGCCACGATCGCCGCCTACGCCACCGAACAGGCGTCGAGTGCGCAGAGTCTCGATGAGCAGGCTCGCCAGGCCGCCCAGGCCGCGGCGCTGGCCACCGAGGCTGCACTGCAGGCGCAAGCGACGATCGCCGCGCTGGAAACGCGGGAAGCGCAACAAGCGGCCGACGCGGCGGCCGTCGCCGCCATCGCCACCGAGAACGCGCTCAGTGGGGCCAATGCCGTGGCGACCGCTCAGGCGGCGAGCATCGCCAATGCCGCGCAGGTAGCCGTCCTGCGGCAGGAGCAAGCCGACGCCCAGGTCACGGCCACCGCATTGGCCCTCGTCGCCGCCAATTCGGTCCTCGACCCGAACCGGCAAGCGATCACCATCCAGACCGATATCGGCGGCGTGCTTGACGGAGGAGACGAGGAGCTGAGCGCCGTGCGCAACGATCTCGACCGGACCCTGTCACGGTTCCCACTCGGCTGCAGGGCGGGTTTCGTGCTGATCGGCGGCAATGCGCCAACGCTCGAACAGGGCATCGACCTGGCGCGAGCGGTCGAATCGCTCTTGCGGGAGGTACGCTCCGACATCTTCACCGACGTGACTGGGTTTGAGCAGTTTGCGCTGCCGAACACCCAGCCATTTGGCCAGGTGTCGATCGATATCATCTTCTATTCCGGTTGCCAGCCCATCGGATAGCCAGCTCCTTGCCGTCGTGCGGCCGGTCAGCGGTGCTACGATGGGCAGAGCCTGCCCTCCCGCGACCTTGGCGTGGGAAGGGGAGCCCAGGGGGAAGCCCCTTGACGCCAATGCTACCATTTGGGAAGTATTGGAGTTCCCGTGCGAGACGGGACAGAAGGAGCGCCGCGTGGCGAAGGCACTGGACGTTACAGACGCAACATTCGAATCAGAAGTTACAAAGGCGGAGAAGCCGGTCCTGGTCGATTTCTGGGCCCCCTGGTGCGCCCCTTGCCGCGCCATCGGCACGGTCCTCGATCAGTTGAGCGGCGAGCGCGATGACCTCAAGATCGTCAAGATCAACATCGACGAAAATCAGGATCAGGCGATGAAGTACGGGGTCATGGTGCTGCCGACGCTTATCCTGTACAAAGAGGGTGAGGCCGTCGGCAAGCTGCAAGGCGGCGTGCCACCAACGGCAATTGCCCGTCTGCTGAACGAACATGTCCCGATTGCCGAAGCCGCGCCGACGGCAGAGCTGGAACCGGTAGCCGCCAAGTAAATCCTCCGCGCAATCAGGCTTGATAGGGGCGGCAAAATCGACCGCCTCGTACACGACTAAAACCCCCTCTTCCAGCTTGACCAGCCGGTTGCCCGCGAGCGGGTGGCGCTTGGGTAGGAGGACCTTTGCTCGGCGCGGCCCCTGGTAAGAGCCGTCCTGCCTGTTCGTCCAAGCGCCACCTCATCTCGCCTCATCCCCCCGCTGGATACCTAGATTTACCCAGATATGGCGCACTTTTTCTCGCAAATCGTGTCTATATAGGTAGAGGAGTGCGCATCACGGCCAGTGCTTCACTCCTCAGGAGGCGCCAGCAGAGCGGCACGATCGGGGGAAGGGACGCCTACCCCTCATCATGTCATCCCGCCACAGGGATTCCCAGCCAGCCTGCCAGCCTGCCCGTCACTGGCGCCGCGCTGGCCAGGGTTGTCCAGGGAGACACATCCCCGCTCATGGCGGCACACGACCCGGCCGGGTTCCATCGCGGCGGGGAAACAGGAGGAGGAGCGCAGGCCGGTCCGCGGTAGAAGGCGGGGCAGCGGGTGTTGGGAACCAAACGACGAAGGGTTCCCGGGTTCAGACTCAGGTCCAGGTTTAGCTTCACGTTCAGCGTCAGCGTTCTCGTTCACCCATCGATGTCACACGTACGTGATGCATCGCGTGCGTCGCACGGGCGGAGTTCCGTGCCGTCGTCCCAGCACCCGCTGCCCCGCCGTCTGCCGCCAAAGTGTGCCCGTCGCATGCTGTCCCTTCAGCCCTGCCAGGCTCAGTTCAAGGCGGCGAGACCACGCGAACGGCGTCCCGCCCGAGCAGGCGACACCTGGTTCGCTATGGAGCCTGTACCCAGCTATCCGGCACGTAGCCAACCACAACCTCACTCGCCGTTTCGATCTCGACCGGCCACCAGGTTTCGTTGTCACCGGTCACCGCGGCTCCGCTGATGGTCACCGTACCCCCGTCGGGGAGATTGGCGACAATGGGCGCATCGATGCGTGGCTCGCCCCGCGCGACCAACCCCGTTCCGGCAATGCGCACGCTGACGCCCGGACCGATTTCCGTGGCGGCATTCCAGATTCCGGGGATCTCCCCCCGCGTGACGACGAGCACGCCGACCAGCAAGAGATTCAACGCGGCCGCGATAATGACCGCTTGCCACAACCGGCGCACCAGCGTTTTTAGACTGAGGCCGCGAATTCTGCCTCCGCGCTGGGTACGAAACGACACCGGATGCTCCGCCGACGCAGGAGCGTATGCGGCATCGACAACCTCTCCCCCCTGCTTATCTGTTCGCTCCGCCCCAGAACCGCCACGTCGCTGGGAAAGTCGGCTTGATCCCTTGACAGCGATGCCCGGCTCGTTGAGCGGAAACTGACGAGCGCGATCTGGTTGAAGTGGGAGCCGGGGCCGGCCCGTCTCGACGTCAACGTCACCTTCGATGCCAGAATGGAACACCGCTGCGAACGATCCGGCGCTGCTGTAACGCGGCCGCGGATCGCGTTCAAGCGCTCCCAGGACCACGTCTTCGATCCAACCAGGAAGTCCGTTGTCTCCGCGGGCCACGGCCAGGGAAACCGGAGCCTGGTCGAGACGAGCGCGGATGGCGGCATTCCTGGCAGTCGTATCGTCCCTCGCGGGCCGTTCGGAGCGAAAGGGCGGCTTTCCGGAGAGCATCTCGTAGACAATGCACCCCAGGGCAAAGACATCGGTGGCCGCGCTAACGGGCTCTCCACTGACCTGCTCAGGGGCCAGATAGTCAATGCCGCTTGTTGCATTCCCCGTTGGCTGCTCCTGCATCGTGCCAGCGGTTTGCGCGGCGCCGAAATCGATGAGCTTCACCTCGCCACTCGGCGTGACCACCACGTTGTCGGGCCGCACATCGAGGTGCACCAGACCTCGCGCGTGTAAGTGGTCGAGCGCGGCCGCCATGCCACGCAGAAGCGGAACGACCCTTTCGGGCGAAAAGGGCGCCTCGGCATCGATCTCTTCCCGCAGCGATCGCCCCGGCACGCGCTCCAGAATGAGCCAGGGGGCTCCCCGCTCTTCGGCAAATGTCAGCGCTCGGACGACGTTCGGATGGGTGAGGAATTGCAACAATCGCGCTTCCCGCCGGAAACGAGCGCGCATCTCCGGATCGCCGCGGTATTCAAGGCGCAACGTTTTCACAATGACCGGGTCCCGAGTGCGCAGGTCGCGGCCCTGGTAGGTCACCGCGATGCCGGCATCCCCCGGCAACGTCTCCAGATCGACCGCATAACGACCGGCAATGGTCGTGCGTGGATCCGTCGCTGCCGGCGCCACAAAGGCTGTTTCGTCTCGAGCCGGAAGCGCGGGCTCGTCCCCGGTATCTGGGGCATCGCCAACGGGCGAGGGTCTTGTACGTTCGTCGTCCACGGCGTCCATCACCTGGAAGCGGAGAGGTTCGGCGGTCACCTGGCGACCGTGCGGGGAGCGCCGCAACTCTAGCAGAAGCGCCCTCTCCTGACCGTTTTACCTGGGCTGGGACACGTCAGGCCGCCGCGCTCTCCGCACCGCTCATCGTTGGCTCCAGCGCTTCCTCGCCGATGTAGAACGTCCACCGCGCGATGTAGCCCCGCGCCTGGATGATGACCGGCGGCTCGCCCGGAAACTTGCGCGACGGCTCGACCAGATCGACGGCGTCCTGCGGGCTGGTCAGGCAACAGCGCGGCGTGCGGCCGAACTTCTCTTCGTAGCGCTCGATGGCATCGGCCAGTTTGGCGCGGGCCGGCTTCTTGCGGTCGGGATCGTACCAGCCGAGAAACATGATGACCTCCGATCAACGCGCCGCCCCTCTCGGACGGCGAAACCGAACTGGGACCATTGTACGAGAACATATGTTCTTTTTCGAGCGCGGAAGAGCGTACGTTCGCGGTGATAGGTGATAGGTGATAGGTGATAGGTGATAGGTGATAGGTGATAGGTGATAGGTGATAGGTGATGGGTGATGGGTGATGGGTGATGGGTTGATCGAACGATCAGTGATCGGGATACTCCTTCCGTCCTCCGTCCTCCGTCCTCCGTCCTCCGTCCTCCGTCACCTATCACCTATCACCCATCACCCCGTTTGTGGATAACCGTGGGGAAAAGTGGGGACAAGTGGCGCTTGCGGTGGATAAGTGGCACAATGTGCTCACCCCGAACTCCCGTGCATGTACCCCGAGCGCCTGGCGTCAGGTTGGACGCCGATGATTGCGCCTCCGCTCGCGCGGATGGCCACGGTCGATCTGGTGGTGAGTGGTGTTTCTGGGGCGGTACGCGCACAACCTGGACGCTAAAGGGCGGCTCGCCATACCGGCCCGCTACCGTGAGGCGCTGGCCGAGGGCGTCATCCTGACGCGGGGCATCGATCGCTGCCTCGCCCTCTACCCGCTCGATGCCTGGCGCCCACTCGCCGCCAAGGTGGCGGCGCTGCCTCTCACGGATGCCGACGCGCGCAATTTTCGCCGTCTCGTTTTTGCCGAAGCTGCTGATCTCGCCCTCGACGCCCAGGGCCGCATTCTTATCCCGCCTGACCTGCGCCGCTACGCTTCACTCGAACGAGAGGCGTTCGTCGTCGGCGTTGATACCTCAATCGAAATCTGGTCGCCGCAGCGTTGGGAGGCGGTCGCGGCGTCGCTCGATGCCGACGGCGCGGAGATCGCGCAACGACTGGCCACGCTCATCTGAGTCGTGGTGAATAGCGGTCGGTCACAAACCGGGACGAGCCAGGAATGCCTGGATGTGCGGGAGCACAAGATCGCTCCTGAAGAATGTTTGGACGTGATCGAGCCCCTCAAGCGGGACGAAGACGCCCCTCGGCAGCAACGCCGCCGTCTGCCGGGACTCGTCAATGAAAGGTTCGCGGGCGCCGACCAGCAGCATTGTGGGCGTATCGATCATCGGCAAGTCCGCGACCTGGCGACCATCCGATTCGGCGATCATGGTGGCGACGCAGGCCGCCAGCGCCGCGGCGTCATTCTCCAGCCAACGCGCTCGGGCATCGTCCGGCAGCGGGCCATGCCGCGCTTCGTATCCCGCGACAAAGCCTGCCATGCCGCCCTCCAGGTCCGCGGCCCAGGCCGCCATTTCGGCGGCTTCCTCCCCCGCCGCGGCAAAGGGGCTGTAGCCGGTGACCACCAGCGCCTGCACCCGCTCCGGGTGGTAGCGGCCGAGGGTCAGCGCGACATCACCCCCCATCGAGTGTCCCCAGAAGCGCGCCGCGGCGATCGCCAACTGATCGAGAATCGCGACGACATCCGCTGCCTGCTCGCTTCTGCTATACGCACCCGGTTCGTGAGGTTTGTCGCTGCGGCCATGTCCCCGGGCATCGATCAGGACCAGCCGGTAGAGATCGCTGAGCCCCGCCACATAGCCGGTGTCGCGCCACCGCTCGCCCGAGCCCGTCAGCCCGTGGTAGAGCACCAACGGTTCGCCGTCCCCTTCCACCTCGTAAAAGAGCCGCGTACCCTTATTGATCGCGTATGGCATCGCCCTGTCCCTTTCTTCGCCTCGTCGCGGCATCGGCAGGATACATCCCGGCGCCCGCGTCGCGGTGCATACTCGTTTGAGCAATTCGAGCGCCGCCAGTGGCGCGTATGTTCTCCAGGTTGATTGGTGTGATCGCGTTCACTGCCACGGTTCCATCGGTTCACCGGCCGGTCCTGCTCGCGGAAGCGGTCGCCAGCCTGCTGCCTCGGCCCGGCGGGCGCTACGTCGACGGCACGTTCGGCGGCGGTGGGCACACGCGCGCGTTGCTGGAGGCGACCTCCCCGGACGGAACGGTGCTTGCCATCGATGCCGACCCCGCGGCCATCGCGCGCGCTCACGCCATGCAGCGCGAAGCGGGGATTGGCGAGCGGTTGCTCCCGGTGCACGGCAATTTTTCAGCCCTCGCGGATATCGCTCGCTCCTATGGAGCCGTTCCGCTTGATGGCATCCTGCTCGATCTCGGCCTCTCCTCGTTTCAGCTCGATCAGCCGGAGCGCGGCTTTGCCTTTCGGAGTGAGGGTCCGCTCGACATGCGCTTCGACACCGAGCGCGGCTTACCCGCCAGCGTGTTGCTCAACTCGCTTCCTGAGCGCGAGCTGGCTGACCTGATCTGGCGTTTTGGCGAGGAGCCGGGCAGCCGCCGCATTGCGCGGGCCGTGGTCCGCGAGCGGGCGGTTGCGCCGATCGAGACCACGACCCGGCTGGCCGAAATCGTGCAACATGCCCTCGGTGGGCGGCGGGGGCGCGATACTCATCCCGCTACACGGACGTTTCAGGCGCTGCGCATCGCGACGAACGAAGAGCTGGTGGCGCTGGAATCGGCGCTGGCCGGGGCTCTGGATGTGTTGGCCGAGGGAGGAAGGTTGAGTGTGATCTCCTTTCATTCCCTGGAGGACCGCATCGTGAAACGGTTCATCGAACGCGAGAGCGCGACGTGCATTTGTCCCCCGGAAATCCCGGTCTGCATCTGCAACCACGTCCCCCGATTGCGGAAAGTGACCAGGCGGGCCGTTCGTCCGGACGCCGCCGAGTTGGACGCCAATCCTCGCGCCCGCTCGGCGCTCCTGCGGGTCGCGGAGCGCCTTCCCATCGGCTCATTATCTCAAGCGAATGGATCTCCGGCATGAAACCGCTCTCTCTCGAGAATCTGGTTGCCGGAGCCGCTGCCGTGGTGCGCGGTGAGATCCCCGCCGAGACGACCTTTGCCAGAATCGAGCGCGACGCGCGCCAGATCCAGCCGGGTGATCTTTTCATCGCGTTGCTCGGGTTGCGTTTCGATGGGCACGATTTCGTGGGCGACGCCGCCGCTGCCGGCGCGATCGCCGCGCTGGTCAGCCGCGAATGGGCGGATGATCACCCCGAGCCGCCCTTGCCCCTCCTCGTCGTCGACGACCCCCTGAGCGCGCTGCAGCGATTGGCCGCGTGGTGGCGCGATCGGTTGGATACCCTCCTCGTCGTCGGCATCACCGGCAGCGTCGGCAAGACGAGCACCAAGGAAACCGTGGCGACGGTGCTGGGCCGCGCCGGGTTGACCTATCGCTCCCCCGGAAATCTCAATTCCGAGATCGGGCTGCCCCTTTCGCTGCTGGAGGTCACACCCGAGCACTACGCGGCAGTGCTGGAGATGGGCGGCGCCTATGCGTTTGGCGAGCTTCGCCTCCTCGCCGAGATCGCGCGGCCTCGCATTGGCGTGGTGACGAACGTCCACCCGGTGCATCTGGAGCGCATGGGCTCGATCGAGGCCATCGCCGAAACGAAATCCGAGCTGGTCGAGGCGATCCCCGCCGATGGCTGGGCAATCCTGAATGGCGACGATCCGCGCGTGCGCGCCATGGCCTCGCGTTGCCAGGGCCAGGTCATCTTCTTCGGGCTCGGCGAGCAGAACGACGTGCGCGCCACCGATGTCGAGTCCGAGGGGCTGGAGGGGACATCGTTCTGGCTCCACCTCGCTGGCGAGGCGAATCGGGTCAGAATCCCGCTGATCGGTGGACACGCGGTCGAGCTGGCGCTCGCCGCCATCGCCGTCGGCCATGCCACCGGGCTCGACCTCGCGGACATGCTGCAAGGGCTCGCCGAACCGGGCGTCCAGGTGCGCCTCCTGGTCATGGCCGGGCCGAACGGATCGCGCCTCATTGACGACACCTACAACGCCTCGACCCCTTCGGTCATGTCTGCCCTCGGCTTGCTTGACGTGATGAAGCCCGAACGGGCGATCGTCGTCCTGGGCGACATGCGCGAGCTGGGCGAGGTCACCGAAAACGAACACATCACGGTTGGCCGCCGCGCCGGTGAAGTCGCCGATCTCGTGGTCAGCTACGGCGATCTGGCGCGGACGATCGCCCGCGAGGCCGCGTCGACCAATGGCAGGTCCGGCCATGGGCCGCCAGCCGTCGTCTCGTTTGGGCTTGAGCAACAGGAAGCGTTGGTCGCCTATCTGCTCGGCGAGTTGCGTGCCGGCGATGTGGTGCTGCTCAAAGGATCGCGTGGGTTGCAAATGGAAGACATCGTCGAACGATTGCGAGTGACCGCCGAAGCGGAGCCCGCTGGTGACGACGCGGACGTATGACGCTGCTCGCTTTTTTCGCAGAGGCGCCGCCGCCCGACAGCATTATGCCGTCCAGTCCGAATCAGAACATGGCGGTTTCGCTGGCCCTGGCTGGTTTGGCGTTTGTCATCACGCTGATCATTGGCCGGCCCATCATCACCTTCCTCCGGATGCGCAAGGCCGGCAAGCAAGTCCGGATCGATGGCCCGGAGACCCATCTCATCAAGACCGGAACGCCAACGATGGGTGGGTTGATGGTGGCCGCCTCGGTCGTGGTCATCACCATTGTTTTCAATACGCAAGGCCGCCTGTCAATGCTGCTGCCGGTCGGCGTCCTGATTGCCTCGGCCATCCTTGGCGCCAGCGACGATCGCATGAGCCTGATGGGCGGCAAGGCGCAAGGGGGGATGGCGGCCCGTTTCAAATTCCTCTGGCTGACCCTCTTTGGCGTGGTGGCGGCGGCGATCCTGCACCTCCCCTTCCCCTATGGTCTCGGGTTGAGCAGTGTCTATCTTCCCTTTGTCGGCCGCTATGACATCGGGCTCCTCTATGTCCCGATCGCCGCCCTGGCCATCATCGGCATGGCCAACGCCGTCAACTTCACCGATGGGCTCGATACCCTCGCCGCCGGCACCGCGGCCAT
>JBBRVX010000216.1:0-9073 GCA_038246475.1 Thermomicrobiales bacterium | reverse complement strand
CTCACGGATGCTCAGCTTGCTGGCGCCCTGGGTGTTTCGCCGCGCTCGCTTGAGCGCTGGCACGCGGGGGAGCGCTATCCACAGCACGAGTCGCGGGATCGGCTGGACGCCATGGTGGCCTTGCAGCACAGGCTGCGGGAGACCTTTGCGACATGGAACGCGGCGGCCGATTGGCTGCATGCGGATAGCGCCTACCTTGGCGGCCTGAAGCCGGTAGAGGCGCTGCACGTCGGCCGCATCGATGCCGTCGATGGCGCGTTGGAAGCCCTCGATTCCGGCATTTTTCTCTAGCGGCCTCTGCCCCGATTCGTGACCTCGTCAGGCACGGGGATCACGTATCCCGAGGCATGGCCTATCGCTCCCTGGTCGGGTTCGGCCTGGCGATTTCACAACCAACGCTATGCCGCGGCCGATCATGGTGGGTCATTGCGGGTTACGGGCCGCTACCATCGCGGACGAGATCAGTTCGCGGCCCCCCCAAACATGGCCCGCCCTCTACCTCGCGTTGGCTCCCCATGTCGCGCTGGGCGAGCGGCTCCGCCATACAACGCCGGAGTCGCTCGCGGCGCTTAATGGCCAACGTCTGAGTGAGCTCTGGATTGATCTGCAGCGCGTTCTCCTGTGCGCTCAGGCTCCAGAGTTCGCGCAATTTGCGGATTCCCAACTGGTGTTGGAACGGCTATGTCGTCCTGGCGACTTCTCTGAAACCCATCAGCTCGCGCTATCAGCCAGATTGCGTGGCGCCGAAGGGATCCTTGTTCCGTCCTGCACCGGTTTCCGGGGAGGAAATCTCGTGCTATTCCCGGATCAGTTCCATGAGCAGTCAACCATTGAGGTCATCCGAAGCGAAGACCCAACGCTCTTTGTCGGGAAGTGACCCCGCCCCCCTACCCCCCTCGCCCTATGCATACTCCCCCGCCCGCAACCGCCCGATCGCCTCGTGCGCCGCGTTGTGGCCCGGCGCGCCCATCACGCAGCCCCCCGGCCAGGCCCCGGAGCCGCAGAGGTAGAGTCCCGCGATGGGGCCCTGATACGACTGCGAGCCGGGCACCGGGCGCATGTCGAAGGCCTGCTCCGGCACCAGCTCGCCCTGGAAGATGTGGCCCCCGGTCAGCCCGAAGCGGGCCTCGACATCCGGCGGGGCCAGCACCTGCATCGTGATCTCGGCGTCGGCCATGTTCGGCGCGAAGTGGGCGAAGCGGGCGATGGCGTTGCGGGCGATCTCCTCGCGCCGCTCGTCCCAGCTCCCCTCCGCCAGCTCGTACGGGAAGAATTGCGTGAAGATCGAGAACGTCTCCCCGCCTTCCGGGGCCAGCGAGCGATCGACCGCCGACTGGGCGTGGATCGAGAAGAAGGGCCAGTCGGCCGGCCGCCCCTGGCGGGCATCCTCATAGGCCCGCTGCAGGTAGTCGATGCTCGGCCCGATGTGTACCCCGCCGAGCTGCCCCAGCGAGAAGTCGCGGTTGCGCAGGGCGCGGTACTCCGGCAGGCGGTCGCTGGCCAGATTGATCTTCATCACCGGCGACGTGATCTGGATGTTCGCGATGTCGCGCGCGTACTCGTCCGGCAGATGCTTCTGGCCCACCAGCTTCAGATAGGTCCGCACTGGATCGGCGTTGGAGAGGACGATGCGCGAGTGGAACTCCTCGCCATCTTTCGTCACCGCGCCGGTAGCGCGGCCCCCCTCGACACAGATGTGATCGACCTCCTTGTCGGTGCGGATATCGACCCCCAGCCCCAACGCCACCTTTTTCAAGGCCTGGGTAAAGCTCCCCATCGCCCCCCGCAGGTAGGCCCAGGCGCCCCGCTTGCCGGTGGCCATCCCCATGGCGTGGTAGAGCTTGACGTAACCCGTGCCGGCGTCCCTGGGGCCGCGGAAGGTGCCGATGAGACCGAGGGCGCAGGCGGCGGCCTGCATGATGTCCGACTCGAAGTAGTACTCCGCGGAATCGGCGGCCGAGCCGAGGACCATGAACTTCAGGACACGATCGTCGCCGGGCTGATTGAACTGGGCCACGAACTCGGCGAAGGAGGGGGGATTGCGCAGGATGTACTGATCCATGATCTCGCAGGCCCGCTCGATCATCGCGTCGTAGACCGGGTAGGCCTTGGCGTCCCGCGGCGAGAAGCGGGCGATCTCCTTGACCGTGTCCTCCATCTCTTCCCAGAAGACGACGCCATCCTCGCCATCCATGAACGGCGCAAAGGAGCGCGGGTTGCGCTTGATCATCTCCACGCCGTTGCTGAGCAGGTCGAGATCGTGCAGCACCTTCTGCGGGGCCAGCGACAGCACGTACGACCCCGTGGACGCGATATGCCCTGGCGCCCCCTCGATCTCCTCGGAGTACGCCGCCCCGCCGACATCCTTGTAGCGCTCCAGGATGCAGACCGTGTAGCCCGCCCGCGCCAGGTAGCAGGCGGCGACGAGCCCGTTGTGCCCACCCCCCACGATCACCGCATCGAAGCTGTTGCTGGGAACGTTCATTTGATACGCCAACTCAAACCTCTTTCTCGGGGGTCCCCGTTGGGGCCGCTCGGTCACGCAATCAATTTCCTCGGTGGTGGAACGCTACGCGGGGGGAGGGGAGGCCGTCAATGGTGGATTCTTTGGTGCCGCGAACCGAACGGCCTCGATGCCTTCCCTCGAAGGTGTACGGCATGTCGACGTACAATCAACACCGTGCCATGATGACGGTGTCATCCCGACGAAGGAGGGATCTCGGCGCATCACCGTGAACGTCCGCGAAGCTGGACGAGAAGCCTCGCACGCTCGGTATGTCCACGGTGTCACGTCGCAACACCGAGCACAACACCGTGCGGTTCACGATGGTGGGCTGAGGCGATGTTGTCAGACCAATGGGAGATCACTATGGGCCGTACATCCATGACCACGGTCAAGGAGTGCCCGCGCACGCCGCGGCGACGTGAGCGCCTGGAGGCCAGGCTGAGCCCGGAGCAGAAAGCCCTATTGGAGCGGGCAGCGGCCCTGGAGGGGCGTTCGCTCACCGACTTCGTGGTCGACAGCGCCCAATCGGCCGCGCTAGAGACGATCCAGCGGTACGAGGTGATCGCCCTCACCGCGCGCGACAGCCGGGTGTTCGCCGAAGCGCTGATGCACCCGCCAGCGCCGAACGAGCGGCTGCGTGCGGCCGCTCGTCGTCATCGAGATCTCATCGCCGAGGAGTAGGTGAAAGACCACCGCTACCGCGTCGAGCGGCTCGCTCGTGGTCACAACCGAGCCGCGTTCTCGTGCGGCGAGGAGTCGCTCGATGCCTATCTGCGAGAGCGGGCCCGGCGCGACGCCGACCGCCACGTCGCCACCGTCTTCATCCTTCATGCTCCTGAAGCGAATCGGGTTGCCGGCTACTACACCCTGAGTGCCTCATCGGTCCATCTCGAAGAACTGTCGCTGGAGATGCGGCGAATGCTGCCGCGATATCCCCAGGCTCCCGTCGTGTTGCTCGGCCGGCTTGCCATCGATCGAGACTATCAGGGCCAAAATCTGGGCGAGGCGTTGCTCTTCGACGCCTTGCGCCGCGCGTTCGATGTCGGCACGGAACAGATTGCCGCCATGGCCGTGATCGTCGACGCCTTGCACGATCGTGCTCGCGCCTTCTACGAGCAGTCTGGGTTTCAGCGTTTTCCGGACAACGCGCACCGGCTCCTCATGCCGATGCAGACGATCGCGCAACTCCTGGCTGAGGACGAACCCTGATCGGTATGAAGAGGAATCACATGCACCGGGATGCCCTCCTCGACCTGCATGGCCACCATGCGCTCCACGGCCAGGTCGCCCACCTCGTCGGGGTCTTCGACGTCCGCTATGGTGAGGAGGCGCGAGGTGGCCGGATGATCGGGACTCTGGACGGTTTCGTAGATGGTCGTCGTCCCGGGACGCGATGATGGTTTGCAGCTCTCGGATGGCTTGCCGCGTCCGCTCGTCTAGTTGGCTGAAATCGATGCCGTGCTCGCTGCTTACCAGGTGGTCCTCCGGATGTCACGGCCCGATCTCAGGAGGAGATTGGCCTCGCTCTACGTCCGCCGCCGCCCCTTCTTCCCCGCCCGTTGCGCCTCGCTGATCTGGAACATGGCCGCGGCGAGGCTGACCGCCCGAGATCGCTCTTCCCGAGCGATTGATACGGAATGCGGATGAAGATTGCCGGTTTCGCCGCGGCGCCGGGATCGTTCCCCCCGCCCTCCAGCGCACGGGGCCGGGCGCCCGCGTGCGGGTGGCGGGCAGGGGGTGAGGGCGGGGCCTGGGCGCGGAATCGTTTAGCCGGATTCCGTGTTATTCCGCGCAGCAGGAGTTCAGCGCATACCAGGTAGCGGGGTTGCGCACGCCCGCGACCACTTGCCGGATGGCTTCGCTCACCAGCTCGGGTTGATCCTGG
Organism: Thermomicrobiales bacterium; assembly: GCA_038246475.1. Lineage (GTDB taxonomy): Bacteria > Chloroflexota > Chloroflexia > Thermomicrobiales > UBA6265 > JACCXM01. The sequence goes on along the minus strand of JBBRVX010000216.1, from coordinate 4,682 downwards.
TGGATGTCGTGGCCGCTCTCGCTGGCCACGAAATAGCGCGCGTTCGGGACGAGGGTGGCCAGGTCTTCGTTCGCCGCGCGCAGGAACGATTCCAGTTCTTCGGACGTGAACCCCCGCGCATCATCCGGCAGGGCGAACGGCTGGCCGTGGGCGAGGACGGCCAGGGGCATCGGCGGCAGCGGCCTTGCCGCTTCTGCCTCGCGCATCACGGCGTTGTCCGCGCCGTAGCCGATCGTCTCCACATCGCCGTAGCCCGGAATCGGGACGACCGTGTCCGTGCCGAAATCCCGGTTGAGCTGCACCAGGGCCTCCCAACGCTCGGGCGGCAGCAGGGTCTCCAGCCGCTCGGAAAAGGCGTCCACGAGGACGAGCCCGACCACCTCTTCGGGGTAGGTGCTGGCGTAGAGCCGCGAAATGAAGCCACCCAGCGAGTGGCCCGCCAGGACGTAGGGGCCCGGAACACCCGCGGTCTGGAGCAGCGCGTGGAGCTCGGCCACGACCTCCGGGGCGTTGCGGGGCTGGGCGATGGGGTCGCCGCGGCTGGGGAGGACCTCCTCGCCGATGCTCGCGTAAGTTCCCGGCCGGTCGTAGGCGCAGACGCGGGTAGTCTCCGCCACGGCGGGCAGGACCATCGTGCGCGGCGCGTCTGGGTGCAGGAGATCGTCGCTCCAGAAGCGGGTCGACGAGCGGTAGCCGGCCACGAGCACGACGGTGGGGCTGCCTGTGCCGTGGCACTCCAGGTAGAGCGAGCGGCCGCCGATGTCCACCAGACCGGCGAAGTCACCGCTCGCCGTGGAGGGCGATGTGGCCTCTGGGGTGGATTGGGCCAGCGCTGACAGCGGCATGCTGAGCAACACGGCCAGCAGGCCAATGACGTGGATCAGTCGCATGGAATACCTCCTCTGGTGCAGTCAACCTCGGCGGCCATCAGGCATCAGCTTCGACGCGCGGCACGCGCCACCATCCGTGCGCATGGCGCTGCAGGCATGCGCGGCGCCTCCCCGGCTAAGCAACAGTAAATGTGGGGACGGCGCCGGCCAAGAGGTACATGTACTCTATCGGGGAAACGACGTGTACTCATTTGTGGTCCCGCGGTCAGCCACGCGCCGGGTGGCCACGCCTGTTGTCGCGGGGATGACCGTGTGTGCGGCGGCGGGGCGCGGGTCTGGCCGCGTCGGCCCCCGAGTTGACGTGGGCGCCGTCGCGGCAGGGGCGGCCGCCGGCGCACGCTCACGGGCGGGGGCGAGGTCCAGCGCCCCGGCGGATCGCTTCAGAACAAACCGAGCGACGCCTGGCCTTCAGCATCAGCCCCAGGCTGATGCCGCGCTTGCTTGAGATCGATCCGGTAGCGCTCGCGGGGGCCGGTGAGGGGCGTGCCCTCTTCCATATAATGCGCCCATGCCGCCTCTTCGTGGAACTTCGGCGGCTGCCCCGTTGCCCGGATCACCCGCCACCAGGCGACGCCCGTGCCCGATCGCGCCATCACCTGGCCGACCAGGCGCGCGCCGTACGGACCGCTCGCCCCGGTCAGGTCGGGGTGCGCCTCAAGCTCGCCGGCAATGTCGCCGTAGGTCATCACCCGGCCAGGGGGAATCGTGTTCACGATCTCCAGGACGCGGGCCACGAAGTCGGGTGAAGGGTCTTTGATGTCTTCCCAACTCACCAGTGTCACCGCCCGATCATGATCCGTGCCTGCGATTCACGCGTGGCGCCAACGCCGCGCGCAAACCACCCAATCGTCTCTGCCAGAATACATCGGTGATGAGGCTCGTCCTCAGCGCCCCACGCGGCATGGCGCTGGCGGCGAGCGATCGACGGCGACGCGGGGGGCGGCAGGATGGCAACACTGGGGAACGATGACGAAGGGTCCCCTGACGGACAGCGCGGGAAGGCGGATGCGAGCGATCAGGCCCCCGACTTCGTCGATCAGGTGATGAGCATGGTGCGGGCGATTCCACCCGGCCGCGTCATGACTTACGGCGACATCGCCATCCTGCTCACGGCCCGCGCCGAGCGCGCCGGCCTGGCCGAAGCGTATGGTCCGCGCATGGTGGGCTACGTGATGTCGCGGTTCGGCGGAGCCCTCCCCTGGTGGCGGGTGATTCGCTCGACCGGCCACCCGCCGCGCTCCCACCAGGCGCGGGCGTGGCCCTTCTATGAGGAAGAAGGGACGCCGCTGGCCGGTTCCGAAGAGCGCTATCGCATCGACCTCAGACACGCCCGCTTCGTTCCCGATGAGCGTTCGTAACCGCCTACGGTGCAGAGCGCGCGAAATGACAGCCCTCAGACCGCTTGCCCCGAGTCCGGATCGCTCATGAGCGACGAACAATCGACCGCCTCGAAATCGCTGCCATGGATGCCATTCTGGAGCTCACGCAAGTCGTCGTTGTCCCAGCGATCGTCCGGCGCCCCGGAGAGGAACCAATCGCTCCCATTGTCGGCGAGCACCATGCCGTAGCGCTGGAGGGCCTGCAGGATGATCTGATTCGACGGCGAAAAGGGCCTGATGTCGACCTCCGCCTTCAGCCGGAAACGCTGGCCCATCGGCGGCACGTCAGGGTCGCTGCTGGCGCCCGCTTGATGGCGGGCCGGCCAGACATACGCGTCTCGCGTCACGGCGGCCGTGAAGCGCAAGGCGTGGGCGATCGCGCCGGCGGCGATCTCCTCATAGCGCACCAACCCCGGCAAGATGGCCAGGCCAGCGGCATCGGCGGAGGTCCACCCCTCCGGCCGCAGTATGTCCGAGCGCAGGTCAATGCGCGCGCCCGACGCCGCCTCCCAACTGCCATCGGCGCGTGGTCTTGCGTCATACAGCTCGTAGAGGAGGCAGCTCTCCTCTTGCACGACCAAAACATGACGGTCGCCAGTGGCGCACGAGCCCCCTTCGATCGGGGCATCGGCCGGGATCGGGTAGGGGCCGGCATCGCTCTCGTCGGCAGCAACCGTGAAGACAACCGGCGCCATGGGCTGGCTGCCGGGCACGCGCGCGAACGGGATGCCGAGGGGTTGCCCCTCATAGAGTCCCGCGCCGAAATCCGCGTGCAGGCCCGTGTCCACGCCGATGCTGGCGACGAAGGCATCGGAGCGGGGATCGCGCGGCAAGCCGTCGATGCGGGTGTTCCAGATGTGATCGGCCGGGAAGATCGGGCACCCCGCCGGAACCTGTCCGCACGACGTGGCGGTGCAGCCCAGGGTGCAATCGTCGCCCGATTGCGCGCGGAGCGTATGTCTTCTCCCGGCAGCTACCCCGGGCGGGGGAACGCCGATGAGACCCGCCAGGCCAGTGAGGAGCAGGCCCCCTATGGCGGTGCGCCGGTCGCCCACCCGGCGCCCCAGTCGATCGAACTCGAATGCACCCACGTGAGACTCCCATCATGCAAGACCCGGCTGCCGGTACGCTCGACATCATCGCGCATGGGAGCGCCAGGCACAGGGGGAGCATTCGGCAATTTTCCTATCCCACGGAATCCGGCCGATAACGGCAGGCGTGGCCTGCTGGGTGCCCGCCCGCTGTAGCCCTGCCGGAATGGTGGTCCAGGATGAAGACCAGAAATGCGTAATTTTACCGATGCCCCGCGTAGCGCAATCTCCACAATGGTGGTGCGGACGGATTTGCGTGCGCACGCCGCCAGCACCGGAGAGAACGCCATTGAACCCAGATCATTTCGATGCATTCACGCGGGCCGTGACGGCCGATTCGACACGGCGGGGCCTCATGTCGGGCGTGGCCGGGGGGATTTTGGCCGCGGGCGGGCCGTGGGCCTCCGACGGCGAGGCCAAGAAAAAGAAGAAAAAGAAAAAGAAGAAAGGCGGCAAGGGCAAGGGTAAGGATAAGGGCAAGACCGTGCCCAGCGGCCCGGTCTTTTCGGTCAGTGGCCGCAACATTCTCACGCCGCAGGGCAATTCGGTCCTCCTGCGCGGCGTCAACAAGATGTCCGTTTTCGATGAGGAGGACCTGGACGGCAGCGTCTACTTCCCGGAGATCGCCAAGTCCAAGTCGAACACGGTGCGCATCGTCTGGGCCATCAACTCGGACCGGGGCCCCACCCAGGAAAGTCAGCTGGAGACGCTGATCACGAACGCGAAGAACGCCGGGCTGCTGCCGATGGTCGAGTTGCACGACGCCACCGGCGATCTATCGCAGCTCCCCACCGTCGTGGACTACTGGACGCGGCGGTCGGTGGTCAACATCATCAACTCGCACAGTGACCACGTGCTGCTCAACATCGCCAATGAGTGCGGCGACGATACGGTCGGGGCCGACGAGTTCATCGCGGCGTACTCCGACGCCGTGCGCCGCATCCGGCAGGCCGGCATCCGCACGCCGCTGGTGATTGACGCTCCTGACTTTGGCAAGAACCTCGACGTGCTCAACGACTCGGCAGCATCCCTGCTCGCTGCCGACCCGGATCGCAACCTCATCTTCTCGGTGCACCTCTACTGGGGGATCGCCGACGGAGCCGGGGTCCAGTTCATCACCCAGAATCTGCAGGCGGCGGCGGCCATGGGCTATCCGCTGATCGTGGGCGAGTTCTCCAAATTCGGCGCCTTCAATCCGAATGGCAGCATTTGCGCCGAGGGCGGGCGGACGGACTACGTGACCATGCTGAGGGTGATGAACGAGCTCCAGATCGGCTGGTACGCCTGGGAGTGGGGACCGGGCAACGAATTTGGTGACGTCG
>JBBRVX010000215.1:0-9084 GCA_038246475.1 Thermomicrobiales bacterium | reverse complement strand
TGAACCGCACCCGCGGCCAGACCTTCGTGATCGTCACCCACGACGCCGCCATCGGCGCCCGCTGCCACCGCATCATCCACATGCGCGACGGCCAGATCGTCGGCGAGGACCGCCGCTGAGCCGCCTCCCGCCCGCGGGTTCGGAATGTGGTCAGTCCGGACACCACACAGAAGCCGCGCCATCACTGTGGAAGCAAAGTGTGCGGGGCGGCAGGCATTGGCGGGGACCCGATAGTCGTGTCGCGACGACCGGACAATTACAATCATCTGTTCGACCCGCGGTCTTCGGGCACCCCGCCGGCGGGGAATGGCACGCGCGATATCATGCTCCTCCCCGTGCGTGGTCCGGCGCCACGCGGCGCCGGCTCCGCGCCTCACACGGCCGTCAATCGACGGCAAGTGAGGGGAAGCGGCCTGCCGCCGGTCCATGACAATCCGCCGCGGGGGAGTGGCCCATGGCCGCGGGTGTCCGCTGCCGGAAAGCTGAGCGCGGCCCGCCAATGGCTGAACGCTTGGAGAAGGCGAGTACCGGACCATGAAAGAACTCTTCGGCATTCCCATGATCACGATCATGTGGGTTCTCGTCGCGTTGTTTGCCGTGTGCGTGTCATCCGTCGTGGCGATCTGGTTGTCGAACCGGATCATGTTTCGGATGGGGCTGCGGAATGTGCCGCGGCGTGGCGCGCAGACAGTGCTGGTGGTGTTGGGGTTGATGCTCTCGACGCTGATCATCACCACGGCGTTCACCACCGGCGATTCACTCGACTATTCGATCACCAAGGGCGCCTACGACCAGTTGCAGCGCACCGATCTGCTGATCGCGGCCCAAGGCAGTGATGCGGCTGGCGACGGTGCCGGGATCTACGTCGATGAGCGATTCGTGGTGGGTCTCGAAGCCGCGTTCCGCGACGATGCCGACATCGCCGGATTCGTGCCCTTCTTGAACGAGCCAGTTCCCGCGCTTAATGCTCGCACAAAGCTGTCTGAGCCGTTCGTCCGTCTCACGGGGGTTGATCTGGGGAGTCTCGACCGCTTTGGCGGGCTAACGCTTGCCGGCGGCGGCAGGGCGAACCTGAACGCGCTGGTGGAGAACGATGTGTTGGTCAGCGCGACACTGGCTGACAAGATTGATGCGCGTGAGGGCGACGTGCTGACGGTCTACGCGCGGGGCGCGCCGTGGGAATTGCGGGTGGCTGGCGTCGTGACGGACCAGTTCGCCAGCGGCGTCAATTGCTTCGGCTGCACCACCGCCGGCGGCATGACCGCCTCGCTGGCGACCGTCCAACGCATCACCGGCCATCCCGGACAAATCAACCTGATGAGCGTCTCGCTCCAAGGCGACGTACGCAGTAGTGTTGCGCGAACCGACAGCGCGACCGAGCGGCTGGAGGCCTACATCGCCAGTGATCAAGGCAAGGCCGCGCTCGGCCTTGGAGAGCTCACGATTGATGTGGAGAAGGTGAAGCAGGAGGCGGTCGAACAGGCCGAGACGTTCGGCAATCTGTTCACCACCTTCTTCCTCGTGCTCGGGCTATTCTCGATCGCGGCAGGCATTCTGCTCATCTTCATGATCTTCGTGATGCTGGCGGCCGAGCGAAAGCCGGAGATGGGCATGGCCCGCGCGATCGGCGCCAAGCGCGCCAATCTCGTGCAATCGTTCGTGTCCGAGGGCATGGCCTACAACATCATGGCCGGTGCGGTTGGCGCGGCGTTAGGCGTGGCCGCATCATACTTCCTGGTAATCGAGGGGACGCGGGCGGTGTCCGGCGATCTGCTCTCGTTCTTCGAGGGGCATGTTACCGTACGCTCGCTGGTGATCAGCTATTGCCTGGGCGTGGTGCTCACCTTCCTGACGGTTGTAATCTCCTCCCTGCGTATCAGCCAGCTCAACATCGTCGCGGCGATTCGCGGCACCGACGACTTCAAGCGGCGCGAGGGCCGGCGCAAGACCCACTGGAGGTGGGTTGCGCTCGGAGTCCCCGCCCTGATCATTCCGCCTCTCGGGCTGTGGTTCCTACTGCGTAAAGGATTCGGCCTGCCATGGGCATGGATCGTCGGCCCCACGGGGATCGCGCTCGGCGCGCTGCTGATGCTGTGGGGCAAATCGATTGAGCAGGCGTTCCCGTTCTCGCTCGGTATCTCGCTCATACCCCTGTCTGTGGCGGCGCTGGCGCGCTACTACCACGCCCCTAACCGGCTGACCTGGTCCATCGTCGGCGGGCTGCTGTCGCTTTACTGGCTGATGCCCGACAACGTGCTGGAGCGATTGTTTGGCAAATTGAATGGCAACATCGAGATGTTCGTGCTGTCCGGCATCATGATTGTCACGGGCTTCACCCTGCTGATCGTCTTCAATGCCCGGCTGCTGACTACCCTCTTCGAGGGAACGGGCAGCGGCAGTCGCTACCAGGTTCCGGCGATCCTCGCCGTGCTCACCGCGATCACGGTCGCCGTCGGCGTGGCTCTCGGCGACAGGGGGGACGGGCTGGGCCAGTTGTTCTACCTGCTGGCGGCGCTGCTGGCGATTGGGGCGATCACGTCCTGGGCGGCGGCGCGGTTCCCGCTGCTGGCGCCGGCGCTGAAGATGGGCGTCGCCTACCCGCTCGCGAGTCGCTTTCGCACCGGCATGACGATCGCGATGTTTTCCCTGATCGTCTTCTCGCTCACCGTGATGAGCGTGCTCAACGCCAACTTCAGCGCGCTTTTCTCGGGCGATGATGCGCGCGCCGGCTGGGATGTGATCGCCGACACGAACCGCAACAATCCCGTCCCCGATCTGCGCGCTGCCCTGCGTGAGGAAGGCTCGTTCGACCCGTCACCGATAGCCGATATCGCCGGTGTCAGCGTCGCGAACACGGTGCAGGATGTCCGTCAGATTGGCGCGACCGGCGACTGGAAGAAGTATCCCGTGCGGGCGGGCGACGCGGCCTTCTACGAGAAGAACGCGGCCAAACTGGACTTGCGGGCGACGGGTTACGACAGCGACGAGCAGGTGTTTGCCGCCGTCCGCGACCGGCCAAACCTTGCCATCATCGATGCGCTCGCGGTCCCGAACGGTAATTTCGGCGGCAGCGAGGACGTGTGGAAAGCAACCGGCATCAAGCTGACCGATAAGGTATTCACGCCGTTCGATGTCGAGTTTCGCGATGCGCTGACCGGCAAGAGCGGTCGGGTGACGGTCATTGGCGTGTTCTCGGCGAAGATTCAGCCAGACGTGCTGATTGGCATTTTCACCAACGAGCAGACCTTTACGCCGGTCTACGGGACGCCCGACTACCGACGGCTGTACCTCCGGCTCGCGCCAGGTGCGGACAGTGAAGCGGCGGCAAAGGGCATCAAGGCGGCGCTGGTGACCCGGGGCGTGCAGGCCGTCTCAATCGAGAAGCAGGTCGAGGACGCGATGGCCCAGGGACGCGGCTTCAATCGCATTTTCCAGGCGTTCATGGGTATGGGCCTGTTCGTCGGTATCGCCGCGTTGGGTGTGATCGCGTTCCGCGCGGTGGTCGAGCGACGGCAACAGATCGGGATGCTGCGCGCGATCGGCTACCAGCGTGGCACGGTTGCGCTGACCTTCTTGCTAGAATCGAGCTTCGTGGCGCTGATGGGCATCCTCTCGGGGGTGATCGGTGCGGCGATCCTGTCACGCAACCTGATGACCTCGGATTCGTTCACCGGCACCACCAACGCGGCCCTGCGGTTCTTTATCCCCTGGACCGAGGTGATCGTGTTCGTCGTGATCGCCTACGTCTTCTCGCTACTGATGACCTGGTGGCCCAGTCGCGGCGCATCGCGCGTTCCCATCGCCGATGCGCTGCGCTACGAGTAGGCTCAGCCGTAGATAGGGGCGCCACCGGAGAGCGAGCCGCCGGGCCGCCTCTACAATGAAGTCTTGCGTGAGAGGCGGGTGTGACACCCGTCCCTTGCCGCTTCAGCCAAATAGCGTCCGGACGTGGCTTCCCGCGCACAATCGAAGCAGTCGGCTGTAATGCGCGTCCCGCCTCCGTCTGACACTATCGACTGCTGCGCTGATGAACATGTGGACGGACGGAAGGGTCAGCACGACTGCGCGATCAGAACTCCATCACTGCCAACACTTGCGGATCAACGCTGTGTATAACAGCATCGCCAAGGGTCATTTTCGTGGGCTCGGGCGCGATGCGGTGAGAGTGCGGCTGCATCTGGGGTACGGTCGAATAGGGGTAGCGGCCGGACCATTTAACCAGAGCGTCGCGGAATGCATTACGAGCGAAGCAGGACAACAAAGTGCTGCCATGCCAGCACAATTCGCCTGCCCTCTGCGCCAGTCTGCCAGCATGGCTACGGCAGGAAACCAATCTTGATTCTCCCCGGAGTCCTTCGGTCCTCATACGGGCCGCTATATCCGAGCAGCTTCAGGAACGCCCGGTCCATGAAGTCGAGGATGAAGAGATACTCTTCGGATGCCCTGTTCGAATCCTCCACTTCCTGATCGGCACCGGAGCGGAGGAAGAAATATCCGGTATGCACCAGATTGTTCCGCGCCTTGATGAACCGGTCCAGATCGCCCGCCGCATCCAGGCGGATGTCTTCGCAAAACCTCTCAAAAATCTCCCTGAACGATCTCCGGTTCAGATCCGAAAGCTTCTCGGCCATCCTTGCCGACACGTCCGGGGAAAATTCGTGCCCATGGACAAGCGCTGTCAGCGCGTCCTTCATGTCTTCCTTCAATCGCCGGAACTCATTCTTCGGCACCAACGTGCCCGCCACCGGATTAGTCGAGTTTCGGAGGAATGCGGACTTCAACATCTCTGCCGTGACGACCACCTTGATGCCGCGAACTTGCAGCCAGTCCTCTTCGAGTTTGGCGTCGAGGAAGCTGTCGATCAAGCCGGCGTTGAGGCCAAATGGCCGCTTCTTCGCCTGGTACACCGGGAGACATTGGCGGATGAATGCCTGGGTCTGACCCGCGTTATCGCTCGGATCGATGACGGAGAGGGGCGCGTATGGTTTGGTGATCCTGGCGCTGTGGATGCGGGAGATGACCGAGCCGTCTCGGTCGTGCCGGTTGCAGTACACCCACTCGATCTTCGTGCCGCGCGCAACGGACAGCACGTAGCAGAGGTCGTCCAGCGCGGATTCCAAGGCATCATGGCTCATCGTCGGACCAACCCGGCACTGAGTTTCGCAGGTCACATCGACGGTCCTGAGCGTTCGCACCCGCTCCATTCGCCGCTTGTAGTCTGGACATGGGCGGATGGCAACGACCTCTATCTTGTGCTCGACGGGGAGCCGAACGGTCATGACCTTCGAGCCACCGAGAGCTGGCAGGTGGGAATGATTCCTCGGCCTGAATTCGAAGTTCGTCATCCCGTACGAAAGGTAGGCAGGTTCGGCCCCTTCAACGAGGACGACCTCCACCTCTTGGAGGAGGAACGACGCGAACACGGCGGGCTCCGCTCCGCCCGGCAGTTCGGGCAGGTACGACGTCTCGGTGATCGATTCGCGAGTCGTCCGTATGGTATACCCCTCCGGCGTGCGCCCGGAGAACGAGGAAGCGTCAATGGTGAACCTCCACGCATCCGGCGGGAGCGTGCAAATCAGCAGAAGTCTGCCGTCCATGAGTTGGCCGAACTCGAACGAACAGGGGAACTCCTGCTTGTCCTTGAGGATAAGCGTGCCCCTTCCCGTGTAGCGGAAGAGGTACGGGCCGTAGAAGCTGATTCTGTCCTGGTCCATCAGGCACCCGCGCTAAGGGGGAAGGTTGCGAATCCACGGGAAGGGAATGCTATTGGCCGCAGAGTACAAATGTAACTCCCTGGTCAGGCTTCCTGCGGTGAGCAGTCAGCCGAGGCCTGTTGCGGTGGGAGGGGCGCTACGCGTACTTCCTGCCGAGTTCTTCTTCCCAACGGAGATAGTTGATCATATCAGCGGAGCCGCGGTCGGGACCGGCGGGCACCACGTCGTTCGGCGTCCGCATCACGCCCGACAGACCCTGTTCGACCGGCAATCCGGCGGCGCGCCAGGCGTCCATCCCCCCCTGCAAGGCCGATACCGAGCGGTAGCCCAACTCCTGGAGGGTTGCGACGCTCAGGCGCGCGCCAAGCCCATCGCCATCGGTCAGAACGAGCGGCGCTGAGGTATCCGGCGCGAGGGCGGCGATCTGGAGTTCCAACGATCCACGCGGAATCCATCGCGCTCCCGGCACATGACCGGCGGCGAACTCGTTGCTCGGATCGACGAACAGGACGAGGGGCGGCTGCCCTGACGCGAGCGCGTCCTGAAGATCGCGCGGAGCGATCGGACGCGCCCGTTCCTTCGCCTCGCTCAGCCCGAATGGCGGCTGTTGGGTGGCGCCGGTGGTCAGCGGCAGCCCCGCCGCCTTCCACGCGCCGACGCCGCCGGTGACGCTGTAGACATTGGGGAAGCCCATCTGCCGGTACCACGAGGCGGTGATCGTCGCGCGGACCGTGGCGTCGCATGTGAACACGATGGTCGCGTTCCGCACCGCGGCGACATCATCGGCGCGCTGCACCGCCTGACCACCCGGGAACCACCAGAAGCCGGGGATGTGCCCTTCGACGAATTCGCGCTCGGTACGAACATCGATCAGATAGATGCACTCGTGTCCGGCGCGATCCATCATCGCGCGCAGCTCGTCGATCGTGAGCGGGCGCACGCCGTCTTCTTCGGCGATGCGGGCGGCGTAGGCTTCGGCGGCGGCGCGGCCCTCGGGGGAGGGACTGGGCAGATCGAACCGATCCGCGCCGCGCTCCAACTCCAGGCCGGACAGCACCCACCCCGAGGTGCCATTGCGGAGGCTGACGACATTGGGCACGCCCATCCGTTGCAAAACGCGTGCGCCAATAATGCTGCGCGTTCGTCCGGCGCAGTTGATGACGACCGTTGCCTCGGGTTGCCGGCGGACGATTTCGGTGATGCGCAACGCCAGTTCACCGCCCGGGACGCTGCGCCCGCCGGGAATACAAAATCGCCCGTACTCCTCCGGCGTGCGGGTGTCGAGGATGACGAGCGGCTCGCCCTCCTTCACCCGGCGATCAAGCTCGATCGCGTCGATCGTGGGGACGTGGTGACGGACCTCGATCATCTCTCCGAAGTCCTTGCTCAGCACATTCATGCCCCACTCGGTCGGCAACCCGGCGGCGCTCCAGCGGTTGACGCCGCCCTCGAGCACGGCGACACGTTCGTATCCCATCCGCTCGATCGTGCGTCCCGCCAGCGTCGCCCGGCGGCCATCGTCGTCGCACACCACCACCTGGACGTTGCGGCACGGAACCAACCGCTCAAGCCGGAACTCGATCTGCCGCCGGGGCAGCGAGCTTGAACCGGCGATGTGCGCCAGGTTGTACTCCCCATGCTCCCGCACATCCAACAGCGCCAGCGTCGAACCACGATCGAGCATCTCCCGAAGCGTCACGGCCGCGATCTCACGCATAGGAGGCTCCCTTCGGTCGCCGGGTGTTGGGTGTTGGGTTTTAGGTGATGGATGCGGGAGCGCTGCCCGTCCCTCAACACCCAACACCCAACACCTAACATCCATCACCCATTAGCAGTTGTCGAACTTGCCGCTCTTGAACATTTTGATTTTGCCGGAGTCGAGGTCGTACTGGCAGCGTTCGAGGCCGACGAGGTCGGCGCCGTAGACGTGGATCTCGACGGTTGGGCGGTCGCTGAAGTTGTCGAGGGCGTGGATGTCATCAATCTCGGGGATCAGGAGCGATACCTCGCCAGGGCGGACCAGCACGGCGCGGTCCTTCTCAAGGCGGGCGTACTCGGGCTGATCGCGGTCGTCGACGCGGCGGTAGCGGGTTTCCTGGATGCCGTTGCCGAGCACGCCAATCATGCCCCAGGTGTGATGGTCGTGGGGGATGACATATTCACCTGGCCCCCACACGACACTGGTGACGATCAGGTTCGGACCGCGATGAAGCAGGTAGCTACCGTGACCGCGGCGGCTACCCTTCGCCGACGGCCAGCGGAACTCCTCCGGGATCGCCTCCGGGTCACTCACCAGCCGTTCGAGCAGCGCCGAGCCGCGGTCGAAGATTTTGCCCTGGTCGGCGCCGTCCGTCACCAGCTCGCCCATGTCATGAACGAACTCATCCACCGAGTACCGTACCCGTGTCATCGGCCTGCCTCCTTATCGTGTTCCGGCGGTTGCCCGTTGGTCTCGATGCTATCACAGGAGCGACGATGCCGCCGCCGTGACCGATCTCACCCGAGCGCGGCGCGCTACTCCCGCCGTGCGAGCCACTCGCTTGCCGACCCGAGATTGGGATCGCGCGGACGCTCGCTGTAGTAGGCGATCAACGGGAAGTACTCATCCGCGAGGCGGCGCAGCTCGGCGACCGGCTCGGGGTGGAGATCGACGCGCAGATCGACCAGGGCGTACGGCGCGCGATCGACGATGTACAGGCCGGCCGAACGCTCGCCATCGGGCTGTCCACCGGCGGCCTTGCCTGCCTCGAGTGCGCGCGACAACCGTTCCCACAGGGGCTGGTCTTCGGTCGCGAGGAACGTCTCGATCATGCCGTCCGCCACGCCCTCGCCCGTGACCATGTTCGCGGCCGCGACCACATTCGCGCCGGCGCGGTGTCCCGCCCACGGGCGATTTTGCGCGCCGGTGCGTCCCGCCGACTCGCCCCGGCTGTCGAGGCAGCCGAGTTGTCGCCGTTCGGGAAAGCGGTCGTTCGCCGCGATCTCGTCCAGCACGCGCGGGGCGGCGTAACCCTGACCGAGCAGGTTCAGCCCGAGGTGACCAAGCACGGGGTTGCTGCTCGCCTGTGAGATCACCGCGCCCACGCCTGGCAGGACGTGGATACAGCGCGAGCCGACCGCCATCTCTCCCGTCGCGATCGCCACCCCCAGCATGCCCGTGCGGGCGCACCGGCCAATGATCGAAAATGTCATCAGGTCACCTCGTTCGTGCTGCATGGCGCGTGAGACGCACCAGAGAGTCATGCTGGCTCGTGGGGGCGCTACCTCTCCCCCGGGACAACCCCCCAACAACGTCAAACAATTACACCCCAGAAAACCACGGGGTGCCGCCACGAACCCAGACCCCCGCCCCAGCCCAAATTCAGTTAAG
>JBBRVX010000214.1:0-9164 GCA_038246475.1 Thermomicrobiales bacterium | reverse complement strand
CTTGCCGCGATGCTGGACCCAGGTCACCACGGCGAACGCGCCGATGTTCATCACCGCGTAGGCCAGCAGATAGGTGAGCACGCTGGTGATCCCGCTATCGCCGGTGGTCGGGTTGGAGCCAGGAATCAGAAAGCCACTCGTCGAACGGTAGGCCGCAAGGCCGACCATCATGTATCCGGTGTGCGCGATTGACGAATACGCCAGCATCCGCTTCACGTTGCGCTGCGAGATGGCCACCACATTGCCGAAGATCATCGTCACCAGCGCCAACAGGGCGATGACATTCACCCAGTCGTCGCTGATCGGGCCCAGCGCCTGCACCAGGATGCGAATCGTCGCCGCGAAGGCCGCGATTTTCGGCACGACCGACATGAAGGCGGTGACGGGCGTCGCGGCGCCGTCATAGGCGTCCGGCGTCCAGAAGTGGAAGGGCACCGCCGCCATCTTGAAGCCGAGCCCGACGATGACCAATAGCAGGGCCAGCACCAGCGCGGGATCGAGATACGCCTCGCCCGTCACGCTGTTGCGCAACGCCTGGGCGATGCCGTCGAGGTTTGTCGTGCCAGTCAGCCCATAGACCCAGGTCATGCCGTAGACGAGGATGGCCGAGGCGAAGATGCCGAGCAGGAAGTACTTCATGCCCCCTTCGAGCGCCGTCTGGCGGCGCTTGGCGAAGGCGGTCAGGATGTAGGTGGCGAGCGACGAAAGCTCGATCGCCACGAAGATCATGATCAGATCGCCAGCGGCGCCCACCAGCATCGCGCCGAAGACCGCGAACGCCAGCAGCACGTAAAACTCGCCGATGGGGAGATGGCCTTCGAGCTGATCGACATACGACGCCGCCGTACAGACACTCAAAGCCGCCGAAATGAGGATGGCCAGCGAGAGAAAGACGGTCAGGCCGTCGGCGCGGAAGGTCCACCAGAAGGTGGCCTCATTCCGGCCATCCTGCGTCCAGAGCGCGGCCGCCGCCAGACCGTAGCCAATCAGGGAGACGGCCGTCAGCAACCGGAAGTGATGCGCCCGAGGCACAAAGGCATCGAGCATCAGGAGGAGCAACGCCAACCCGAAGACGATCAACTGCGGATAGAGCAGGCTCCATTCCGGCGTGAGCAAGCCCCGTGACAGATCGACCAGCATTAACGCACTCCCGAGGGTAATGGGGTGATAGGGTGATAGGGTGATAGGGAGGACGGAAGACGGAGGACGGAAGACGGAGGACGGGATCCCTTCGCCGTGCCCCCTATCACCCTATGACCCCATGACCCTATCACCCCATGACCCATCACCCTATGACCCCGCTTACCGTACAACCATGTCGAGAATGCGCTGCAACGCCGGCTCGCAGATGTTCAGCACCGCCTGCGGATAGACCCCCAGGTAGATGGTCAGGATGAGCAGCGGCACGAGCGTGAGCGCCTCTTTGCGGGAGATATCCGGCCAGCGTTGCCGCTCTTCGCCCGGAACATCGCTCCCCTCGCCGGCATGCCACTCGTCGACATGCCCATGGGCATCATCAGGATGTTCTTGCGAGGCGCCCGAGATGCGCGGCAGCGGCATGCCCAGATCCCCATGATCCGCGTGGTCCTGTCCATAGCCACCATGCGCCGCCAGCAGCGCGGCCTCGGTCGGCGTCAGCGCGCCATCGTGCGGATCGGGCATGACGCCCTTCGGCCGGCCCCAGACCACGCGTTGCGTCATCCACATCATGTACCAGGCGGCAAAAATGACCACCGCGAAGGTAAAGGCGGCCACCACCGGGCTGTAATTCCAGGCCCCCAGCGCCACCAGGAACTCGCCTGGGAATCCGGAGAGACCGGGCAACCCGATCGAGGCGAACATGAAGACCACGAACAGTCCCGACCAGACCGGGATCACCGCGGCCAAACCGCTGAACCTGGCGATCAGGCGGGTGTGCGCCCGCTCGTAGATGACGCCCACGAGGAGGAAGAGGGCGCCGGTGTTGAAGCCGTGGGCCAGCATCACCAGCATCGCCCCATCCATCCCCTGAATGTTGAGCACAAAGATGCCCAGGGTGACAAAGGCCATGTGGCTGACCGACGAATAGGCGATCAGCTTCTTCATGTCCGGCTGCACGAGGGCCACCAGCGCGCCGTAGAGCACGGCGATCACCGAGAGGGCAATAATCCACGGCTGCCAGAAGAGCGTCCCTTCCGGGTAGAGGGGCAGATTGAACCGCAGGAACCCGTAGCCGCCCATCTTCAACATCACCGCCGCCAGAATAACCGATGCCGCGGTCGGGGCCTCGACGTGGGCATCGGGCAACCAGGTATGGAACGGGAAGAGCGGCACCTTCACGGCAAAAGCGACGAAGAAGGCCAGGAAGACCCAGATCTGGAACGTCTGCCCATACTGGCCCTCCTGCAGTTGCAGCACGTCCAGCGTGAGCACGCCGGTCTGCTGGTAGTAGGACCAGTAGGTGGCGACGATGCCGACCAGCATCAGCAGCGAGCCCAGCAACGTATAGAGGAAGAACTTGATCGCGGCATAGACGCGGTTGTTGCTGCCCCAGATGCCGATGAGCAAGGCCATCGGGATCAGCATCAGCTCCCAGAAGATGTAGAAGAGGAACATGTCGAGGGCGACAAAGACGCCCAGCATGCCGGTTTCGAGCAGCAGCAGGGCGATGTAATACTCGCGCGTGCGGACATTGACGGTGTCCCACGACCAGATGATGGCCAGCACCGAAATCAGCGTCGTCAGCAGGATGAGCAGCACCGCGATGCCATCGACGCCCAGGAAGTACGACGCCCCGACTTCCCGGCCCCACTCGATCCGTTCCTGAAACGGCACGGTGACGCCCGCCGCGAAGGGCGCTTGCGGATCGAAGCGCATCGCCATGAGGATGGAGACGACCAGCGATCCCAAAGCGCTGACCAGCGCAATGCTTCGCGCCGCCTGCTGGGAGACCCGGGGAATGAAGAAGATGATGAGCGCTCCCAACATGGGCAGGAACGTCAGCACGCTCAGAAACGGAAAGGTTTCCACTCAGTTCCCCTCAACGGGGGTGATGGGTGTTGGGTGTTGGGTGATAGGGAGAACGACGGAAGTCGCGTTCGGCGCTCGTCTTTTCACACTCCATCACCCATCACCCATCACCCATCACCCATCACCGGAACAACGTGCTGGACAGGCCGAGATAGATCCCCAACAACAGCACCATACCTAACGCGATGGCCAGGGCGTAATTTGTCACCAGGCCAGTCTGCACGTGCCGCAGCCGTTGGCTGACCGCGCCGATGCCGAAGGCCACGCCATTGACCGCGCCATCGATGATCCGGGTGTCGACCACCTGCCATAGGCCCATGGCCAGTGTGCGCAGTGGGCGGATGATCGCCCCGTCGTACAGCTCATCGAAACGCCATTTGTCGCGCAGGAAGCGGTAGAGCGCGGAGGCGTGCTTCTCCGGAGCCGGGATCGCTTCGCGGACGTAGACGAGCCAGGCCAGACCGATGCCGGCCAGCGCCACGATCGTCGAAACGGCCCCGAAGAGGATGATGGTCTCTTGCGAAACATGGTGCTCTTCAACGGCGGCAGCGCCCTCGCCCGGCGCCAGTTGAGGGGCGTCGTTCGGGACAACGTAGAGCGAGGCCACCTCGTCGCCCTCGGCGCTGTCCCCCGCTTCCGCCTGGAACACCGGCTCCAGGAAGGTGTGGATGCGGCCCGCTTCCGGGGGCAGCCCGATCCACAACCCGAGGATCGCCGCCGGGATCGCCAGCAACACCAGGGGCATGGCCATCGAGGGGGGTGACTCATGCGGATGCACGTGCGCCGCATCGAAGCGCGGCGCGCCGGTAAAGACCAGGAAAATGAGACGGAACATGTAGAACGCGGTGAAGAACGCCGTCACCAGCCCGACAATCGCGAGGAACTTGCCGATCGGAATCGGGATCGAGTTGGTGGCCCAGGCTCCGACAATAATCTCGTCTTTCGACCAGAAGCCGGCGAAGGGGATCATGCCGGCGTTGGCGAAGGCCGCGATGAGGAAGGTCCAGAAGGTGACTGGCATGTACTTGCGCAGCCCTCCCATGTTCTGGATGTTCTGCTCGTCGTGCATGCCGTGGATCACGCTCCCGGCGCCCAGGAAGAGGCAGGCCTTGAAGAAGGCGTGCGTCACCAGATGGAAGATGGCCGGGATGAACGCCCCCACCCCCGCGCCCATCGCCATGTAGCCGAGCTGCGACAGCGTCGAATAGGCGATGACCCGCTTGATGTCGTTCTGGGCCACGGCGATGGTAGCCGCCATGAAGGAGGTAAAGGCTCCGATGAGCGCCACTACCAGCATGGCCGTCGGCGCATTCTGGAAGAAGACGTTGGTGCGCACGATCAGATAGATGCCGGCTGTCACCATGGTCGCCGCGTGAATCAGCGCCGACACCGGCGTCGGGCCCTCCATGGCATCCGGCAGCCAGACATGGAGCGGGAACTGCGCGCTCTTGCCGGCCGCGCCGCCGAACAGCAGCAAGGCCATGCCGGTCACCGCGAAGATCGGCGCGGCGGGCACGGCCGCGAAGACCTCGCTGAACTCCAGGGTGCCAAATTGGTAGAAGATCCAGATCAAGCCCAGGCCAAAGGCCAGGTCCCCCACCCGATTGACGATGAACGCTTTCTGGGCCGCCGCCGATGCCGAGCGCCGTTGGAACCAGAACCCGATCAGCAGATACGAGGCGAGTCCAACGCCCTCCCAGAAGAAGAAGAGGAGGAGGAAGTTGTCGGCCAGGACCAGCATCAGCATCGAGAAGACGAAGAAGGGCAGGTAGGCAAAGAACCGGGCAAACCCAGAGTCGCCCTTCATGTAGCCATTGGAATAGACGTGAACCAGGAAACCGACGCTGCTGACGACGATCAGCATCACCGCGGTCAGTTGATCGACGAAAAGATTGATGCCAATGTGGAAGTCGCCGGACTGAATCCAGGTGTAGAGATCCTGCCGCATCGGCGCGCCGGTGGCGAGGCTCTCCCGCATGACCAGCAGCGAAAGGAGGAAGGAGGCAAAGACCGCCAGCGTGGCGATCCAGTACGCGGCGGCGCCGAGGTACCGCCCAAAGATCAGATTGATCACGAAGGCCAACAGGGGCAACAATGGGATCAGAAAAAGGTACTGACTCATGGCCATCAGCGCCCAACCGTCAGCGATTCGGCGCGAACGGTCGCCCAGCGCATTCCGCGGCTCCTCCACCCCAGCGTGCCAGGGCCAAACCGCCCGGCGAAAAGTCGGCGTTAGTGTACAGCACGAGGTTATCGGGTGTGGCTATCCAGAAGCGCCGTCGCATGACTGAAAGTGGGCTGGCGGGCATGAACGACATGACGATCACCGTTCCCGATGCGGGGAACGGCAGGCGGGCGCAACGCATCGACCATGCGGCCATTCCGATCGAGGCGAGCCCCAGCGGATTGCCCACCCAGCACCTCGTCTCGTCTCGCAATGGCGCCGAGCGGCTTTTCGTCGCCCAGCAGTGGCTGCAGGCCGGCCAACGCGTCCTGTTGCACACCCATCCCGTCGAGGAAGCGCTCACGTTCCTCTCGGGCAGCGGCGAAGCCGTCCTGGGCGACGAGACCGTCCCCATCGCGGCCGGCGTCAGCCTCTACATCCCGGCCGGCATCGTGCACGGCTTCCGCTGCCTTGAAGGGACGCTGCACGTCATCGTCGTCTTCCCGACGCCCGACTTCGCGGAAACCACGATCGTCGAACCCGCTGAATGATCGTCTCCCCCGTCCCGTCATCGCGTTCCGCCCCAGGCATGCGTGGAGGTATGGACGCCCTCGGGGTCATCCGCCAGATAGACGACCGCGTCGCCAGGAGCAAGGCGCAACGCCGGCAACCGCCCGAACGAATGGTGCTCCTTCCCGCGCATCACCCCGAGGATGAGCGCGCCCTCCAGACCGGGGAGATCCCGGGCCAGGAGTCCCGCTTCTTCCAGCAGCACGATGTGCTCCGCCATAGCCAGACCTTCCCCAAACGACAGCATGTCCTCCAGCACATGCGGCACCGCCTGTTGGCGCACGGCAGCGGCCATCAGCCGCCCACCCGAGACGGACGGCGTCACCACCAGGTCCGCGCCCGCGCCATAGAGCAGCTTGACGTTCTCCTCCTCTCTCGCCGCGGCGACGAGCTGCACCGCGGGCGCCAGGCTGCGCACGGTCAGGCAGAGGAGGACGCAGGCATCGTCCCGATTCGGGGCGGCCATGACGGCGGCCGCTTTTTCGACCGCGGCGGCCTTCAGAATGGACTCGCTCGAGGCATCCCCACGCAGTGCCACCAATCCGTCCCGCACGGCCATGACGATGGCCTCCTCGTCGGGGTCGATCGCCACGATCTGATCCGGCGACTGTCCATGGGCTCTCAGTTCATCGACGATGGCCCGGCCCTTCACCCCGTAGCCACAGACAATGACATGGTCACGCAGGCGGTCGTGCAGCTCGTTCATCTGACGCTCCTCCCGGAATCGCAGTCGCAATATCGTCAATTCATAGGCCGTGCCGAGGAAGAGGGCCCACAGGAAGATGCGAATCGGGGTCAGGAGCAGGGCGTTGATCAGCCGCGCGGCATCCGTGACCGGCACGATATCGCCATACCCAACCGTCGTCAGCGAAACCACGGTGAAATAGAAGACATCGACGAAGCCGATGGGGCGGTCCGGATGGGCATTATCACGAAGACCGTCGCGGTCAAACCAGAGGACGACCGCCACCACCACGATCAGCGCCACCGCGAGGCCGATGCGCCGCAGGAGCGGCGCAACTGGCGACCCCTCGGGTACGCGCAACGGTCCCAGGTGCGGCTGGTCGGGCGGCGCGTTCATCTGGCGCCGTTCACCCGCTCTGGCCATTCATCGAGAAGCGCGGCTCAGAAACCCGGCAGGCAACCCCTTGCCTCCAGATGCGCGTCGTGGCTCAGGAGTCCCTGAGCCACGACCATCGTACGAGCTACGAGGAAAACACGCCGGGCGACGAAGTCAAGGCAAGCAATCAGCTTCCCAACTGGGCCAGGGGTCCCAGGCCGTTGACGTCGACGGTCTTGAGCGCCTGGACGCCCGCGGTGTGATCGCCATTGAACGGCGTCACCGTGTTCGGGCAGGTGGCGGCGGCCGCGTCCGCGGCCGAGTTGAACCAGAGGCCAACGTGGAAGGTGTGAACCGGGTTCGTGACCGGATTGATGTTCGCATCCGGGAACGGTGGGTCGCTATGGATGACCGGCGCCGGCTCCGCGCCCGGGGCGACGATGAAGGTCTCGATGTTGAAGCGGCCGATGAACGTCTGCGAGCCGTTCCCCTTGCCGTCGGTCTGCAGATCACCCTGGTACCACGACAAGCCGAATTGGGCATCCTCGTCCTGGATCACGAAGACGTCGAATTCGGTGTTGGCGGGGAGCCCGCTAACGGAGATCTCCATCTTCTCGGCGCCATCGAGCTTGAACAGCTCGATCGTTCCCGCCGCGATCGGAATGCAGTTTGCCCCCGCCGCCGCGGCCGACCGCACCAGCGTTCCCGTCGCATCGGGCTTGGGCGGCTTCTTGTTCTTGTTATTGTTCTTGTTCTTGTTCTTGTGCTTCTTTTTGGCCTCGGCTTCGCTCTGCCCCAAAAGGCCCAGCAGCGACGCGGCTCCCACCCCGCCCGCCAGGCCAATCCGGCGACGGGTCCAGGCGCTCAACCATGATACGTCCATGAAACGCTCCTCCATGTTTCGCGAATCGGCCGTGAGCAAAGACGCAATGCTGCATCGGACGCCCGAACCATCGTACACCCGAGGTCAAGCCTCTCTGACCGTCAATGTCGCGCGATTGGCGCGTTGCCGGGAGGGCGCCGAAGCACCTTCGACGGCGTTCGGCGCCCTCCCGGCACGAAGAGTTCGTGAGCGCGTAACCTTGCACCACTCGGTGGGCAGTGGCCTTTTCAAGACGTGTGGAGGATGCTAAGCGTGCCGACGACAATCGCGGAAACGACTCGGGGCGGGATTCCAGAAAGCGTCCATCATGGCGTGGTGGTGGCCGTCGATGCCTCCGGCGAGGTCGTGGCCAGCGCGGGCGATCCCGAGCAGGTCGTCTTCTTCCGTTCCTCCGCCAAGCCCTTTCAGGCCATCCCGGTCATCGAGAGCGGCGCGGCCGATGCCTTCGGCTTCACCCCGGCGGAGCTGGCTCTCTGCTGCGCCTCGCACGCGGGATCGCCGGACCATCAGCGCCAGGTCGCCGCCATGCTCGCCAAGATCGGCCTGTCGGCGGCCGATCTGCAATGCGGCTGCCCGCTGACCGGCGACGAGGAGGAGGCCGCCCGCATCGTGCTGAGGCTGGTGGAGCGCACCCCGCTGCAATGCGATTGCTCCGGCAAGCACACCGGCATGCTGGCCACCATCGTCCACGAAGGGCTGTCCCAGGACGACTACCTCGATCCCGGTCACCCCTTGCAACGCCGGATTCTCGGCATCATGGCCGAGGTTATGCGCGTGCCGGTGGATTCCATCGTTCTCGGCACGGATGGCTGTAGCCTGCCCACCTTTGGAGCGCCAGTGCGCGCCTTTGCCTCGGCCTTTGCCGCGTTGGCGGCGCCGGACCTGGTCCCGGCCGGCGCTGGCCGCGAGCATGCGGCGGCACTCAATCGCTTGCGGCAGGCGATGATTGCCCATCCGGTGAACGTTTCAGGCGAAGGCGACCTGGTCGCCACGCTGATGGAGCTGAGCGATGGCCGCGTCGCGGCTAAGACCGGCGCGGAAGGGCTCCTCTGCCTGGCCGTCCCCGAACGCGCGCTGGGCATCGCCATTCGCGTTATGGACGGCACGTACCGCGCCCACGCCGTGCTTGCTGTCGGCGCGCTGGAGCAGCTCGGCATCCTCGATCCCGACACCCGCGCGGCGATCCTCGCCCAGCAAACCCCCGAATTGCGCAATCACAACGGCCGCCTGGTTGGGGAGATCAGGCCGGTCTTCCAGCTCGCGGGACCGGCGGTGGTGGGGGGACGGAGGACGGGGGACGGAGGACGGGTCGTGGGATGCATGCGGACTCCATGATGGGCACGGTGAACGGCGCGGACGTGGGACACGGACGCGACAGCAGGACGCGGGGCAGCGGGCGCCGGGATGCGCGAGGCAATGGCGGCCTCGAAGCGCGAGGCAATGGCGGCCTCGAAGCGCGAGGCAATGGCGGCCTCGAT
>JBBRVX010000213.1:0-9212 GCA_038246475.1 Thermomicrobiales bacterium | reverse complement strand
CTGCTGGCCATCGCTACCGGCGCCCTGCTCACCACCCAGATGCGGGAGCCATGGCAACTGGTCCTCCTCTGGGGCGTGATTGTCGGCCTCGGCGCCGGGTGCATGGCCAGCGTGCTGGCGGCGACGGTGGCCAACCGCTGGTTCGTGGCCCGTCGGGGGATGGTGGTCGGTGTGCTGACCGCGGCGGGGGCCACGGGCCAGCTCGTCTTTCTGCCGTTGCTGGCCTGGCTGGCGACGTCGTTCGACTGGCGGCTGGTCTCCCTCACCACGGCGCTGGCGGCACTGGCCGTCGTGCCGTTGGTGCTGATCTTCCTGCGCGACTGGCCAGCCGACGTCGGCGAGCAGCCCTACGGCGCCACGGCCGATACTCCGCCCCCGGCGGCGCCGGCCGGCAATCCGATCGCCAATGCCATGGCCGGGCTGCGCTTCGCGGTGGGCAAGCGAGACTTCTGGTTGCTGGCCATCCCCTTCTTCATCTGCGGGTTGAGCACGAACGGGCTGATCGGCACGCATCTCATTCCGGCCGGCATGGATCATGGCATGGCGGAAGTGGCCGCGGCGGGCTTGCTGGCCACGATCGGCATCTTCGATGTGGTCGGCACCACGCTTTCCGGCTGGCTGACCGATCGCTGGGACAGCCGTAAGCTCCTCTTCGCCTACTACGGGCTACGCGGGCTTTCGCTCATGCTGCTGCCGTTGGCCTTTTCCGCCGCGAACTTCAGCATGATCGTCTTCATCGTCTTCTACGGGCTGGACTGGATCGCCACCGTGCCCCCCACCGTGGCTCTCTCGGCACAGCTCTTCGGGCGCGACCGCGGCACGCTCATCTTCGGATGGGTTTTCGCGTCCCACCAGGTGGGCGCGGCGGTCGCCGCCACCGGCGCGGGCGTCATCCGCACGGTGACGGGCGACTACTTCCTGGCCTTCGTCACGGCTGGTGTTGCCTGCCTCATCGCCGCCGCGCTCTCGCTCGCGATTGGCCGCGAGCCGCAAGCCGTCTCCACGCCGCTCCTTACCGGCGCGCCTCTGCTGAGGGGGGAAGGGGGATAGGGGGTAGGAGATGTTCACCGTCCTCGACGGCGAGGTCGAGGTCACCTTCCGGGGTGAAACATCCGTCGTTCGCGCAGGCGCGACGGTGAACATTCCCGCCAACGCCCCGCATCGGTTCACGAACGTCTCCACCAGACCGGCATGGCTGCACTGCCTCTGCTCGCCAGCGGGTCAGGAGGAGTTCTTCCTGGCGATTGGTCAGCCCGTCGAGAACCGCACGACGCCACCGCCGCCACTCGATGCGGCAGCCCAGGCGGCGATGATGGCCAAGAGCCTGGAACTCGCGCCACGCTTTCGGACGGAGCTGCTCGCGCCCTGACTCGGACTGGGGAGAACCCTCCCTGGCCAACCCATGGCGAGCTGGATAACGTGGTGGAGGTCGCTCAGGCTGAAATCGCTCGGCAAGGCCACGCAACGGTTGTTGCGAGTCCGCTATCATCCGTGATGTAAGGAGGCTCGTTTAGCCTCGGGGGCGCCGCGAACCCCGTACCCACGCCGGCTACTGGAGGGGACT
This sequence comes from Thermomicrobiales bacterium, assembly GCA_038246475.1. Lineage (GTDB taxonomy): Bacteria > Chloroflexota > Chloroflexia > Thermomicrobiales > UBA6265 > JACCXM01. Next base: position 7,648 of record JBBRVX010000213.1, on the reverse strand, counting down.
GCCAAAGGGCGGTCCCTTTTGCGTGAAACGCGGCACCGCACGCCTGGGGGGAACGAAGGGCCATGGCGATCGGGGGCATCGACGCGTTCGTGGTCCTGCTCATCGCGGCCACGATCGTGACCGTGGCCGCGCGGTGGGTCGGGTTCTCCTACACGCTGGCCCTGTTGCTGCTGGGGCTCGCCATCGGCGCATCGCCGGTGGGGCTGCTGCCGGCGCTCAGTTCGGAGATCATCCTGCTCCTCTTCCTGCCCCCGCTCCTGTTTGAAGCGGCCTTCGTGCTCGACGTGCGCCGCCTGTGGGAGGTGCGCGCCGGGGTGCTGGCGCTGGCGGTGCCAGGCGTCCTGGTGGCCATGGTCGTAGGTGGCGCGCTCGTGCACTGGGGGCTCGGATTGCCTTGGGCGGTGGCGCTCCTGTTCGGCGCCATGATCGCCGCCACCGATCCGGTCGCCGTGCTGGCCACCTTCCGGCAGCTTGGCGTCGGCGAACGGCTCTCCGCCTTGATCGAAGGGGAGAGCCTCCTCAACGACGGGATTGCCCTGGTGCTGCTGGTCACCCTGGTGGCCGCCGTCGAGGGCCAATTTCAGCCTGGTCCGGCCATCGGCGTGCTCCTCCTCGCCGTTGCCGGCGGCACGCTGGTCGGCCTGGCGATCGGCTGGCTGGGCCATCTGCTGATCGCCAGCGTCGACGAGCACCTGACCGAGATGACCGTTTCCGTAGCGACGGCCTACGGGGCCTTTCTGGCCGCCGACACACTGCGCCTCTCCGGGGTGTTGGCCACCATCGCGGCGGCGATGACGCTGGGATTTCTCGGTCGGCGCCGCGGTTGGGTTTACAGCGAGGGTTCGGAACGGCTGCTCATCGATCTGTGGGAGTTCCTGGCCTTCATCGCCAACGCGGCGCTCTTTCTCCTGGTCGGCCTGTCGGAGCGGGTCGCCGGCTTGCAGGAGCATGCGGGCGCGGTGCTCGCCGGCATTGCCGCGGCGCTGGCCGGCCGCGCGGTCGTCGCCTACGGCATCGGCGCGCTACTCGACCGGGCACGGTTCCCGGTGAGTTGGCCAGAGCGGCATGTCCTCTTCTGGGGAGGCCTGCGCGGCGCGGTGGCGCTGGCGGCGGTGCTCAGCCTGCCGCTGGGCTTCCCCTATCGCGCCGACCTCCTGGCCATGATCTACGGCGCGGTGCTCTTTACGCTGCTGGCCCAGGGGCTCACCATCGGCCCCCTGGTGCAGCGGTTGGGCCTGCTGGGTCCGGGTACGGGTGAGAACGATCGGAAGCCGTAAGGGCAGCGCGGAGCGCGCGTCCGTGAATCACGAATAGCCTCGGGAGCGGCCGCGGCAAGGAGATCGCCATGCAGGAGAACGGCGCGGGCCGCGGTGAGGGGTTTTCCCTTCGCGAGTTCATGCACGACGAGGCCTTCGGCGGCATCCTCCTCCTCGGCTGCGCAATCGCGGCGCTCGTTTGGGCCAACTCGCCGTGGGGAGCCAGCTACGACGCGCTCTGGGCAACGAACGTCACCATCGGCACGGATCGGTTCCGCCTGACCGAATCGTTGCTGCACTGGGTCAACGACGGGCTGATGACGATCTTCTTCTTCGTCGTCGGCCTGGAGATCAAGCGCGAAGTGCTGGTGGGCGAGCTGGCGTCGCCGCGCCGCGCCGCCCTACCGGTGATCGCCGCCCTGGGCGGGGCCCTCTTGCCGATCGCGATCTTTCTGCTGCTCAACGCGGGCACGGCCGGGGCCCGGGGGTGGGGCGTGCCGATGGCGACGGACATCGCCTTTGCGTTGGGCGTGCTGGCGCTGTTGGGCAGCCGCATCCCGGTGGGCTTGAAGGTCTTCCTGACGGCATTGGCCATCGTCGATGATCTGGCGGCAGTGGCCGTGATCGCCATCTTCTACACCTCGCAAGTGGTCTGGGGAGCGCTGGGCCTGGCCGCGCTCATCTTCGCCGCGCTGCTGGCGGTCAACCGGGCCGGGGTGCGCAGCCTCCTCCCCTACGCCCTGCTCGGCATCGCGCTCTGGCTGGCGGTGTTCGAGTCGGGGGTGCACGCGACGATCGCTGGCGTCCTTTTGGCGGCGACGATCCCGGCCAATACGCGCATCGATCCCGGCGCCTTCCTGATCCGCGGCCGCGCCATCCTCGCCGCCTTCGACCGGGCCGGCGCCGAGGATGCCACAGGAGCGAGCGTGCTCACCAATGGGGCGCGCCAGGAGGCGCTGGCCGAGCTGGAGGATGCGGTCGAAGGGGTCGGCGCGCCGCTGCAGCGCATGGAGCACACGCTCCATCCCTGGGTGGCCTTCGCCATCGTCCCCCTCTTCGCGCTCGCGAACGCCGGCGTGCGCATCGAAGGGGACATCGGGGTGGCCCTGGGCAACCGCGTCACCCTGGGCGTCATCCTCGGGCTGGTGATTGGCAAGCAGCTCGGCGTCACGCTGGGGGCCTGGCTGGCCGTGCGCTCTGGCCTGACGGAGCTGCCGCAGGGGGTGAGCTGGCGCGCCATCTATGGCGTAGCGTGGCTGGCCGGCATCGGCTTCACGATGGCCCTCTTCGTGGCGGACCTCGCCTTCGTTGACGCGGGAGGGGCGTCGCTCCTGGCGTCTGCCAAGCTGGGCATCCTCATTGCTTCGCTTATCGCCGGCGCTGGGGGGTGGCTGCTGCTGAGCCGCAGCCGCGCTCCCGCATGACGATACGGTCCAGCGTGGCGGACGCGGCTTAGCCGAAGTCCGCCGCGGAGCTACTCGTGCGTAGGATGGAGAGCGCCGGGTGGGTACCATTCTCCCGGATGCGGCGTAGCATGCACGCTACGTGGATGGACACAGGCATTTGGAGGTTCGCCGCCTGCGCCCGAAGCACGGGCGATGCAGGCATCGCCCCGCCAGCCCCGATGCCGGAGCCGACGCGCGAGAAGTCCATGGCTCCCTACTTGGAGGCGCCCGCCTGGCACGGGGCGGGATCCGGAGGCTCGTGGTTGGGGCCTGGCATCCGCATTCGTGTTGGCATGGCCATGCGTTGATGGCCGGCATGCTGGCCGTCCGCGCCATGAGCGCGTCGCCCACGGGCGATGGGTAGGGACGGCCGGGGGCTTTAGATGGGTAGCACACGCCGAGTGATGCCATGGCGTCGAGCAAGAGTCCGGCCATCGTTCCGGAGCGAGCGCCATGCCTCGCGATAAGCGCGCCTGGGACATTCAATGAGGAAACCATGATCACCCGCGCGCATCTCCGGCAACGACTGCTCGGCATTACCTCAGCGGTCATCCCCGATGGCCGAGGGTTTGAAGGAACCCGCTATCTCGCCAAATGGCTCGTGCTCGGGACCGCCATTGGGCTGGTGGCCGGCTTCGGCGCCGTGCTCTTCGCGCGAGCTATCGGCCTCGTGACCGAGCTCCTTCTCGGCGACATCGCCGGCTATGTCCCGCCGGGTCCAGTTGGGGAGGGGAATCAGGCATTGGCGGCGATGAGGCGGCCGTGGCTCCTTCCCGTGGTGACCACGCTGGGTGGGGCCCTCTCGGGGATCATCGTCTTTTCCCTGGCACCGGAGGCGGAAGGACATGGGACGGACGCGGCAATTCACGCCCTTCATCACCAGGCGGGGCGCATGCGCGCGCGGGTCGCCCCGGTCAAACTCGTCTCATCGGCGATCACGATCGGGAGTGGCGGATCGGGCGGCCGCGAAGGACCCGCGGCGCAGATTTCGGCGACGTTCGGCTCCGTTCTAGCCACCCGGCTCGGGTTGAGCGCGCAGGATCGCCGTATCGCGGTTGCCGCGGGGATGGGCGCCGGCATCGGCGCGATCTTTCGCGCCCCGCTCGGCGGAGCGGTCATGGCCGCCGAGATTCAGTATCTGCATGACCTCGAAGTGGAAGCGCTCATTCCGTCGCTAATCGCCTCCATTGTCGGCTACAGCGTCTTCGGGATCTTCGAAGGCTGGGAGCCGATCTTCGGCGCCCAGCCAGGCCTCGGCTTCGAGCACCCCCTGACCCTGGGCTATTACGCCGTTCTTGGCGTGATTTGTGGTCTCGGGGGGTTGCTTTACGCGCGTTCCTTTTATGCCGTCGAAGCGATGTTTCATCGCTTTCCGCTGCCACGGTGGACCAAGCCCGCGCTAGGAGGGCTCCTGGTCGGGTTGCTTGGGCTGGCCGTCACCGGGGCCATCCACACCGGCTACGGATGGGTGCAAATCGCGATGGGGCCAGAGCTTCTTGACCTCCCGTTGTGGTTGGTTCTGGCGCTCCCTTTCGCCAAGATCCTGGCCACGTCGCTGTCGATCGGCTCGGGTGGGTCTGGCGGCATCTTTGGGCCAGGCATGGTGATCGGGGCCTTTGTTGGAGCGGCATTCTGGCGGCTCGGACATGGTGTGCTGCCCGCAATTCCGAACAACCCGGCCCCGTTCGTCATTGTGGGCATGATCGCGCTCTTCGGCGGGATCGCCCACGCCCCACTGGCCATGATGCTGATGGTTGGCGAGATGACCGGGAATCTTTCCTTGCTGGCGCCCGCGATGATCGCCGTGGCGCTGTCAACAGCGCTCGTTGGCGACCATACGATCTACCGCAGCCAGCTCCCCGATCGCGGCAGCTCGCCGTCGCACCGGGTTCGGCTCAGTTTTCCGCTCCTCTCCTCACTGCGCGTGCGTGACGCAATGGTCGAAGGGGGCGAAGGCATGCGTCGCGAAGGCGCCCACGATACATCCGTGCGTGTCTCCCCTGACGTGGCATTGGACGACGCCCTGGAGCAGATCGCCGAGGCTGGAGGCAACGATGCGGTTGTCGTCGAGAACACGCGGGAAATCGGCAGAGTGACCACGCGCGATATCGTATCCACGTACAAGGCGGCACTTTCGCGCAGCATCCGGCGCACAAAGCGGCTTGGATCGGAAAGCGAGTTGCTCGAGGCGCAACTTGACGAAAACTCGTCGTTGGCCGGCCGAGCCTTGCGCGACATTACGTTTCCCGCCGATGCTCTGGTGGTCTCGCTTTCGCGGGACGGCGAGACGATCTTCCCGAAAGGCGCCACCACCCTTGAAGCGGGCGACCGCATCCTGTTGTTGACCGATCGCCGGGGCGAAGAGGCGCTCAAGGCGTTCCTTGGATCGAGCTCGCCGTCGAATGGTCGCACGTAGACGGCGTCGATCAGGCCGCACCAAATGTGCGGGGGCATGCTCCGTTGCGATGACCAAGCCTTCAATACGAAGGTGGCGACGCATTGCCGTCCCGGATCGGTTCCTTAACCGAACCGAATCACGTACGCGCCGATCACAATCGCCAGCACCACCGGGTAGACGATGCGGGCGATCAGATCGAGTTGGCGCACCGCGGCGAAGCGCTTGGCCTTGTACCAGCGCTCGATGGTGATGTTCACCAGCACTAGCAAGGCCGCCAGCGCGATGTAGACGTAGTACCCCCACTCGATCGCCACGGTGTAGCCGATTTCGGGCAGATTCTGCGCGATCGATTGCAACAGCACCGAGGTCGTCAGGATCGCCGTCACCGCGAAGCCGATCCGGGTGCCCGCGTTTTCCGGCGAGAAAAAGAGGGAGATGTAGGTGACGAGCGCCAGCAGGGTGAGGGGCAGCAGGTTCTTGATCAGGAACGTGCGCACGTCGCGGGCGTAGAACAGCTCCGCCTCAAAAACCGAAACCGCCTCGTCCTCGGGGCCACCGGTGCGGGGATCGGGCGTTGTCGAGAGCGAGGTGGCGCTCTCCTGCGAGAAGATGACGCGATCGACGACCCAGCTGGGGATGCGATTGAACGGGCGCGTGCGGTCGACGGCGCTCTGCAGCCGGCTGGCCTGCGACTGCGCCAGCACGGTTCGGTCGGGCACGTAGACGATGTCATCCTGCCCGAGGGACTCATTTTGCAGGCTGATCGTCAGCACGTGACGGTCCCACGGGTAGTCCTGGAAGTTCATCGGCTCGCTGAAGGTGGCATCGACCCGATACATCGTGAAGTGCATGCCGTTCTCGTCCGAGCGATCGATCGCCTCCGGCAACGCCAGGGACGGATTCACGGCGTTGGAAAAGAAGATGTCTTCTGCCGAAGCGTCGCCGCTATAGCGGAACCAGAGAAAGAAGTCCGCATCAAAGGTCTGCTCCTGGGCGTCGAGACCGGATATCTCGTTGATATCGAGGCCAACGTAGACGACCCGGTACTGGCGATAACGCTGGCCTTCGAGCTCGAAGAGGAGACCAGGCGCGGCCGGAACCCCGGCCGCGAGGCTATCGGGATCCGCCACCGCGCGATACTGCCAGGGCGCGCTGATCAATGCACCGAGATCGAACTGCCCGATGGAGAGCGATGGAGGGATCGATTGCGATGCATCGAAATAGAGCGGGCCACTGAGCCCCGGAACGGCGCGTGCGATGCTGTCCGTCGCGGCCAACGCGTCGCGCACGCGTTCCCGCGGGGTGGATTGCACCTGGAGCTGGGCCCCGCCAGCTGCCATCTCGGACATCGCCTGGATGGCCAGCGTCGCCGCGTCATACGCCTTGGCGCCGAACCATGCCGGCGCGGAGCCGTAGGCATCCCGATACTGCAGGAAGAACTCGAGCGCCCGGCCGCCCAGGCTGTCGTAGAGCATGGGGGAGGCCGCGTAGAGGCCGTTGGTGAAGAAACCGGGCTGCTCCAGCTCCTCCGGCTCACTGTCGAACAGGTTCGCGAAATGCTGATAGCCAAGGGCCTCGCCGCCAATCAGAGGCAGCTTGATGCCGGCGCGGCCGAGGGCCAGCAGCAGCGCGTGCGCGTCCGCCGGTTGCAGGGCCAGAAAGAGGATGCCGGGGTCGTCCGCGGCCGCGATCTGATCGACGATCGCGGCAATGGAGGCATCGCGGTTCGCCGGATCGATCGTCCATTGGGCGACGACCGTCCCCTCCCGGCCGAACGCGGCGACGAAAGCTTCGGCCAACGACGATTCGTACGTGCCCGCGGTTGAGACGATGCTAGCGCGAGCTTGGTTCAGGGCATGCTGCACGTAGGCGGCGATGAACTCGCCCTGATCGTGATTTGTAAAGAGCGAGCGGAAATACCAGGCGTCGCCCTCCGTCAACGCGTCGGCAGTCGCTGATGGCGAAATCGCGGCCAGCCCGGCCCGCGCGTAGATTGGCTTGGCCGCCAGCGAAACGTCGCTGCGATCGTGACCGATGACGAGGAGCACGGCATCGTTGGCGACGATCTCTTCTGCGCGAGTGACCGCGACCGCTGGATCGTTGGCGTCGTCGTAGGTCACCAGGTTCAGGCGCCGCCCATCGATGCCCCCGCCCGCGTTCACGGTGTTCACGGCCATTTGGATCGCGCGGAGCTGCTCCTGGCCGATGGCGGCATCATTGCCGCTCAGTGGCCCCGCGTAGGCAATGGTGAATTCGCTCGCGGGTGGGACGATGTTCAGCGGGGCGAAGAGAGCAACTGCCGCGATCAGGAGCGCCAGCGCGATGAGCGCCAGCCACCAGAAGCGCCGGAACGGTTGGCGGCGGGCTGGCGCGGAAACATCGGCCGCCGGGAGCGATGCCTCCGCGAGCGGGCGGGCCGGACGCGAGGCCTGGGCGCGATGCCTGCGCTCGACGGCGGTGCGCGGCAGCAACGGCATCGGAACTTTTGTCGCCGCCAGATCGGGCGGCAAAGGGGGCGTATCGAGCTCGATCAGGTCGCGCGGGATCCT
>JBBRVX010000212.1:0-9220 GCA_038246475.1 Thermomicrobiales bacterium | reverse complement strand
GGTCATGGCCACCATCTGGAATCTGCAACTCTTCGATTCGGTGAGCATTCTCACTGACGGCGGTCCCTCGAACGCGACGGCGACGGTGGTCTGGTACATCTACAAGGCGATGTTTCAATTCAATGACAAGACCGGCTTTGCCGCCGCGCTCAGCTTTGTCCTGCTGCTCTTCATTCTCGGCCTGACCCTTGTAGAAATCCGGCTGCTGCGGAAGCGAACCTAAGGGAGCGCTAGAACATGGCGATCGAAACAGAGTTCGCCGAGCTTCGTTCCGCGGAAGCCGTCACGTCCGACAGGACGGCTAAGGCGTCGCGCGGCCTTGGCGGCTCGCTCTATCTCGTTGCCACCTACGGCGTGCTCATCCTCGCCGCGTTCATTGCGCTCGTGCCATTCTTGTACGTGATCTCCACCTCCTTCAAAGATACGGTGGCCCTGTTTAAATACCCCCCCGAGTGGATCCCTTCGGAGCCGACCCTGATCAACTTTCAGGAACTGGTGCAGGACTACCCGTTCCTGCGGTGGACCCTCAACTCATTCATCGTCGCCTCGACGGTAACGGTCATCAAGGTCATCATCGATGCGATGGCCGGCTACGCCTTCGCCAAGATGACCTTTCCGGGGAAGGACGCACTCTTTCTCGTCGTGCTAATGACGCTGATGGTCCCCTTCGCCGCGACGTTGATTCCGCTCTTCATCATCGTGCGCGATCTGCACCTGACCAATACCTACGTCGGCCTGATCCTGCCCGCGTTGGCGAGCCCGATCGGCATCTTCATGATGCGCCAGTTCATCGAAACGCTTCCCACCGATCTGGAGAACGCTGCCCGGCTCGATGGATGCTCCGAGTTTCAGATCTTCCGGCGCGTAATCCTGCCCTTGGTGCGGCCGGGCCTGGTGGTGCTGGGCGTCTTCACCTTTATGACCCAATGGACCAGCTATCTCTGGCCGCTGGTCATCGGCACCAAGGAGGAGATGTTTACCCTCACCGTTGGCGTGCAGAGCCTGCGGTCACTCTTCACCGTCAACTGGGGCGTCCTCTCCGCCGGAGCGGTCCTCTCGATGCTCCCCCTGGTTCTCGTCTTTCTCTTCCTGCAACGCTACTTCATCGCCGGATCAATTGCCGGGGCGCTGAAGGAATGACGTCCTGGGGCTTTGTCACGTCCCAACGAGCGAAAACGGAAAGTTGAACGCGTGGGCCAGGTAGAGTTGCTCCAGGTGAGCAAGCGGTACGGCGATTCCGTGGCCGTGGAATCGGTGACCCTGGGCATCGAGGACCACGAGTTCATCGTGCTCCTCGGCCCGTCGGGCTGCGGCAAGAGCACGCTGCTGAAGATGATCGCCGGGCTAGAAGAGATCAGCGACGGCGAGATCTATATCGATGGCCGTCTCGTCAATTACGTCAAACCGGGCGACCGCAACGTGGCCATGGTGTTCCAGAACTATGCGCTCTATCCGCACATGACCGTTTTCGAGAACATCGCCTTTCCGCTCAAGATGACTGGCGTCGCGAAAGCGGAAACGCGGGAGCGCGTGCTGCGCGCGGCAAACGCCCTGGGACTCGAGACACTGCTCGATCGCCGGCCCGAGCAGCTCTCCGGGGGCCAGCGGCAGCGGGTGGCCCTGGGCCGATCAATTGTCCGCGAACCGGCGGTCTTCCTGATGGACGAGCCGCTCTCAAACCTCGACGCTCAACTCCGCGTGCAGACCCGCGAGGAGCTGCTGCGGCTCCATGCGCGCTTGCAACGCACGACGATTTATGTGACCCACGATCAAATCGAGGCGATGACGATGGGCCAGCGCATCGTCGTCATGCGGGGCGGCGTGGTGCAGCAGGTGGGACCCCCACAGCAGGTGTACGACGAACCGGTCAACACCTTCGTGGCCGCGTTCCTGGGCAGCCCGCGCATCAATCTGCACGCGGCCTCCCTCGATCGCTCGGGGGATGATCTTGCATTTCGCCATGGCGCAATCTCGATCCCACTACCACAGCGGCTGGGACGCCTCGCCCGGGCAGGCGCCTCCGCCGCCGAGGTCGCGTTGGGCATCCGTCCGGAAGATACCCATGTCATGCTCGGCGCCTCGGAGGCGACCGCGGATCAGGTCACGCTTCCCGCGACGGTTTCGCTGGTTGAGCCCGTCGGCTCCGATCTCTTTATCAGCGCGACGACCGGCGATCTGGCCTGGACGGCCCGGGCGGAAGCTCGACTTCCGGTTCGCCCCGGCCAACAGATCAGCCTCCGGCTCGACTTGCAGCGGGCGCATCTCTTTGGGGCGGAGGGGCGCAACCTTTCCCATCCAGGATGATGGAGCGCCGAAGTTCCAGAGGAGGGTCAATCATCCATGGCCGCGTTGAGCCCACTCCGGCCCGATATCGTAGCCGCGCTCCTGGAGGCCGTGGCCGCGGAGCGTGAAGCACTCATCGGGTTGACGCGGGCTCTTGTGGGCTGCCGAACGGATAGCCAATCGGCGAGCAATCCCGAATTCGAGAGCGAAGCGGAGCGGTGTCAGGCGATCGTGGCCTCGTGGCTGGAGGATCTCGGCGCGGCGCTCGAACGCTGGACCCAGCCTTCCCGCTATCCCGTCGTTGCTGGCAGGCTGAGTGGGCGCGGCGGCGGCCGCTCCCTCGCTTTCAATGGCCATATTGACGTGGTCCCCGTTAGAGAGCGTTCCACCTGGTTGCACGAGCCCTGGGGCGGTGAGGTTGACGCCGGCCGCCTGTGGGGACGAGGCGCGGCCGACATGAAGGGAGGCGTGGCCTGCGCGCTCGTCGCCATGCGGGTCCTCAACGCATCGGGGATACCGCTCGCCGGGGACGTCTGGGCCCATATCGTCGCGGACGAGGAGGTTGTCGGACAGAGCACACGGGCGCTGCTGGCGCGCCTGCCGGCCGTCGATGCCGTGCTCGTTGCCGAACCGACAGATCTCAGCGTGATGCCGGTCGAGGGTGGCCTGGTGCACATGAGGATTGAAGTCGAGGGGCGGGAGAGCCATGCTGGCAATCGCTACATGAGCGTGCATGCCGGTGGACAAGGCGATCACGCGGGAGTGAATGCCATCGAGAAAGGCCTGCGTATTGTCAGCGCACTGCAGGATCTCGAGCGGCAATGGGGCAGCCTGCGCCAGCATCCGATGTTGCCGGCGGGCTTCAACACGATCATGCCTGGCATCATCTCCGGCGGACCTGGAGGTGGCGCCAACGGCCAGATCACCATGATTTCCAATCCGGGGACGTCACCGAACTACTGTTCGATCGAGTACAACATCTGGTTTCTCCCCGGAGAATCGTTCGAGGTCATCCGCGAAGAGATCGAGCAGTTCGTGCGCTCAGTTTGCCAGCTCGATCCCTGGCTCCGCGCAAACCCTCCCCGCTTCACCTGGAAGTTGCGCGACATCTATTTTCCACCAGCCGCGACGCCGCCGGATCATCCCTTCATCCAATGTCTGGCCAAAGCCTTGGACGACCTCGGCCAACCAGCGACGATCACCGGCTTCACCGCCGCGTCCGAACTGGCTTGGTACGCCGAACGGGACATTCCGGGCACGATATTCGGTCCAGGCCGCATCGCGCAGGCGCACTCCCCGGACGAGTTTGTCGAGGTCGACCAGCTCGTCCATGCCTGTGCCGCGATGGCGCTTGCCGCCGCCGCCTGGTGCGGCCCTTCGCGTTAATCGCATGCTCCGGGGAAGCAAAGGCGGGTTGCGCTTCCTGTCGGCCTCATGTCCCAGCGGACTTACGGCCTCAGGTGGATTGCACCGTGGCGTGCCGCCGCACGATATCGAGCAGCACGTTGAGATCGATCGGTTTACGCAGCCCGGTCACCGCGCCGGTCGCGCGTACGGCCGACTCGGAAACCGTGGCCGAAATGAGAATCAGTGGTGCGCGGGGTTCGGGGAAATCCCGGTACTTTTCGGCGAACGTCAAGCCGTCCATGACCGGCATCCTCAAGTCGAGGATGATCGCGGCAGGTCGAGTTGTGGCCAGGGCCGTGAGCGCCGATCTGCCGTTCTCGGCGGTTTCGACTCGCCAACCGTCGTCCTCAAGCGCCATCGCCATCACAGCGCGCACGCCTTCGTCGTCGTCTACAACCAGGACCATGCCACTCGCCATAAGGCTTTCAGCGGGTCCATCAACGAGTCCATCATCGCCTTGCATCGGTTTCGGTCGATCACGAAGATCACGTTCGCGTAGCCGGAGCCCTGCATGTGGCGTGCCAGGGGTGGCGTGAGGCCGACGCCTCTTGCATCCAGTCTCTGTATCTGTCCGCTGCACATCCATCAGACAGGTTCGGTTTCTTCGACCCGATGACGCAGCGCGCTCGCGTCGATCCCAATCAGTCCCGCGGCGACCGCAACGTTGCCACCGGCTTGACGGAGCGCTTCCTGCAAGTAGCGCGACTCCATGTCTTTCAGGAAAGCGTCAAGCGGGATGCCGTCCGCAATCGAGTGCACAACATCAATGGGACGGCGCGATTCCTGGCCCGGAAAGGTGATATGGTCCGCGGCGATAATGCCTCCGCGCGCCATGATCACGGCGCGCTCGACGCTGTTTTCCAACTCCCGGACGTTTCCGGGCCAATCGTGGGACATCAGGCGAGACATTGCTTCCTGGCTGATCCGCGCGGCGGCTGATCCCCGGCCGTAGCGATGCTTGTTGAGGAAATGTTCGACCAGGATCGGGATATCCGAGCGTCGCTCCCGCAGCGGCGGCAGCTCGATCGAAATGACGTTGAGACGATAGAAGAGATCTTCCCGGAAGTTTCCATTCTCGATCTCAACCCGAAGGTCCTTGTTCGTCGCGGCAATGACCCGCACGTCAACCTTGATCGTGCTCGTTCCGCCGACCCGCTCGAATTCCCGCTCCTGGATCACGCGAAGCAACTTTTTTTGGGTCGAGAGCGTCGTTTCCCCGATCTCGTCGAGGAATATGGTGCCCTTGTGGGCGAGCTCAAAGCGCCCTTTCCGTTGGGCGACAGCGCCGGTGAAGGATCCTTTTTCGTGCCCGAAGAGTTCGCTCTCGAGCAGCGTTTCCGGGAGCGATGCGCAGTTGACCTTGATGAGCGGACCGGAAGAGTAGGTCGAATTGCGATGCATCACCGTGGCCACGAGCTCTTTGCCGGTGCCCGTCTCTCCGAGGACGAGGACCGTTGCATCAGAACGGGCCACCCGACCAACCGTCTTGTAGACATCCTGCATGGCTGGACTATCGCCGATGAGGACTTCATCCCGATTACTTTCCGCAATGAGGCGCACGACGCGGTCGCTCAAATCCCGCCGTTCAAAGAAGCGCTCGACAGCCACGGTCACTTCGTCCAGCTCGAACGGCTTGGCGATATAGTCGAAGGCCCCGAGTTTCATCGCTTCGATGGCCGTCGAAGCCGAGCCGAACGCGGTCATCACGATAATGGGCAGCTCCGCGTCCCGGACTGACCGTAAAGAACGAAGGACCTCAAGGCCATCCATGCCCGGCATGCGAATATCCATGAGCGCCAGGTCTGGTTTGACATCGACGCTGTCGCCGAATTCGCGCAGCACCTCATCGCCCGAGCCGACTTCCACGACCTCATAACCATCGTCAACGAGCGATTCTTTCAAGACTTCGCGAATTGCCGCGCTGTCGTCGGCAATCAGAATGCGATGAGGCACGATCTCTCCAGAGCGATGAACAAACGAAGCATCAAAAAGTGGCCCGACATCGTTACGGTGCGACTCTACCACTTTGCCGGCCGAAACATCCGCTACAGACGCGACAACACACCGCACTTTCTATCAATTCGTCTGGCACGACCCGTGCGAGTAAACACCCTGAAGTAACCCGCGAGCAGGAAAGGATGAAAAAACGTATGGCAAACGTTTCGACAGAACAAGCGTCCGAAAAGAAGCTCGAAACGATCGCGCAGTATGTGAGCGACATGGCCGCGGTCGAATCGCATATTGAAGAGGCGCTCGACCGGCAGTTGAAGGAAGTGTCCGACGATCCTGCCGCGTTGGCGGCGGTACGAGAGTTCCACGACACCGTCAAACGCCACCGCGATAGCCTGCGAGGCGCGGTCGATGATCTTGGCGTGCCCGTTGGCAGCACGATCAAGGACGTGGGATCTGCACTCCTGGGGAAAGCTGCCGGACTGATCGATCTCGTCCGCGCCGAAGGAACCGCGAAGTCGCTCCGCGATGACTACGCTGCCTTCAGCCTGGCCGCGATCGGGTACTCGATGCTCCACACGACCTCGCTCTCCCTCGGCAACACGCGCATTGCCTCGCTGGCAGAACGTCACTTGCAGGATCAGGCCGTCATGATCATGCGGATTAACGAGATCATGCCTGACGTGGTCGCGCGGGAACTGAAAGAGGACGGATTGCAGGTCGACCAGGGAGCGGCTGCCAGCACGCGCAAGGCTGTTGCCGAGGCTTGGAAATCCAGGTAGCTAACTTCACGAATGCCGCATCGCTTCAGGTGATGCGGCGTAGCTCTCACGGGCTCCCCAGGATGAGTCAGAAAATCCTCTAGCTGGAGGCCATGATGATCGTGGCGTCCTCCTCTTAAGTCCCCGGAGCCAGGGAATTCCCCTCCGCTCCTACCCACCTCAGTGCACCGCCCGTGAGCGGGACTCGGATCCGGGAACCACGTCTGGTCCCCGGATCCCAATCCCCCCTCCCCGATTCACACCAGCGCACTTGCAGCGACCAAACATTTGTGGCACACTTCTTGCTAGCATTCCCTTTCGTGAATGCGGAATTTGAGCTTCTCATCGGATCACAACGTGGTCCGGGCATGGGCCGCGCGTCCCTCCTATGCCTCAACCTCGGCGAACGATACGGACCGTTTTCTTGGGTGAGGATGTGCGCTCAAGTGAATTGAGCGCGTCACCGATTCGGTTGACTAGGGTGGTGGCCAGGCAACGATGCACACACTCAATGCGACGATGGATCAGCATGTCGACATGCATCAGGGGTTCTCGCCGCTCCTTATGCAGGCGAATCATATCCTCAGCCTGTCACAGACCGAGCTCGAGGCGGCCATAAACGAAGCGATTGACGAAAATCCGGCGCTGGAGCTTGAGGATTGTGTTGTCTGCCCCGTTTGTGGCCGGCGCACCGCGGGCGAGCCGTGCGCAACGTGTCGCTCGGCCATGCTTGAACCAGTCATCGCTTCCCGCGCCGAAGAAGCGGCGCCCCGGCTCGATTCCGACTATCGAGCGCCGACTTCGGCTGCCGATCCCGATTTCGATCCCATGACTTTCATCGCCCATGCATCTGACGCTCGCGATCAACTCTACGAGTCAGCAATGGCGAGTTTCAGCGCAGAGGTCGATCGGGTGATCGCCATGATCATCATCGACGCTCTCGATGAACGCGGATTCCTGACGTTAGGAATCGGGGAGATCGCGGAGCAAGTCGGCGTTCCCGAGGACCTCATCGAGCGCGTCCTCCGGGAGATCCAGGAAATCGCTCCACCGGGGGTCGGCGCCCGCTCAATCCGCGAGTGCTTGTCGCTGCAAGTCGCGTTTCTGCGCGCCGAGGGGACGGTCGTGCCCGAAGCGGTATCCCCCATTATCGAAGATCATCTCGAAGCACTGGGCGGAAAGCGTTTGCACCGCATTGCTCACGCCCTGGGCGTCGATCAGGGAACGGTGGAAGCCGCGTTGGAGTTCATTCGCGACCAATTGACGCCCCATCCCCTGCAATCTCAACAGTCCACGACCTGGACTTCCCCGTCGAGCGGCGGCCACGTGGTCCCCGATGTCATGATCAGCTTCGAGGGAGATAAGCTCTGGATCGAAGTGCCGAACGCCATCTATGACCGCATCCACACGGATGCCTTCTATCGTGAAATCGCCCGCCCGGCTGCTGGAACCGATCAGTCCCCAAACGGCACGGCCGCTCCGGATCACGAGGCGGTATCGCATGCCAAAGCGCAGGTCGCGCGCGCCCAACAGTTCATCTGGGCGGTCCGCCAGCGCCGGCAGACGTTGCTCCGCGTCGCGGAATATGTGTGCGCCTATCAGGAAGCGTACATTCGAGGCGATGCGCGCGGATTGCGGCCTCTCACCCGCAGCGAGGTGGCCAACGCCCTCGGGGTGCACGAATCGACCTGCAGCCGCGCGGTGGCCGGCAAGTTCGTCATGCTCCCCTCGCGCAAGGTGATCCCCATGAGCGATCTTTTCGCGGCATCGCTCAGCATCAAGCATGTGATTCAGCAAATCATTACGGCTGAAGCGGCCGCGGGCGGCGCGCTCAGTGACGCGCAGATCAGCGAGCGGCTGCTCGACCACGGCATTCGGATCGCCCGCCGCACGGTGGCGAAGTACCGCAGCCAAATGCACATCCTGCCCTCGACCATTCGGTGATCGCGTCGCGCGTTTTTCGGCTCCGGTCGTGATCCGGTCGCGCGAATCCTCTCGTCTGTCGCTCAGAGAGACGCGCTCATAGGTCGCAATCCTCGGCTCCACGCTCGTCTCGTGAGGCAGTGGCGCCTGGTCCTGTAGCGGCCTCTTCTACAGGCCGTGTCGGACAGCGGCGTTCAGTCGCGACGGCGGCCGTTCCCCTTCGTCCGGTCGCGATGCAGGGCGGCGTCGTCAGAGACTGCCTCTTGCGCCTGCCCCGCGGCTCGCTGGCCCCATCGCTCCTTTGCTCATGATGGGGCGACCCGATCTCTGCTGATGCTCGATGTCACGGCACCGTGCTCGCATGCCGTGGCCTCATGGTAAGGGAAGTCCGCGGGATGAAGTTCTATCTTCAGGTCCGGGCCTGTCGGGTCGAATCAGCTCGGCTCACGTCCATCCCGACCCTTGTGGCCCTCCGCACACGCCAGAAATGCGGGCGGGCCGCTATCCTGAGCGGATGTCGTCAGAGCGTTTCGTTGCGCTGAGTTGCCGTCCTCAGCCGAATCAGGTTTGCCACTCACGGCGCCGCTTAAAGAATGGTTTGAAATGAGCAGATCGGAATGACGGAAAGGATTGGTTCCATGGCATCCGCGACGACATCCTCATCGATGCCAGCGCGCGCTGTCACCCTCGGAGTTGTGGCCGGCCTGCGATCGCAGCTTCCATTAGCCCTGTTGACTCACGCCATGACCCGGCGCCCGCTCGTGAGCGAATCGAGTGCGTTGCCCGCGTTTCTCCGCTCGCGGCTCACCCGGCGGATCGCGACGGTGATGGCCGTTGGGGAGCTGATTGGCGACAAGCTGCCCATGACGCCCAGCCGCACCGACCCGGGACCCTTC
>JBBRVX010000211.1:0-9256 GCA_038246475.1 Thermomicrobiales bacterium | reverse complement strand
GGGAGATCAAGGGGATTAAGGGGATCATGAGGGGGGAGGGTGATCCCCTTTGCCGCGTTGGGCCTTGCGAGGGGGCGAAGGCTACGAGATGCAGGAGCCGGGGGTATCTTCGCGGCGCGCGGGACCGGTGAGTTGTTCGCGGGCAGCGGTTGGGGTAAGGGCTATCCTGGTTTGCGGATAACAAACGGGAGGCGTCGCCCCGTCGTTGATGCGATCATGGGACGCATGAACAGAGAACAGCTTCTGCACAAGCTCGATATCGCCTGGACGGCGCTCAGGTCATCGTACGATGGTCTGTCAGACGCCCAACTGACGGAGTCAGGCGTTGTCGAAGAGTGGTCGGTGAAGGACATCCTGGCCCACGTCACCATATGGGAGGAGGAAGCGCTGACGCATCTGCCGGTCGTCATGGCCGGTGGCCGGCCGCCACGCTACGCCGCCCAGGGCGGCATCGACGCCTTCAACGCCCGCAAGACGGCGGAAAAGCGCGACCTTTCGCTTGCCACCGTCCTGGAGCAACACGAGGAAACCCACCGTCGCCTGATCGCCTTCCTCGCCACCGCGCCAGAAGAGCTCTTCACGCGGGAAACACGCTTCCGGCATCGCTTGCGCCTCGACACCTACAGCCATTACCCCATCCATACGGCGGCAATCCGGGCCTGGCGAGCGCGGACATATTCAGAATCGGGGGAGAACGCCAGAGCGCCATCCGGCGCGTGACTCGAGGCGGCGAACATGGTCATCGCTCCTATGCCCCGTACCCTTTGCACTCTTTGCACTCTCTGCACTCTTTGACCAGGGTGATGGGATGATAGGGTGATAGGGTGATAGGGTGATAGGGTGATAGGGTGATAGGTATGACGACGGGAGGTCACACGCGGATCTCTCGTCCAGTCACCCGTCACCCGTCGCCTCAATGAATGGAGCAGCTCGTGCGCCGCGTACTCCCGTTCGTCGCCCTTCTCCTCTCCGGCGTCGTCTGCACGACTGGTGTCGCGCCCAGCCTCACCGCCGCCCAATCCGCCACGCCAGCGGCGATGCCGGCAACGACCCTGACCTTGGTCGAGCACAACGAGCGAATGACCGACATCGATGTCGGGGGCGATGGCGTGGGGCCGGGCGACCTGCGCGTCTGGGGGCCCAATCCGCTCTTCGACGAGACGAATGCCCGCGATACCGGGTCCACCACCCAGGGGAGCTGTCTGGCGCTGAACGCCGCCTTCGACTGCGTCCTGGCCGAAACGATCCTCTTCCCCGACGGCAGCAGCTTGGAAATTCAGGGCGTGCAGCCGGGGGCGGCAATCCCCTCCAGCCGCACGATCACCGGCGGCTCCGGGCGCTACCTCGGGGTCAGCGGCACGATTGCCGTCGCGCCAACCGACGACCTGACCGTCTGGACGAAGACGATCGACGTTTCTGTGCCTGCACCATCAGATGGGACATCGGAGCTGGTGCTCATCGAGCACGCCGACAACCTCACCACCATCGACCTCGGCGAGCCGGGGTCATCCGCCGGCGATCTGCAGGTGTGGGGACCCAATCCACTCTTCGATGTCACGGATAGCATGAATACCGGGGCGACCACCCAGGGATCGTGCATTGCCCTGAACGCCGCGTTCGACTGCCTCACCACCGAGACGATCGCCTTTCCCGACGGCAGCACGCTCCAGATTCAGGGCATCGAGTCGAGCGCTGCCGCCTCCCAGCGGACGATCGTCGGCGGCTCCGGAACGTATCTCGGCGCGACAGGCACGGTCGCTGTCGAGCCGACGAGCGATCAGGCGCGCTGGGCGAAGACCTTCACCATAGTGTTGCCGGCAAGCCCCCCTACTTGACCGCTCCCAGCGAAAGGCCGCGCACGAGTTGCTTCTGCGTCATCCAGCCGATGATGACGATGGGGAGGACGGCCATCGTACACGACGCGGCGAGCTTGGCCCAGAAGAGCCCTTCCGCCGTCACGAAGCGCACCATGAACATCGGCACGGTCGATTCTTTCGGCGCCAGATTGAAGGCCAGGAAGAACTCGTTCCAGGCGAAGATGATCGAGATGAAAATGGTCGCCACCAGCCCCGGCGCGACCATCGGCAGCACGATCTGGGTCATCTCGCGCAGCAGCCCGGCGCCATCCACCCGCGCCGCGTCGAGCACGTCGCGCGGGACCTCCTCGAAGAAGGAGCGCAGCATCCAGATGGCGATCGGCAGGTTCATCGCCGTGTAGAGGATGATCAACCCTTGCAGCGTGCCGAGCAGGTTCAGCCCCCTGGCCCCCAACAAGGGGTCGCCGGTGGGGCTGAAAATCACGTACAGCGGCACGATGACCCCGGCGACAGGCAGGAAGCGGGTCGAGATGAAGAAGAAGAGCACGTCCTTCCACTTCTTCGGCCGGTAGAGCGCCAGCGCGTAGGCGCAGGGGATGGCCAGCAGCATCACGAAGAAGGTCGACACCAGCGAGGTGATGACCGAATTGCGGAAAAAGGGGAGGAAGTTGATGCCGAAGACCGCCTCGTAGTTCTCGAATGTCGGCCAGAAGATGAGCCGCGGCGGCAGCTCCACCGCCGCCCGTTCCGTCTTGAAGCCGGTCAGGAACATATAGAGCACCGGGAAAAAGGCGATGAGGCCAACGATCCAGGCCACGACGGCCCAGAGCGGCGAGGCGGTCTCCCGCGAGAACCCCGCGCGGCCGCGCCGCCCACCCGTCCTCGCGCGCCTTGACGCTGACATTGTGGCCATGGTCTATGCCCCCTGCCGTTCCAGCATGCGGTCGAGCAGCCGCACCAGGAAGGTAATCACGACGATCGAGATCAGCACGACGATCACGCCGAGGGCCGCGCCGCGGCCGACGTCGAACGACTCGCGGGCCTTTTCGTAGACGTAGTAGGGGAGGGTGGTGGTGGCGTCGCCCGGTCCACCCCCGGTCATCAGGAAGATGGGGTCAATCTCCTGCACGATGAAGACCGTCCCCAGCAGCCCGCCGAGCTGGACGAAGCGCCAGAGGTGGGGCAGGGTGATGTCGCGGAATTCGTTCCAGGCGGTCGCGCCATCGACGCGCGCGGCCTCGCGCACCTCCTCGGAAATCGACTGCATCCCCGCCAGCAGGATCAACATCATGAACGGTGCCCAGCGCCAGACCACGACGGCGGTCACGGAAAGCATCGGATAGCTCTCAAGCCAGCTCGGGCCATGATTACCGCGAAAAAGCGTTTCAATTCCCCAGTTCACGACGCCGTAGTTGGGATTCAGGATCTGGTTCTTCCAGGTCAGGGCGGCGGCCGCGGGCATGATCAGGAATGGGGTGATCAGCATCGTGCGCACGATGCCCCGGCCGGGGAAGCGGTGATTGACGAGCTCCGCATAGAGCAGGCCGAGCAGGAGCGAGGCGATGACCGCGCCGACCACGTAGACGACGGTGTTGAGGATCACCTCCATGAACGCCGGATCGCGGGTGAGGAGGTAGACGTAGTTTTCGAGCCCGACGAAGGCGCGCCGATCCGGCCGGTTGAGATTCCACCGTTGCAGGCTGTACCAGATCGTGAGCAGGAACGGCGCCTGCGTGACGATGATCGCGAAGATGAGCGCGGGCATGACCAGGAGCCGGCCGATTTCCTGATCGCTCAAGCCCCGGCGGACCACGGGAATCACCGGCTGTGGCTGAACAACGACAGGGCCGGTGCGCGGTTCCGCGAGGGCCATATGGGGCTCCCCTCCTCCAGGAATCAGGCATTGGTGACCCGGCAGGAGCGGCCGGCGTCCTCGCCAAGGCTCGGGCAGAGCGTGTAAAAGTTCGAGGCCAGAGCTATAGCTCCGGCCTCGAACCGGGAGTCGCCGGTCAGCACAGCGTCGTGCGAACGGGCGACGTCCCCTTGCGGCTACTCCTGGTAGCCAGCGTCGATGGCGACCCGGTTGGCCAGGTCATTGGCGTCGGAGATGGCCTGGTCGATGGTGATGTCGCCGACGATCGCCGACGCGAAGATCTGGGTGGCATCATTCCCCAGCGCCTGGAACTCCGGGATCCGCACGAACTGTCCGCCCGTGTACGGCACCGGATCGACGGTCGGCTTGTTGGGATCCGCCTGTTCGATGGATTGCAGCACGATGTCGGCAAAGTCGCCGGCTCGCTCCTGGTAGGATGGATCGGCGTAGACCGAGGCGCGGGCGCCGGTCGGGGCACGCCCCCAACCACCCTCCGCGGCCACGACGGCTTTGACGTAGTCCGTCGACGTCGCCCACATCATGAACGCCAGCGCGGCTTCCGGGGCATCGCTGTTGGCGGCCATGGCGAAGTTCCAGCTCCAGAGCCAGTTACCGGTGGGGAGTTTGTCCGAGGGGCCGAAGGCGAACCCGATCTGCTCGTAATCGGGGTTGATCTCGGGATCGGTGATCAGCTCGGCGGCGGAGGTGGCGTCGTACCACTGCGCGCACTTGCCCTGAATCAGCAGCGTTTCGCTCTCGGTGAATCCGTTGCCGGTCACCCCTTCGGGCCCGTACTTCTGCAGCGTCTCGATGTAGAAGCGGATCGCCGCCGCCGATTCCGGAGAATCGAGCTGGGCCTGCCAGGACTCGTCGTACCAGCGCCCACCAAAGGCATTGATGACCGTGCCCAGTGGCGCGCCCATCTCACCCCAGCCGGGGAGCCCGCGCAGGCAGATCCCGGCCACCTCGCCCGGCTTGTTCAGCGTGGCGGCGAACTCGGCGATCTGCGTCCAGGTCGGCCGCTCGGGCATTTCGATGCCAGCGGCTTCGAAGAGGTCCTTGCGGTAGAAGGTCATAGCGCTCTCGCCGTAGAACGGCAAGGCGTACAGACCGCCGTCGTAGGAGAGGCCTTCCTTCATGCTCTCGAAGATGTCGTCCAGGTTGTAGTTCGGGTCGGCCGCGGCGTCAGCGCCAACTTCCTTCAACCAGCCCTGTTCGGCCCAGAGCGGGACCTCGAAAGGACCGATGGTGAAGACGTCGAATTGTCCTGACTGAGTGGTGACGTCCTGCGTGAGCGTCTGGCGGATTTCGTTCTCCGGCAGAACCGTGAGGTTGACCTCGATGTTTGGGTAGACCTCATTGAACGCGCCGGATTGCACCAATTCCTGCAGCGCCACCATCTGCGGGTTGGCCACCATCCCGACATCGATCGTGCCCGAGATGTCCGTGTTCGGCGTGGCCACCGGGGTTTGCGCGAACGTTTGCGTCGCCGTCGGCACAAAGGCCACGGCGATCAACGTGAGGATCGTCAAGAAGGAGAGCGCTCTCCTACGGACCATACCGTTACCTCCTTGGGAAACCAGCGCCTTTGCTGGATGGATGCACGTCGGTTCATCGCTCGTCGGCTGCAACGGGTTGCCAACCCCATCGGGCGAAGCTTGGGCTCCCAACATTACATAGGATCTTCATAATTGTCCGGAGGCGGAACGAACCGGCTTTCACGAATTGACGAAGTTGGGATCGTAGCGTTACCCACCTTAGGTGTCAATGTAAAAGCGTTCGTGACGCGCAGATGCGCTACCGGCAATTGAACTTGGCAAAGGGCAAGCGTTTGCCGAGAATATGGGTGATCCCCCCTGCTGCTTCGACAGCAGGGCGAAGGACCGCCCGCGGGCGGTCTTTCATCTTCTGGGCGCTGTCCGGTAATGTCGAACGCCTCCATGGACAAGTTCAGTCTGCGGTTTCACCGCGCAAGGCGCGACCTCATCATCATCATGCCGGCGTGCTCGGCCCTATTGATAAAGCTTTTCGGCGACCGGGTGTGGAGAGTTATTTCCTCGTGTCGTGACAGCGGTGCTCGTTACGCCGATTTAGCCTCCCGCGGGAAATCATGGGCGATCTTCTGCGCCAGCGGCGCCATTCTCCACGAGGCATCGACGCACCGCTCAATCTCCCCGACTGCGATAGGATTCGAGAGTGCGGCGACATCGCGGCACTCCGATCTACCATGCAAAGGTGGGGAAGTCGCGCGTGACCGATATGACCAATCTCATCGACCCCCGCGATGCCTTCGCCCTCGGCGTCTGCTATTACCCCGAGCACTGGCCGCGCGACCGCTGGCAGCCGTACGCCCGCCAGATGCGCGAGCTCGGCATCGCCTACGTGCGCATCGCCGAGTTCGCTTGGGCGAAGATCGAGCCCCGGCAGGGCGTGTTCGACTGGGAGTGGCTCGATGAGGCGAGCGAAGTTCTGGCAACCGAGGGTTTGAAGGTCGTCCTCTGCACCCCCACGGCGACACCGCCGGCCTGGTTGGTCCATGCCCATCCCGAGATTCTGCCGGTCGATAGTGATGGCCACGTGCGGAACTTCGGCTCACGACGGCACTATGAGCCGGCGTCCGAAGTTTACCGCGCCGAGTCGCGCCGCATCACGGAGGCCATCGCCGAACGATACGGGGAGCATCCGGCCGTGGTCGGTTGGCAAACCGACAACGAGTTCGCCGACCACGACACCGGCCGCTCCTGGGGCGAGATCAGCCGACGCGGCTTCCGGGACTGGCTGCGCGAGCGTTACGGCGATCTCGACGTCCTCAATCAGGCCTGGGGCGCCGTCTTCTGGAGCCAGGCCTACAGCGACTGGGAGGAGATCGGCCTCCCCCACCATACCCCCGCCAGCCCTAACCCCTCCCATCTCCTCGACTTCTATCGCTACCGCTCCGAGGTGCTGGTCAGCTTTCAGGAGGAGCAGGTCGCCATCCTGCGCCGCCTCTCCCCCGGCCGCTGGGTGACGCACAACTTCATGCGTTTCGAGGATGGGTTGGACCACTTCAAGGCCGCGGAGTGCCTCGATTTCGCCTCCTGGGATTCCTATCCCACTGGCGGTCTGGAGCGCTCCTGGTTGAGCGAGGCAGAAAAAGTACGTTGGGCGCGTGTCGGTCACCCCGACCAAACCTCTTTCAGCCACGACCTCTATCGGGGCATCACGGGGGAGAATCGCGGCCCCTGGGTCATGGAGCAGCAGGCCGGGCAGATCAACTGGGCCGCCTACAACCCGCTCCCGGCCCGTGGCGCGGTCGCTCTCTGGACGGCCCAGGGCTACGCCCACGGCTGCGATGTCATCAGCTACTTTCGCTGGCGCGCGGCGACCGTCGCGCAGGAGCTGATGCACTCCGGCATCCTCCGTCACGACGAATCGCTCGATCGCGGGGGCGAGGAGATCGCCGCCCTGGAGATCACCGGCCGCCCCAATGCTCCCGTCACCGCCCGCGTTGTCCTGCTCCACGACTACGAGAGCCTCTGGGCCTACGACGCCCAGCCGCACAACGCCAGCGTGAGCTACTGGCGGCAACTGATGCTCTTCTACAGCGCATTGCGCGAGCTGGGCGTCGACGTCGATGTGCGCCACCCCGACCACGATCTCAGCGGCTACGACCTGATCGTAGCCCCGGCCATTCAATTGATGGGGGAGGGGCGAGCGAGCCATCTGAAGGAGGCCGCGCAGAACTCCCTCCTCCTCGTCGGGCCGCGCACTGCCTATCGCACCCCCTCCGGCCGGGTGCATGAGGATGGTCAGCCCGGACCGTTGCGAACGCTCCTCGGCTGCTCGCTGCAGAATTTCGACTCCATGCGCCCCGGTCTCGGCTGCCACGTCGGCTCGTTCCCGGTCGAGTTCTGGGCCGAGAGCTATATGCTGAACGGCGGCGAAGCCATGCACACCTATGCGGACGGACCGATGGCCAGCGCGGCGGCGGTCGTTCGTCACGGGAATGCCATCACCCTTGGCGCCTGGAGCCCAGACCTGATCCGGGAGGTCATCTCCGGGCTGCTGGCCGAGCGCGGCATCCCGCACACACTCCTGCCCGAAAGCATCCGCGTCGCCCGGCGGGGGAATCTCGCCACCTGGATGAATTTCAACGAATCAGACGCCACCCTGCCCGATGGCACGACCATGGGGCCGGTGTCGTTCGAGCAACGCCGGGGAGATAGGTGATAGGTGATAGGTGATAGGTGATAGGTGATAGGTGATAGGGAGAACGACAAGCCCGCGTCAGCGGATCTCTCGTCCTTCACCCGTTGCAAACCGCGCAAACCCGGCTTGTGTTCTATACTACTGTGTAGGACAGGCGCTGACGGAGTAAGGACGCGATGCCGCGCAAAATTCGCCAGCTGAAGTCCGACCTAAAGAAAGCAGGGTTTATGGAAATCAAGGGGCGTGGCAAGGGAAGCCACTCAATGTGGGAGCATCCATGGGTTCCGGGCGTCACAGTTACGATCGGGGGCCGTGACGGCGACGACGCGCGACAATATCAGGAGCAACAGGTGCGCGACGCCATCGTACGAACGCAAGCTGGGCCTGGCCCGGATTAGAGGATAGGAAGGCTATGACCTTCAACAAGACCAGTAACCCCTATCCGAACGTCTCCCCTGAAGAACTCGCGGAGGCGCGCCGCTACGTCATGGAAATGGCCTGGTCGCCTGAAGACGACGCCTTTGTCGTCAGCTTTCCCGATGCGCCTGGCGTGATGACCCACGGCGCCACCCGGGAGGAAGCCGCCTCGATGGGAGAGGATGCGATCATTACCTGGCTTACCGCGTTGCATGATGCTGGCCGACGAGTGCCGCCGCCAACAATGGACGCCCGCCGCACGACCGCGAACCCTCCCCCACCGTACGATGCGACCCGTATCCGCCAGATTCGGCGAGCCCTCAATGTGTCTCAACAGGTTTTTGCGGATTACCTCAACGTGAGTAGAGGGACAGTGCGTTCGTGGGAGCAGGGTCTTCGCCGGCCAGATGGCGCCGCGCTGCGGCTCTTGAGCATCGCCGAGAAGCACCCCGACATCCTCCTCGCTGAGACGACGCCCAAAACTCGGGGTACACACGTCACCGCGTGACCGTCCATCCACCGGAGCGGTGTCGAGGCAAGAAGGAATGCATCGGCGACTGATGCCAGGTGCACGTGACAAGAGGCGCTGGCCACGATGCCAGCGCCCCTCAGAATCACGCGTGTCGAGCCGGGTCGGCGGTTACGAAGGGCGCAGCTCGTATGTCACCGTCACATCGACGGCGACCGTGTTTGAGCCAGCTTCGACAGGCACTGCCGCGTCCATGGCCATGCCGCCGCCACGGCCCATCCCGTACATCGGGGGAACCATGGGCGCGACGCCCTCGGCGATGGCCACCACCGGACCGAGCGTCATGCCGGCCGCCGCCGCCAGCTCCTCGGCCTTCGTCCGCGCATCGGCCACCGCCGCGCTCCGCGCCGCGCTCGCCGCGGCGGTCTGATCGTCGACGTAGAAGCTGACCCCATAGATGTTGTTGGCCCCCGCGCTCACCGCCGCATCGAG
>JBBRVX010000210.1:0-9275 GCA_038246475.1 Thermomicrobiales bacterium | reverse complement strand
CTACGCCGTGACCTGCGATGGGTGCTGCCGCGAGTTGGGTTCATGCGATTGTGGGTGCGACCCGTTCTTTGGTACGGATTCACTGTGCGGCTGCTCGATGTACGGCTACCCCTATGCTCCGTACTGTCGTGCCGCATAGGCCCGCTGCCGTATTCAACGTCATTTTAGGAACGAAAGGCTTGCTGATGCTTCAGAGAACAGATGAACGATGGATGTTGCTCCTCAGGCACCGCTGCGTCGTGCGTGCGTCGCCACACTTCCTGTGGGTCGTGGTCATTACCGCGGCAGTGTCGCTCGGAGGTGGCACGGAAGGTATCGTTTTGGCGCAAGCCAGTTCGGCGCCGGCCACCCCGGGAAACCCTGCAGACTGTACGGTTTCTCCACGCTCCCCGGAAGACCTTGCCGCACTGCTGACAGCCCCACCGGGACTCATCCGCTCAGGCATGGACGGGACGCAAGTGGCCACGCCAACGTTGCCGGAGGGCGGCAGCCCGGCAGATGCGGCGACCGTGGATCTCGTGACCGCGACGGCGCGTGAGGGCGTGGCGTGCCTTAATGCTGGCGATTTCTCCCGGCTCTTCTCGCTCTATTCGGACCAATACCTCCTAGCGGTCTGGGGCGGCGTCGATGGGCCAGACCTGAGCGACGATGCAATCGCGGCGCGCATTCAGGCACTTTCGTCTCCCGTTCCCCAACCAAAGGACGAGCAGCTTGTGTTGATCGCGGTAGAGGACGTGCGCATCCTCCCTGATGGTCATGTGTTGGCGACCGTGATCAACAATCGTGGAGGGTCACGCACCAACTTCGTCAAGGTGGGCGATCGATACCTCATTGACTGGGCGTACGCACTTCCGAACGAGGGCACTCCGGTGCCGTCTTGACCCTGGAAGCCTCGGGAATGGTTGGCTGTGCCAGCGCCCTTCAGGTCAGGAAGGTCGAAATCTGGACGAAGATCACCAGCGCGAAGGCCTGGAGCGCCCCTCGGCGTGTACGCACCTGGGCTTGCGGATAACGACCCAACTCGCGCCAACCATGGCGGCGACAACAAGGCGAGCGCCATACCCACGAGGCGACGACCAATAGCTACGGCATTTACATTGAGTCCTCTATGATGCAGTCCATGACGTATCTGGCGTGGCCTAGTCTTGATCTTGCGCGGTGGCGGCGCTGGAAGAGTTAGTGTCGGAGGGTATTTAGCGCACAGCTGCCATCTCACCGAAGAGCGCGTGAGGTTGCCGTGGGATAGGACGGAGCATTTGGATGGGGTTGACGTGGCAACGCCTTCTCGGATCGGTAGGCTTCACGCTGGTGGTGCTCGCGGTGCTCTTTGCTCGCCCAATCGTCTCAGGACAACTTGACCTCCCGGGACTCCTTGTAGGCTTGCTCCTCGGCACCCTCATCACGTATCTGGCTTGGCCTGGTATTGATTTTGAGCGGTGGCGACGCTGGAAGAGCTAGGATCGGAGGGTGTGGAGCGCACAGCTGCCATCTCATCGAACAGAGCGGAAGGTTGCCGCGGGGAGGATCACAGATGGCGCGTTCTAGAATTATCCTGGGCGCTGTTGCACTGACGTTCATGGGAGTGACGTTCAGCAGCGGGCAGGCACAAGAGGCTTCCCCCGCGGCGCCAATCGTTCCCGTGCCGCCTGCCGAATGCACCATCGAGCCGCGTCCCATCGGTGAACTGCGGCAGTTAGTGATGCACGGCATCGATGACTACGTTACCGGTGCCACACCAGCGCCAATTGAGTTTGGCGGTGCAGATGGTGGCGCACCGGCAGATGCCACGGCTATTGCCGCCGTCACGGCAACCATCCGTGAGTTCACCGCCTGCACCAACGCGGGATACTTTCCTGGGATGGCAGCTCTCGCGGCCGACGAGCTGATGACCCGGCCCCTGGGCCGGGTCGCCATCTACGCCGGACATCTGTTTGCTGGCGGCTCAGGGACGCCCGCACCTGCAGAAACGCCAACGGCCGCCGCACTCGATGCCTACCTCATCACGCTCCAGTTCCCCCGGCCACTACCGCAAGCGGCATGGTCGACAATCCTCGAAATTCGCGACGTGCGCGCCTTGGGGGATAGCCGCATGCGGGCCACGGTGGTAACGGCGTCCCAGGACGAGCCCATCCCGGTCACCGATACGGTGTATCTCCGGTGGTCACGGGGACGCTATCTCATCGAGGGAACGGTGCGAGACAAAACGGCGGATTCCGTCGCTCCAACGGCTTCGCCTTCCCCGGAAGGAGCTTGAGCTTCATCAATGCGTGCTGGCTTGCTGCGATAGATATGGCCCAAACAGGCCGCACGCAATAACCGACTGCCGGCAAGGACAGCCCCTCGTGCTCAAGTTACTCCAGCGCGTTCAGTACATACACGCTACCCGGAAGGTTGCAGAGCGGTTGGCTTGGGGGATGGACAGTCCGCTGGCTTCCGTGACCCCGACCCTGACCGAGCAGGACGACCCGACCATCTGGCGGGTGGACGACGCGCGGTGGGCGCTGCTGGAAGGCGTGTTCTACAGCCCCCGCGAGCGGGGATCGAGGGCGTCGCGCAGGCCGTCGCCGAGGAGGTTGAAGCCGAGGACGGCCAGGCCGATGGCGATGCCGGGGACAATGGCCGCCCAGGGAGCCAGTTGCAGGAAGCCGTAGGAGGCGCTGACCATCGAGCCCCACGATGGGGCGGGGGGCTTGTTGCCGAGGCCGAGGAAGGCGAGCGAGGCTTCCGCCAGGACGGCGAAGGCGAAGTTGAGTGAGGCCAGGACGATCAGCGGGGCGGTGATGTTCGGGAAGACGTGCGCGGCGAGGATGCGCGGCGTCGAAGCGCCGAGCGAGACCGCCGCTTCGACATAGGGCATGCGGCGCACGGACAACGTGGCCCCGCGCACGACGCGCATAAAGGTGGGGGTGTAGACGATGGCGATGGCCACCATGGCGTTGGTCAAGTTGTTGCCGAGGAGCGAGATGATGGCGATGGCCAGCAGGATGGCCGGGAAGGCGAATACGATGTCCATCAGGAGGGTCAGCAGATTGTCGACCCAGCCGCCCACGTACCCGGCGATGAGCCCGAGCAGGATGCCCAATGTGCCGGCGATGCCGACGGCGATGGCGCCGACCTGGAAGGAGATGCGGGCACCGTAGAGGAGGCGGCTGAAGATGTCGCGGCCGAACTCGTCGGTGCCGAGCAGGTACGCAGCGTTGGGCGGCTGCAGGCGATTCTCGGTGAACTGCTCGGTCGGGCCGTAGGGCGCCACTGACGGACCAACCAGGGCCACGACGGCGAAGAAGGCAACGAGCAACGCGCCGGTCATCGCCAGGCGCTGGCGGCGGATGCTCTGCCAGAAGCTCGTGCGGCGGACAGAGCGTGCCGAGCCGGCCGCGAGGGCGCTGACCTGGGCTTCCGCCGTCACTTCACCTGTCGCCATTTAGGCCGTCCGCAGGCGCGGGTCGAGGACGGCGTAGAGGACGTCGACGGTCATACTGACGAGGACGAAGATCGCCGCGACAACGAGCGTCACCCCTTGCACCACGGGATAGTCACGATTGGCGATAGCCTCGTAGGTGTAGCGGCCGATCCCCGGCAGGCCGAAGATCGTCTCGATGATGACCGTGCCGCCGAGCAAGCTGGCGACCTGAATGCCGGCCACGGTGAGGATCGGCAGGGAGGCGTTGAGGATCACGTGCCGGCCGAGGACGCGCCGCTCGGTCAGCCCCTTGGCGCGCGCCACCCGGACATGCTCCTGGCCGAGCACTTCCAGCACCGCGGAGCGAGTGTTGCGCATCAGG
Source organism: Thermomicrobiales bacterium (assembly GCA_038246475.1). Taxonomy (GTDB): domain Bacteria; phylum Chloroflexota; class Chloroflexia; order Thermomicrobiales; family UBA6265; genus JACCXM01. Next base: position 5,490 of record JBBRVX010000210.1, on the reverse strand, counting down.
ACGGCGGCCAGCGGCAGGCTGAGGCTGACCGCCGGCAGAATCATCGTCTTCAGATTCCCGAGCGGATCGCGCTCGAACTCGACGTAGCCGATGGGCGGCAGCCAGCGCAGCCAGATGGAGAAGACGAGCACGAGGAGGGTGGCCAGCAGGAAGTTCGGCACCGAGATGCCAACCAGCGTGGCGATGGTCGCGGTGTAATCGAGCGCGGAGTTACGGCGCACGGCGGCGATGACGCCGACGGCCAGGGCGGGGATCGTGCCGAAGAGCGCCGCGAGGAGGGCCAGCTCGATGGTCACCGGCAAGCGCAGGCGGAGCTCTTCGTTGACCGTGCGGCGAGTGCGCAAGGATGAACCGAGGTCGCCGCGCACAACGTGTTGCATCCAGCGCAGGTACTGGACCGGTTGCGGCTGATCGAGCCCGTACGACTTGCGCACCAGCTCCCGCTGCTCGTCGGAGATCCGCTGGTCGACGCCGATGGCGAGCAGCGTCGCATCGCCCGGAATCAGCCGCACCAGCGTAAAGACGACGACCGATACCCCGAGCAGCACCGGCAGGAGGAGCGTCAGACGGCGAAGGATGTATTGCGCCATTGTTGGGGTGATAGGGTGTTAGGGTCATAGGGAAAACGACGGCACGACGGCATAACCACGTTGATCCCGTCTTCCCATCACCCTATCACCCTATGACCCTTCAATCCACGTTTCGCGGAAGGCGGCGTTGGAGCCGGTCGGGATGTGGGTGTAGCCCTTGACGTTCGTCTTCATGGCCTCGTACTGGTTGGCGACGAAGAGATTGATCCAGGGCAGATCTTCGAGCAGCTTCTGCTGGATCTCCTGGTAGATCTTGGCACGCTCGGCCTGGTCAGTGACAGCGATGCCCTGATCGATGAGTTTATCGACGTCGGGATTGCTGTAGTTGGCGAAATTGCCGCTCTCGCCCGTCTTGAAGTTCGCCAGCACGAGGGTATTCGGATCGACGTAGGCGCTATCGCCGGTTACGGCAATGTCGTACGTCTTGTTCACGTAGACATCCTCGATCATGGTGGCGTTCTCGACCAGGTTCAGCTCCGCCTCGATGCCGATCTGGCGCAACTGCTCTTGCAGGACGACCGCGGCATTGGAGAGGAAGGAGTATTGCGACCAGGAGGTGATCGTCGTCGAGAAGCCTTCCGCGTGTCCGGCCTCGGCCATCAACGCCTTGGCGGCCTCAACGTCGGGCGGGCGCACCTCCTGTTGCAGCGCCGCCCAGAAATCGGGCGGGAAGAGGACCTCGGTCGGGGTGCCGTGGCCGAAGACCGCCGGGCCCAGCATGGCGTCGCGATCGACGACCATGGCAATGGCCTGTCGCACCTTCAGGTTGTCGAACGGCTCCACGCTGAGATTGAGCCCGGCAAAGCGGATATTGGTGTTGGAGTCTCCGGCGAGGGTGATGCTGGAGTCCTGCTGCAGGCTCTCGATGTCGCGCAACGGCGCGTACTCGATGAAATCGACTGTCCCGGTGACGACGGCCGCCGTGCGCGCCGTATCGTCGGCGGCGATGGTCATCTCCAGCCCATCGAGATACGGGAGACCTTCTTCCCAGTAGTCTGGATTCTTCTCGAGCACGATGCGTGTGTTCGGCACGTACTCGACGAACTTGAACGGCCCGGTGCCCATCGCCACTTGGGACACATCGTTGTTGTTCGCTTCGACAAAGGCCTGGGAGTAGACGAAGCAGCTGCCGCCCGCGAGGGTCGCCAGCAGTGAAGCATCGGGGGCATTGAGAGTCATGACCACGGTCTCGTCGTCGGGCGCATCGATGCTCTTCATCGAGGCCAGCTCGGCGGCGCTGGTGGAGGCCGTTTCGGGATCGACCAACCGTTCGAAAGTGAATTTGACGTCGCTCGCCTTGAGCGGGGTCCCGTCGTGGAAGAGCACGCCGGGGCGGAGCTTAAAGGTGTAGGTGATGCCGTCCTCGGCGATCTCCCAGCTCTCGGCCAGCGCGGGCTCGATGGAGAGATCCGGCTTGACGCGGGTCAGCCCGCTGTAGATCTGCTCGACGACGTGCCAGATCGCGGTGAGGCTCTGCTTCTGGGGGTCGAGGGCGGTGGGATCGGCCTGCAGGCCAACCTTGAGCACGCCGCCCGATTTGGGCGCCGCATCCTGCAGGGCCGGGGCCGCCAGGCCGCTCGCGTGCTTCAAGAGCGAGGCGCTGAGTCCCAGCGACGCCGCCCCGGCGACGACCTGGCGGCGACTGACCCTGACTGAATCCGGTCCATTGCGCGTTGTCATCTCTTCCTCCTCATGCTCTCTGGCCGCGGCCAATGCGTCAGATCTTGCGCCGGTCGGGGCGCTATTCGGGAATCGCGTGCACACCTCACGGTCGTCGTGATTCACTGAGACAGGTCGCGGGAGCATAGCATGCTCTCGACGCCAAACCGTGCCGCCGAATGCCCGATATGAGAATGGAGCGTCCGCTGCTTCCCTCCCTGCCTTCAACAGAACGCCTGCCTGACCAATCTGGGAGAGGCAAGCGAATCTTGCTCACGACGTTCGGCTCGCTGGGCGACCTCTATCCCTTCCTGGCCATCGCCATCGGGCTCAAGGCGCGTGGGCATTCCCCGATCATCGGCACGAGCGCAACGTATCGTGGCCGCGTCGAGGAGCGAGGCATTGCGTTCGCGCCGATTCGCCCCGATCTGCCCGACCCGGAGGCAATGCCGGAGCTGATGCGGACGGTGATGGATGCCCGTCGCGGCACCGAGGAGGTGGTGCGGCAGGCGGTGCTGCCCTTCCTGCGCGACTCCTACGAGGATACGCTCGCCGCGGCGGAGGGCGCCGATCTGCTGGTCTCGCATCTGCTGACCTTCGCCACGCCGCTGGTGGCCGAGGTACGCGGCCTGCCCTGGGCGTCGACCGCCTTGCAGCCGATCGCGCTCTTTTCGGCGCTCGATCCGCCCGTCCTGGCGCAGGCGCCCTGGCTCTCGCGGCTGCCCTTGCTGGGGCCCTGGTTCTGGCGGCTGGCCATGGCGGGGTTTTCCCGCTTCTCCCAACCCTGGTTCGCATCGCTGCGGTCGTTACGGGAGGAGCTGGGCCTGCCCGCGAGCCTGAGCAACCCGCTCCTGACCGGGCATTCGCCGTCGCTCGTGCTGGCGCTCTTTTCCCCGCTGCTGGCCCCGCCGCAGGTAGATTGGCCGCCCCAGACCGTGATTACGGGATTCCCGTTTCTCGATCCGCCAGGAGGGCGGCTGGCGCCGGCCGTGGAGGAATTTCTGGCGGCGGGGGCGGCCCCGATTGTCTTTACGCTCGGCTCGTCGGCGGTGATGACGGCCGGGACGTTCTACGCCGAGAGCGCCGCCGCGGCCGTGGTATTGGGAGAGCGGGCGGTGCTCCTGGCGGGAGGCGATGCGGCGACGCTCGGTACATCGTTGCCGGCGGGAGTGATCGCCGTCGATTACGCGCCGCATGCCGCGCTCTTCCCGCGCGCCTCCGTGATCGTGCATCAGGGGGGCATCGGCACCACGGCCGAGGCGATGCGCGCCGGAAAACCGATGCTGGTGATGCCGTTCGCCCATGACCAGTTCGACAATGCCCGGCGCGTGGCGCGTCTCGGCATCGGGCGTGAAATCAGGCGCGGAGGCTATTCGGCGAGGCAGGCCGCTCTTTCCCTACGGCCACTGCTGCACGATCCGGGCTTTCAGGCACGGGCAGCAGAGGTCGGAGTGAAGGTGCGGGGTGAAGCGAGCGTCCAGGCGGCATGCGACGCGATCGAGGGGTTGCTGGCGCGGGATACGGCTGGTTGAGGCGAGTGCCACGCCGCGCAGAACGTCATCGCATCCCAAAGCCCTTGCGACGAATGGAGGGGCGACACCCTCTTCGCCAGTGCTCCCCACCCGGCGACGACGTCGAACCATTAACGGTTTCCCCCGCGAACGTTCGCGGCGGATGGGTCCGGGCGAGGCAGGCCTCGCCCCTACAGGCATCGTGATTCCGGAAAGGCGCGGGATTGCCAGACTGCAGTTTCACATGGGGATCGCCTTGAATCGCTGTACAGTGCTGGCGATGGCGATCTCGGTGGGGAGGCGTTCCATGCTGGAGGCGCCGAAGAAGCCGACGACGCCGTTTGTGTGCGAGAGAACGTAGGCCGCGTCGTGCGGCTCGGCGATGGGGCCGCCGTGACAGAGGACGAGGATGTCGGGGTTGATCGCCTTCGCGGCGTCATGCATGGCTTGCACTCGCGCCACGGATTCTTCGAGGGTAATGGCGGTTTGCGCGCCGATCGTGCCGCTGGTGGTCAGCCCCATGTGCGGCACGAGGATGTCGGCGCCGGCCTCGGCCATCCGCTCTGCATCGTCTACGGTGAAGACGTAGGGCGTGGTGAGGAGGTCGAGCTCGTGGGCGGTGCGGATCATCTCCACTTCGAGATTGAAGCCCATCCCCGTCTCCTCGAGATTCTGCCGAAAGACGCCTTCGAAGAGGCCGACGGTCGGGAAATTCTGCACGCCGGAGAAACCCATGTCGCGGATCTGGGGCAGGAAGAGGTCCATGATGCGAAAGGGGTCGGTACCGCAGACCCCTGCCAGCACCGGGGTCGAGCGCACCACCGGCAGCACCTCCCGCGCCATGTCGACGACAACGGCGTTGGCGTCGCCGTAGGGGAGCATCCCGGCCAGCGAGCCGCGCCCAGCCATGCGGTAGCGCCCGGAGTTGTAGATGATGATCAGGTCGACGCCGCCCGCCTCGGCGCTCTTCGCCGACAGGCCCGTGCCTGCCCCGGCGCCGATGATCGGTTTTCCCTTTGCGACCTGCGCTCGCAACCGTTCCAGTGCTTGCGTGCGTTTCACGCTGGCATCCTCTCTTGTGTCGAAGCCCAAGTCACGTAGTGCTCGTGAAACGCTTCCGCCATGGCCAGGGCGAAGGCGGGATCGTTGATATCGGCATCGATCTCGCGCACCATGATTCGTTCGTCGATGGTGTCACGAATGGCGGCAAACAGCGCGTCGTCGGCCTCCGGGTCGTGAAAGACTTGCCCGGCGGTGGCAATCTGGGAAATGCCTCTGAGGGGAATGAAGAGGGTCACCGGGCCACGCGACTGGTTAAGTTTGTCCGCCAGGATCGTTCCAAGCCTCGCGCACTCCGCGGGATTCGTGCGCATGAGGGTGACATTGGGATTGTGTTCGTGGAAAAGGCGGGAGGCGAACGCCGCGGGCACGCTGGCGGGCGGGCCGAAGTTGACCATATCGAGGGCGCCCAGTGACACGACCTGCGGCAAGCCAAGCGCCCCTGCCGCCTCCAACCGGTTGGGGCCAGCGGAGAGGACCCCGCCCACCAGCTCGTCCGCCAATTCGGTCGTCGTCGCATCGAGCACGCCGGTGATGTAGACATCGCGAATCAGGCGCTCCATGGCCTGCCCGCCGGCGCCGGTGGCGTGGAAGATCAACACGTCGTAGCCGAGCTCCTCCAGCCGCTCGCGGGCGACGGTGACGCATGGGGTGGTGACGCCGAACATCGT
>JBBRVX010000209.1:0-9290 GCA_038246475.1 Thermomicrobiales bacterium | reverse complement strand
GGGGTTGGGGGGGGGGGTGGGGTGTCTCTCCCCGTTTTTGGCCCATCTCTGTCCCCCCCCCCTTTCCCCGCGGCCCGCGGCGGGGGCGGGGGGGGGTGGGGGGGGGCCCCCCCCCCCCCCCCCGCGTCCGCATCACGCACGTTCTCGGCTGAAAATGGCGTTTCCCGAATCATCGTTCGCGGCCAATCAGCGCGGGCGACGCAGGCGTCGCCCCTACAATCGCCCCTGGCAGCCTGTCGATGCCGGATGATACTGGGAGGAGCAACTGATGACGACCAAAGAGGTTCAGACCATCGACCCCGTCACCCTTAGCGTCATCAACAACGCCTTCGTGAATGTCTGCCGCGAGATGGGCACCGCCATGATGCGGACCAGCTACTCCCCCATCTTCAACGAAGGGCTCGACTTCTCCTGCATGATGTTCAACACCCGCGGCGACCTGATCGGGCAGGCCGAGTTCTGCCCCACGATGCTCGGCTCCTGCCAGTACGCCATGAAGTGGATGCTGGACGAGGTCGGCATCGAGGGGTTCAATCCGGGCGACGTCTACATCCACAACGACCCCTATCGCGGCCAGAATCACATGCCCGAGCATCTAGTGGTGAAGGCCGTCTTCCACGAGGGGAAGATCTGGGGCTTCGTCGGCAATGTGGCCCACGTCGGCGAGATCGGCGGCATGGCCCCTGGCTCTTTCGCCGCCGACGGCACGGAGGTCTATCAGGAAGGGTTGCGCCTGCCGCCGCTGAAGATCATCGACGGCGGCGAGTATGTGAAGGACATCTGGCGCGTCATCCTCGCCAACCATCGCACCCCCAAGACCTCCTGGGGCGACTACCACGCCATGATCGGCTCGTTGAATGTGGCGGAGGCGCGCGTGCTGGAGCTGCTGGAGAAGTACGGCGCGGAGACCCTCTCCGCCGCTTCGGACCAACTGCTCGACTACTCCGAACGCTTCATGCGGGCCGAGATCGCCGAGATGCCGGACGGGGTCTACTACGCGCAGGATTGCATGGAAGACGACGGCATCACCAAAGATCCCTACTGGATGCGGCTGCGCCTGACCATCCGCGGGGACGAGGCGATCTGCGACTGGACCGATTCCGACGATCAGGCGAGGGGGCCGATCAACGCCACCTTCGTGGTGACGGCAGCCGCCTGCTACAGCGGCTTCCTGCACGTCGTCTCGAACGACATCCCGATCAACTCGGGCGCCTACCGCCCGATCCGGCTGGTGACGCGACCGGGCTCGCTGATGAACGTCAAGCATCCGGGGCCATCCGTTGGGGGAAATACAGAGACGCACCCGCACATCCAGAACGTCGTCATCCGGGCGCTGGCCGGGGCGGTGCCGGAGCGGGTGCAGGCATCCGAGGGGGCCTCATCGTGCAACTTCCTCTTCGGCGGCTTCCACCCGGAGTACGGCGACTACTACACGAATTACCACATCGAGGGGAGCGGCTGGGGCGGCACCATCGACCACGACGGCAACAACGTCCTCTGCCCGAACAACGGCAACTGCCGCAACACCCCGGTCGAGATTCTGGAGACGAAGTACCCCTTCATCGTCGAGGAATACAAGCTCCGCCCCGACTCGGCCGGCGCCGGGCGCTGGCGCGGCGGCCTGGCCAGTTCGCGCGTCTTCCGCGTCACCGCGCCGGAGATCACCGTCAACGCCCTCTTCGACCGCACGCGCACGCACGGCCCCGGCATCTTCGGCGGCATGGAAGGGGCCAGCAGCGGCATCTTCATTCAGCGCGAAGGCGACGATCAGTTCCGCCGCTTTTCGGAAGTCTTCGGCACCGTCTCCGATTCCAAGTTCACCCGCGTGGCAGTCACCAAGGGCGATCGTATCCGGCTGCAATCGGCGGGCGGTGGCGGCTTCGGCGATCCGCTGGAGCGGCCGCGCGAGCTGGTTGCGGAAGACCTGCGCCAGGGCTTCGTCACGCCGGAGGCGGCCCGCGAGTTCTATGGCTACGAAACCGAGCAGGAGGAGCAGGCGTGATGGCCGATTGGCGCGAGAACGACGCCCAGTGGTACGAGGAGAAGATGCTCTTCTGCGCGACGACCGGGCGCATGATCGCCAAGCACTACCTGGCCGAGCAGATTCACGACCGCACACGCATCTTCGCCACGGACGAGGATCGCCAACTCTACCACGACTACATCCTCGTCGAGCGCGGCGAGGACTACCGCCCATCGGCGGATGTCGGGACTACCTACGCCGACCTGATGGTGAAGTAAGTCGCCACGATGTCTGGAGACGCGCCAGCCGGGGATTCGCTCGCCGGGCGCACGGCCATCGTCACCGGGGGCAGCCGGGGGATCGGCCGGGCCATTGCGGAGCGGCTCGCCGTTGCCGGAGCGCGGGTGGTCATTGCCGCCCGCTCGGTCGAGGACGCGGAACAGGCGGCCTCGGCAATCCGGGCGCGTAGTGGCGAGGCGATGGCGGTCGGCTGCGATGTGCGCTCGGCGGGCGACGTGCAGCGGCTGGTCGGGGAGACCCTGAGCCATTACGGCCGGATCGCCATCGTCGTGAACAACGCCGGCATCTCACCCCTCCATGCCGAGCCGCAGGAGATCAATGAAGACGTTTGGGACGCGATCCTCGACACCAACCTCAAAGGCGCCTTCCTGCTCAGCACGGCGGCCTCGGCGGAGATGATCGCCCGCGGGGGTGGGGTGATCATCAACATCGCCTCCATCGCCGGGATGATGCCGATTGCCCTGGAGAGCGCCTACTGCGCCAGCAAGGCCGGCCTGATCGGCCTGACCAAGGCGCTGGCCCGCGACTGGGCGAAGTACGGCATTCGTGTGCACGCGGTGGCCCCGGGCTACATCGCCACGGAGATGAACGCCGGGGTGCGGCAGACGGCGGAAGGGCTTCTCGCCCAGGGGACTAAGGCCAGCAATCCCGACGAAGCGTTCGCCCTATCGCTCTACTCCGGCGTCGTGGGAAGAACCCTGCTCGGCCGCTACGGTTTACCGGACGAGGTCGCCGATGTCGTCGCCTTTCTCGCTTCCGATCGGGCCTGCTACATGACCGGAGCGGTGACGATGGTCGATGGGGGCTGGACGATTGGAGGGTGATTGGGTCGTAGGGTGATGGGGTGATGGTACGAGGCGTCTCGACGAGCCATGGAGCATGACCACTTCAGCCGACTGAACCGTTGTGACTTGTAACTGTGACTTGTAACAGTCAAGGCAGCGAAGCCACATGCCTCGAAAGAATCGTGAGCTGAAGGAGGAGTACCGGAAGCTCGGTTCCACCGAAGACAAGCGAGGCGGGAAGGGCAGCCACAGCAAATGGACTCATCCCCTCCTTCCTACCTTGACGATCGTGCTGTCCGGCCAGGACGGCGACGCCAAACCGTACCAGGAGCGTGACCTGCGGAACGCGATCAAGCAGCTTCGGGAAGTATCCTAAGGGCCGCAAGGAGATCAACATGGTCAGGCATGTCGACGTGGACGAACTCAGCGATGCCGAGCGGGAGAGGGCACGAAACTACGCCATGGTGATCGAGTGGTCTGATGAAGATCAATGCTTCCTGGTCAGCATTCCGGACTTCCCTGGCGCTCATACGCATGGCGAGACCCGGGCGGAGGCCGTCGCGATGGGTGAGGAAATCCTGGCCCTGTTGCTCAACGGCCGGCCGGACCCGCCGCCAGCCCGTTTTACCGCGATGCCCTACGCGGTGCGTGCCGAGGCTGAGGTTCACACCTTGGCGGCTGCCGCGAACAAGCGGTGACATCAGCTGCAAACGAGCGGCTGCCAAGGCCCTGGAACCGCTCCTTGTAGCGTCATCATCGTAAGGAACTGCCAGGTCCGAGGCGACTCACGAAGACACGAGAGCATTGCTGCGAACGGAGGATTTCGACATGGACGCCGAACGCTTTGACGCAATCGCCCGATCCCTCGCCAGCCGGGTCTCGCGCCGCGTTGCTTTGCGGAGCGCATCGGCCGGCGCGATGGCCGGCATGGCCGCGCGGGCCGGCGGCCGCGCGGACGGCGTCACCGCGGCGCAATCGAAAACGCCGACGCCGCTCCCGGTCTGCACCGATCCCTCGCGGCCGGGAGTCGGCTGCGCCTGCGCCTCCGGCACGGACAACTCCTGCGGCGACACCACACTCCTCTGCTGCGCCAACGATGCCAACGGTGCGTCTGGCGGGCCGGGGGTCTGCACGCCATCGTCGGTCGGCTGCAATCCGCTCGGTCCGCAGTCGTCATGCACCGGGAAGGGATGCCGATGCAATGGCGGGGTGGAGAACGCCTGCGACAGTAGCTTCGTCTGCTGCCTCGACGATCCTGGGGTAGCCGGTGGTCCGGGCCGCTGCGTGCGCCAGGACAAATGCAATCAGGGCGAGTGCAGCGGCGAGGGCTGCTCCTGCAACAGCGGCACGAAGGGCGAGTGTGACGATGGCCTCGTCTGTTGCGCGCACGATTCGTCGGTCGCCGGCGGCAGCGGCCGCTGCGAAACCGAGGCGATCTGTTTCGGAAACCAATGCCAGGCGACGACCAACCCCTGCCCCAGCAGTTGTGCAGCGGGCAGCTACTGCAAGGAGTGCTGCTCCGGCTATTGCGGCGCGGACGACCACTGCGGCCCCGCCAAATGCGAAGGCATTGGCTGCCCTTGCAACGAAGGGGTCGAGGGCGATTGCTCGGAGGGACTTGTTTGCTGCCAGAGCCAGATGACCGCGCCGAACCAGCCAGGAGGCCCCGGCATGTGCGCGGCTCCCGCTGGGTGCGGTGGTGGGTCGATGGGCGCCGCCCAGGCCACGCCGGTGGGATAGCGCGGCCGAGTTGAGATACGCCCAGGAGAGCGATGACCGCAACGCATGACCTCTCCCACATCCGCGGCGTCCTGTTCGATGTCGACGGCGTGCTGCGCGTCGGGGGAACCCCGATTCCCGGCGCGACCGAGACGCTCGCCGGGCTCACGCGGCGGGGCATCCCCTTTCGCCTGCTGACGAACTCGACGGTCTCCAGTCGCGCCATGCTCGCCGCCAGACTCCAGGCGCAGGGATTTCCCATAAGCGAAGAGATAGTGATGACCGCAGCAGCGGCCACGGCGGCCTATGTGGCGCGGCGCTTTCCGGGCGCGGCGTGCTATCTGCTAAGCAAGGGCGATGCGATCGATGACTTCCGCGCGGCAGCGGTGAACGTCGTCGGTCCCGATGGCGCGCCGGACGCGGCGGTCGTCGTCATTGGCGGCGCCGAGGAGGAGCTGACGTATGCCCGGCTCAATCACGCCTATCGGCTCCTCCTGCGCGGCGCCACGCTGGTGGCCATGCACCGGAACGTCGCTTGGCGCACCGAGGACGGGATGACGCTCGATAGCGGCCCGTTCATCACCGCGCTGGCGGCCGCGGCAGGAGTCCGCACCACGGTCGTTGGCAAGCCGGCCGCCGCGTTCTTTCGCCAGGCGATCCGCGATATCGGCCTCCCCGCGCGCGAGCTGGTCATGGTCGGGGACGACGCCAGGAACGATCTCGCCCCGGCTCGCCGGCTGGGGATGGCTGGCATCCTGGTGCGCACGGGAAAGCCGGTCGGCCCGGCAGAGATCGCGCTCGCCGACCTGGTGCTCGATTCGATCGCCGATCTCAACGTGCCCTTCACCGGAGGCGCCTAACGTGCGGCCACTCAAGGTTGGGCTCTTTCTCACCCCCTGGATCGAAGGGAGCGACGGGAGCGTCGCGCGTTGGGCTGACGTCCTGGAACGCGCTCACTTCGCCGAGCAGGCCGGGTTCGATTCGATCTGGGTGTCCGATCATCTCTTGATGCAACCCGAGGGGAGCGGCCGGATCGGGGGCTGGGAAGGCTGGTCGCAGATCGCCGCCTTGGCCGCTTCAGTGCCGCGCGTCGAGATCGGCGCGTTGGTGATGTGCGCGCTCTGGCGGAACCCGGCGCTCCTGGCCAAGATGGCGGACACGGTCGATGAGATCAGCGAAGGGCGACTCATCCTGGGCCTCGGCGCGGGCTGGCATGAGCCCGAGTTCCGCGCCTTTGGCTACCCCTTCGATCGTCGCCTGGCCCGCTTCGAGGAGGCGATGGCCATCATCCGGCCACTCCTGCACAGCGGACATGTCGATTTCGCGGGGGAGTTCTACACGGCGCGCGATTGCGAGCTGCGTCCTCGCGGCCCACGCCCCACCGGCCCGCCGATCATGCTGGGAGCGCTCGCCAACCGCCCACGCATGCTTCGCCTGACGGCGGAACATGCCGACATCTGGAACGCCTGGCTGGCCTGGCGGGACAACAGTGCCGCCGCGGTCCCCGCTCTGCGCACTGCGGTCGATGACGCCTGTCGCGCGGCCGGCCGGGATCCCGCCTCCCTGCAACGCTCCGTGTCGGTGCAGATCGAATACGCGGATGCACACGGTACTCGCGATCCCGCGGCGCGGCCGCTCTTTGGCAGCCCGGATGAGCTCGCCGAGGAGCTACGGAAGTTCGCGCGCGAAGGGATCGCCCACGTGCAGGTCGTGCTCAACCCGAATACGATAGAGAGCGTCGAGCGATTCGCCCCGACGTTGGCGCTACTCGACGCTCCCGGTCATAGTTGAGTTCGACCTGGGCGTAGGGACGATCCCAGGCGGTCGTTCACACTGTTGCCTCACGCACGGCGGTTCCCTGCCCGCGGCTAAAGTCATAAGGGTTGCGTGTCCACCCGGAGGAGTCGTTCGTGGTTGAGCCGGTACGCGTCAAGTGGGGTTTGATCGGCAGCAGCGGGTTTGCGGACGCGGTCTTCGCCCCGGTGCTGCGCAACGCGGGGCAGGAATTGCTCGGCGCCGCCGGCTCGACGCCAGAGCGCTCGGCAGCGTTCGCCGCCCGCCATGGTACGGCTCGCGCCTACGACTCGTTGGCCGACCTGCTTCTCGATCCGAACATCGAGGCGGTCTGGGTGGCCTCGCCGAACCATCTCCACGCCGACCATGTGCGGCAGGCATTGCGGGCCGGCAAGCACGTCCTCGCCGAGAAGCCGCTGGCTACCGAGGGGAGCGCGGCGTACGAGCTCGCGGCGCTGGCGGATCAGCTCGGCCCGCGGCTGGGAGTCGGCTATCAGGGGAGGTTCCATCCCACCCTGCGCGATCTGCACCACGCCGTGCGCCGGGGCGCGCTCGGCGACGTGGCCTTCGTCCGCGCCAGTTGGCAGACCCAATACGCCGGGCTGCCCGATCCCTGGCGCCTCGATCCAGCGACCTCTGGCGGCTGGGCGATCATGGACATCGGCACTCATACGTTAGATGCCGCGCTCTGGCTGACCGGCTTCCCGGAGACAACGCTGCTGGGCAGCCGGCTCAGCACCCAGCACTGGAGCGTCGATGTCGAGGACCTCGCGGTCCTCCTCCTTCAACTCGGCAACGCGACCGGCGTCGTGGAAACGGCAACGGGCGTGCAGGGTCCCGCCAATCGAGTCGAGGTTCATGGCACGGCGGGATGGGGCATCGCCACGGGAGTCTTCGTGCCGCGCCTGGGGGCCGCCGGAGGGCCGTTGGTTCTCTCGGACGGCTCTCGCACGACGTACGACAGCGCGCCCAATCCCTACGAGGCCCAGATTGCGGCTTTCGCGGCGTGGACAAAGGGGGCCGCCTATGCCGGGGCCACCGGCGCGGAAGGCGCTATCAACATCACCCTCTTGCAGGAAGCGCGCGAGGGGACCCGGGTTTAGGCCAGAAAGCCGCCGTCGATGGTCAGCGTCTGGCCATTGACGAACGAGGCTCCATCGGAACAGAGCCAGACGACCGCCTCGGCCACCTCGGCCGGCGATCCCAGCCGCCCGGAGGGGTTTTCCGCCACCAGGGAAACGCCAAGCCGCTCCGCGCCCTCCCCAATGCGGTCGAGCATGGGGGTGTCGATGGCGCCCGGGCAGACGGCGTTCACCCGAATCCCCTCGCGGGCATGCTGGCGGGCGGTCACCGCGGTCAGACCGACCACGCCGAACTTGCTGGCAACATAGGCTGGCAAGAGGGGCGGGAATCCTTTCAACCCCGAAACCGAGCCGGTATTGACGATCGCGCCGCCGCCATTGGCGAGCATCGCCGGAATCTCGTGCTTCAGGCAGAGCCAGACGCCCTTGAGATTGACATCGATGACCCGGTCCCATTCCTCCTCGGTCAGATCGGTCACCGTGGCCAGCGGCCCCTCGATCCCGCCATTGTTGTGGGCGCAGTCGAGACGGCCATAGCGATCGAGAATCGCCGCGATCAGCGCGGCGACCTGATCACTCTTGGAGACATCGGCCCGCACGAACAAGGCCTCGCCGCCGCGCTCCGCGATCAAACGCGCGGTCTCCTCGCCGCCCTCGGCGGCGATATCGGAAACGACGACGATGGCGCCCGCACGGGCGAAGGCCAGCGCCGAGGCGCGCCCGATCCCTGAGCCCGCGCCGGTCACGAGCGCCACCCGTCCCGCCAATGCGCGCTCGGCCAATGGTGTGTGCATGATGCGTCCCCCTCCAACGAATCATCGTCTTGCACCGGGGCCGGTTCTTGCTGGTAGGATGAAGGTCCGGCCAGGTCGCTTTTCGTGCAGCAAGAAAGAGGTGCATATGTTCCGCTATCTTCGACCCGCTGTCATTACACTGTTCGCACTCTCCTTCGTTTTGCTTCCGCTCGCGTCGACCTCCGCCCAGGACGCGACGCCGGCAACGGAGTGCGTGACGACCACGCCTGAGGAAAACGCGGCGCTAGCCACCGCCTACTGGGACGAGGTGGTCTGGGGCAAGCAGGGCAAGATCGGCGAGATCGTGGCCCCCGACGAAATCCACCACTGGGGCATCGCTGGCACGACCGAGGGGTTCGAGGCCTTCAGCGAACGCTGGAACCTCTTTCTCACTGCATTCCCGGACCTCAAATTCAGCGTCGATCTCGTCGCCGCCGACGGAGATCTCGCGGCCACAAATTGGACCGCCACCGGCACCCAAACCGGGGAGTGGCAAGGGATCGCTCCCACGAATAAGAGGGTCTCGTGGACCGGCATCAACGTGTTCCGGATGGCATGCGGGCAGATTGCCGAGTCCTGGGGCGAAGCCGACCACCTCGGCCTGCGGGCGGCGCTGGGCGCCACTGACGTGCCGATGATCCCCGCCGCTCAAATGGAAGAAGCAACGCCGCTGGCGGAAGCCGTCGCCACCCCGTGCGCGGGCGATTCCCCCGAGGCGAACCTGGCCGTCGCCACCCGCTGGACGGATGAGGTCTGGAGCAACCAGCAGCTTGATGTTCTGGATGAAATCGCGCACCCGGGGATCGTGCACCATGGCGCTTCGTTCCCCGATACGCATGGTGTCGAGGAGCTC
>JBBRVX010000208.1:0-9299 GCA_038246475.1 Thermomicrobiales bacterium | reverse complement strand
GCCGACGGCCAACGGCCGCTTCCGGGGAGTGTCCAACCGCAAAGGCACGTCTGCTCCTCACCTGCACATGACATACACATAGGCAATTGGCGCGCCCACCGGGTAAGCCTTCGGCGAGAATGTGAGGACCCTGGCGACCCACTGAGATCATAAACCAGCAGACGCACGGCAGTCCGCCTTAGGCATCGACGAGTCTGCCCACCTGAAGACGGCCCAATGCGCTGCCGCGGTATGCAATCACGCCGCGATCCTCCCGATCACTGAGCAGAGCTGTCGCTCGTCCAGCGATAGATGCTGGCCGCCAGAGGAAGGTGGCTGAGCTGTACGATGGTCCGCGCCGCCTCGCCGCACCTTCGCTGGAAGCATCTTCATCGTGAAGCCCATCCGAGGTCACGTATTCCCATTCAGGGATCGGCAGGCCCGAAACTAACGGCCGCGGCTCGGCATGGAACTTCCGCACCAGGGATCATCGAAGTAAACGGAGGATGCCGGCGATCACTCCAAACCAGTCCCGGTGGGCGCCAACACTTCAGGGCCGCCCGGAGGCGGCCCTGAATCCCGAAACGATCTTCGGATGTGCCCGGCGGGATCAGATCATCCCACCGGGCTCAAAGGGCCTAGCGCCGTCGTCCCTTGCGGACCTTGGACTTCGCCCGCGCCGTCGCACTGGCGTTCGCATTCGCGTCGCCGCCGACCGCTCCCGGAGCGCCCGCGCCGCCTGTGGCCGGAGCCGCCTGGCCCACGCCGCCGCCGCCGCCATTAGTGCCGCCACCGGCCGCACCCGCGCCGCCATTGGTCGCACCGCCACCGGCGCCCGCGCCGCCAGCGCCACTACCAGCGCCGGCTCCGGCATTCCCGGTGCCAGGCGCGCCAGCCGCACCAGCTCCAACTCCGCCAGCGCCACTCGCGCCGCTGGCAGCGCCGCCGCCGCCAGTGCCTGAGCCCGTCGCGCCACCGGCGCCGTCGCCGCCGACGCCTACACCGACACCGACACCGAGGCCACCAGCGCCGTCACCGGCGTTGCCAGTGCCAGTGGCGCCATTTCCGCTGGCTCCGCCGCCGCCAGTGCCCGCGTTACCAGTGCCACCGCCAGCGGCTCCGCTTGGGCTGCTGCCCGCGCCGCCGCCAGCGCCGCTTGAGGCGCCGTCGCCAGCGCCAAGACCGTCGCCGCCGTTGCCGCCCGCACCGGAGGAGCCGCCCGTGTTATTACCGGTCGAACCCGTGGTGCCGCCATTCTGGGTGTTGCTACCGCCAGCGCCGCCAGCACCACCCGTGCCGTTGCCGCCGTCGTTGTCGTTGGCGTTGCCGCCGCTGCCACCAGTACCCGTGCCAGATCCATCGTTGTCGTTGGCATTGCCGCCGTCGCCGCCGTCGCCGCCGTCGTTGTCGTTGGCGTTGCCGCCATCGCCGCCATTGCCGGTGTTGCCGCTGTCGCCACCGGTGCCGGACCCGCCTGCGCCGCCGGTGTTGCCATTGGCGTTGCCACCATCGCCGCCGTTGCCGGTGTTGCCACCGTTGCCGCCCGCGCCGCCGTCACCGGAGCTGCCGCCGTTGCCGCCATTGGCATCGCCGGAGTTTCCGCCGTTGCCACCGGTGCCGCCGACCGTGGAAGCATTTCCACCATTACCGCCGTTGCCGCCATTGCCGCCGATTGCGGTGGTGGAGGAGGCGGGATCACTTACGGCGCGCCCACTCTTCCGCTTCTTTTTGGCAAGCCCGCTGTCGGCGCCCACCGCCAACGCGATGGCGGGAGCCGCGAGGGCGGCCATCCCACGAATGAGGGCACGACGATCAATGTGACCAGATCGATACTGGCTCACAAGCTGTTCTCTGGACACGGCAAACTACCTCCACCCGTTATGAAACGTCTATAGATGTGTCAAAAAAGACACACCTAGCGCGATGCATCATATGAGACGTCCATGCAACTGTCAACTCTTCCAGCCGGTTTTCTTCTTAGGAGATGGGTCTTGGTTTCTCGTGCTTTCCCGAAGGGAGCGTTTTTCGGATTGACGCGGAACGCCAGGACCGTGCGGAACGACCGGTAGTCGGCTCGCGTTAGAGCGACAGTTGGCAGGTGTCAGATCGTTCGCCAATAGGTCCAATTGGGCCGCGCCAGAGGCTCCTGGATTCCGGCAAGAGTTGACTCCTGTCGATCCAGGTGCTAGCGTCCCTGGTGGGGATAATGGGGAATGACTCCAGGGCGCAACGTGCCATGCTTATGGCTAGATGAGCGACTGAGAGTCGAGGGGAAGGGGTAGGCGTATGGAGGGTCTAAGAGCGGAAGCTTGGCCCAAACAGCTGGGACGAGCCGTGACGCGGGCGGTGGCCCTCGGAGCGTCGGCCGCGCTGGCCCTGACACTGATCGCACCGCCGGTGCTTGCCCAGGAATCGACGGCCCCGCTCAACGCCGTTTCGTCGACCGGTGGCGTGGCTACCGCCGAGGGCAGCTCGTCCGTGCAGACCGGCGACATCATCACCGGGCAGAACACGGGCCATAGTGTGGATACGGGCGGCACTTCAAATGGAGACCTCATCGTCAGCGTTGCCGAAATGAGCAGCGAGAGTGATCTCGATTTTGTGGCCGAAGTAGGGCCGCAGATCGCGGACGCCAGCGGCGGAGACGAGGGGGACGCTTCGACCTCTCCTGGCGATCAACCACCGGTGTTCAACGTCGACATTCAAAACCGGGACACGAACAACAACAGGAGTACTGCAACCGGCACCGGCGAAGGCGGTGCAGGCGGCGCGGGCGGCGATGGGGGCGATGCCACCGTCAATACTGGCGCGCCCTAGAACCAGTTTACAGCAGCCAGCCTTCGCTGTTGGTGCCGTTCAAGAGCGCCCGATCCAGTGCACCGGGTCGGGCGCTTCTTCAGCTTTGTGGCAACAACCCAATCGTGCTTTGGGCATGGCGCAACCCGAGCGGTCAGAACTGTCGCGCCCATCTGACACTGCAGAAGCATCGTGGATCGGTCACGCCGTAGGCGTGGCTCTGGCCCCGGTTTCTCGTACTCCAGGAGGGGCGTTTTCCAAATCAACCACGGACACCGGCGTTCCTGCCGCGGGCGGGGTCGCCCTCGGGGCTGAAGCCGGGGCCTCGGTAGCAGGTTGCATCGGCGCCACGAAGACGCTGATGTTTGCCTCTCCCGTTGCTTCCTCTTCCGCCAGGTAGATAATCCCGCTATATCCCGAGTTTTCACGCTCGCTCACGGTCAGCACATAACCGCCGATCTCGTCCGGAATGCCGCCGATGTCCGCGCAGGCAATCGTCGTTGCCGGGTTGTCGAACGATTCGGCGATCGTCACCGCATACGGCGCGTTCATCAAATCGCTCACCGTGAGCGAAATCCGGGTGAAGGACGTTTCAGCGACCACCGCGCGCTCCGAACCTTGACGCTCTCCCACCGGCAGCGTGGCCTCCAGCAGCGCTTCGGCCACGGAGCCTGGCTCGTCACACGACCCATTGATCAGCGAAACGGGACGGGCGGAGGCCGCGGATTCGGGTTGCACTGCGGCCCCAAGCTGCCGCGATTCAGGAATGGCGTACACGCTGAAATCACTCACTGCAACGATGCGGCCGGGAACAACCAGATTCCCCAGAAATCCTGTCGAGGCGTAGACATCTCCGCTCGGTCTGAGCTCGGGGAGCACGATCATGCCCACATACTGGCCATTGATGCCGAACATGGCCTGGAAGTCATCCACGATCAAATCGAGCGTGTTCACGGCTCCTGGCGCCAGATCGAGGCTCGTTGCGACCACCGTCTGTTCAGGCTGCTCGATTCCAATGCTGAAGTTCCAGTCACCCGCGGAGGTCACGAAGAGACGGAGGTCTTCATTGTTGCCAGTGGTCCGAAACTGAAACCCGTAGTCCCAACCCGTCTCGTCATCGGTGGACGGGTTCGTGAACGCCGCGTGCGCCACGAAATCCGCGACATCGAGCCCTGCCTTGTACACCGTGAGCACATCGGCACGTTGTTCGAGCGGCAAGCCGTGGGGCCCGGACAGCAGGGGCGCACTGAGCTCACCGCTTACGACGCTCTGGAAATAGTCGGCTCTGTTTTGGGCCCGGCCAACCACGGGCAGTGCGGAGAGCAGGACCAAACCAATCATCGTGCCGAGCGCGATGATGTTGCCGTGAGATCCTGCCACGCACGCCTCCTTTAGCTGCTCTCACTCAGGCCAATCGATGTCATATTTGACACTGTGCCAGTGGTCGGGAAGTCTAATGGATCGCGCGTAGGAGCGGATAGTGCGTTTCGCGGTTGTTCACCCGGTTTCATGCGAAAATCACCATGATCCAGTGGATCATCGGTCGCTGGATGCTCGCACGCCCGCGCCGCAGGAGGGATCAGATGGTTGGCGAATTCATATCTCGCGGATTTCGCGGCCGCGGCCGGGACGATCCCGCGCTCGCCGCCCGCACCCCACCCGGCCAATATCTGACGAAGGATTTTCCGGTACTCTCCGCCGGCCCCACGCCGCACACTCCGCTGAGCGAGTGGGATTTCGCCATCACTGGCACGGTCGATCCCCCTTTGCGCTGGACGTGGGAGGAGTTCAGGTCGCTTCCGAGCGAGACGTTCACGGTCGATATCCATTGCGTCACGAAATGGAGCAAATTGGACACCGTCTGGGAAGGGGTATCGGTTGATACGCTCTTACAGGGCGTGGAGACCGAAGGCATGTTCGTTACCGCGTTCAGCGACGGCGGATACACGACCAACATGCCGCTCGCGGACATCACCGGGGGGAAGGCGTGGGTCGCTGTTTCCTATGACGGGGAGCCCCTGGCGCCCGAACATGGCGGCCCGGCCCGATTGCTCGTGCCCCATCTCTACTTCTGGAAAAGCGCCAAATGGGTGCGTGGTCTGGAGATCATGACCCGGGATCGGGCCGGTTTCTGGGAACAGCTCGGCTATCACGATTATGGAGACCCATGGCGGGAACAACGGTATCAGGGCGACTAGTCTGGCTGCTGGCATCGGTTTCCGCCAGGCGGGTTGAAACGCCGCGGTCGATCACGCTTCACCTTAAGGCGGACGCCTGGCCAGGGCATCTGCCCGGTCAGCATGTGGATGTGCGCCTTACGGCGCCCGATGGCTACCGCGCGCAGCGATCGTATTCCATTGCCTCGGCCCCGAGTCGCGGCCAACTTGAGCTGACGGTCGAAGACCTCGATGATGGCGAGGTTTCGCCATATCTTGCCAAGGAACTGCAACCGGGCGATCAACTTGAGCTACGCGGCCCCATTGGCGGCTACTTTACCTGGACAGAGGCAGATGGCGGGCCGCTGCTGCTGGTTGCCGGTGGCTCCGGCATCGTGCCGCTGATGTCGATGCTGCGGTACCGGCACGACATTGGCAGCATGATGCCGACAACCCTCCTTTATTCATCGCGTGCCTGGGACGAGATCATCTATCGGGACGAGCTCGAGCAATTCGGCGGCGACAAAGGCCTGCGCGTCATTCACACCTTGACGCGATCCCAGCCCGATGGCTGGGACGGCTACACCCGGCGTATCGACGCCGCGATGCTCGGAGCGGTAGCGGGAAACCCCGCGCCAACCAGCCTGGCGTACATTTGCGGTCCGACGCCCCTGGTCGAGAGTGTGGCGAATGGCCTGGTCCTGCTGAACTACGCTGCCAGTCAAATCAAGACCGAACGGTTCGGACCGACGGGAGGGTAATCATGGGCGAGCGCGACGACGATCAGGCGGTGCGGCTCGACGGGAATGTGGCCGCGGGATTGCTCACTGAGCTCTTCTGCTGCGAGCCAAGCGAGGCGGTCATCGTTTGCGCCGGCTGTGGAGCGGCAGCCCCTATCGGCGGCTTGATGGCCTATGCACTCGAGATGGGCGCCATCCTGCGCTGCCCTCATTGCGATACCGCCGTCCTCCGCGTCGGGGTCGCCGGGCCCACCCGCTGGGTCGACATGCGCGGCGCCGCCAGCATGCGCTTCTCGATCGCGAACTAGGCTTCCCGTTCCTCGTCGCGCGCTCGGGCTTCTTCTTCGTCGCGTGCACGGGCTTCCTCTTCGGCCACACAGACGCGCTCGTGGATGCCGGCGATATCGCCCGCGACGAGCGTTTGCGCATCGTTGGGGCTCTCGACAAGTGTCAGGGCCAAATCTCCGGCCGCGAACCCGAGGGCGCGGCCGTATTCCGCACCGCGCCGCATGACCAGAAACTGAAACGCGGTGCCATAGGTATTCACGGCCCGCTCCAGTTCGGGACTTCCGGGCGCGTGGCCCCGCTCGGCAATGCGGGCGATGGCCCGCGCATAGCGATCGACCTCGTTGGAGTCGATCACAAAAATTCGGGTGGCGTGTTCCATTCCGCTATCCTCTGTCTGGAGATCAACGTTCCTCGCGAGCCCACAATCAGCTGATGCACGACCCGGGATCCACCGAGATCGCAATCGCTCGTGTCATTCTAGAGTCTGCCGCCACCGTCGACCGCCAAACGGGCAGTCCCCGCGGCATACACCGCGACCTCGGCGAGCAGCGTCAGAAGGGCATCGCGCAGAGGGTCAGCGGCATGGGCAAGCCCGCGCACGATGACAAGCTCTGGTCCGCCCCCGGCCCCGAGCCAGACATCCTTTCCGAACCGTTCCAGATCCGTGGGGCAGGGGTAGCCGACCAGCACCAACGTCCCGGAGCAGGAATAGGACCCCTGGATCCCAGTGACGATGGGCGGTCGCGCTCGTGGTTCGAGCGTGGCGCGCTCGATCAATCGGGCTCTTCCATCAACGTCAACACGGAGTCGCGCATCGAGCCGTTCGTAGGCGAAGCGCTCGCCCATTGCCACCCGGCCAGGCGTGATGACATCGAGATGGGCGAAGCGGGCGGTCCCGGCCAACGCCACATGGGTGCGCGTCGAAAGGCGGGCATCGCGAAACGGAATGAGGCCCCCCGGCAGCCACCAGAGTGTGGCGGCGTCAGCCACGGTGAGCGAAATCGTCGACTCCGCCCCCGACCCTGCCTGCGCCGGGTAGACCTTGGTTGCACCCTGCCCCTGGACGACAAGGGAGGCGCCGGCCGCGATTTCGACGTCAACATGGAGGCGATCGCCCGGAAAGAGGCCCGGCGTGACATCTTGCAGGATGATCCGCGCTTGGCCGTCGCGGTGATTGACCGGCCCCGGATGAAACGGGGAGGTCCGGTAGAGATCGGTCAACACGGTGCGTTCGCCGCACGGCGCGGCCCGCAGCCGAAGGCGCCCGGTGGCCGCCTCGCCGGTCATGCCCGTGCGTGAATGAAGGGCGCGATCCAATCGAGAAGAGGTTCGAGTCCCTCACGATCCCTCAGGTTCGTGAAGAGCACGGGCCGTTCCCCACGCTGCGCCGCGGCATCTCGAGCCATGATCTCGAGCGAGGCCCCGACGAGTGGCGCGAGATCGGTCTTGTTGATGACCAGCAGATCGGAGCGGCTGATGCCGGGCCCCCCCTTGCGGGGAATTTTGTCGCCGCCAGCCACGTCGATGACAAAGATGCTGGCGTCAACTAATTCGGGGCTGAACGTGGCCGAGAGATTGTCGCCGCCGCTTTCGAGCAGGATCAATTGCACATCCGGGTGATGCCGCGCCAGGTCGGCAATCGCCTCGAGGTTCAGCGAAGGATCGTCGCGGATCGCGGCATGCGGGCAGCCGCCTGTTTCGACGCCCACGATGCGGTCAGCAGAGAGGGCCGCCTGCCGCACCAGAAATTTGGCATCTTCGAGGGTGTAGATATCGTTGGTGATCACGGCCAGACTGACGCGCTCGCGCAATGCTTCGCAGAGACGCCAGACGAGCGCCGTCTTGCCGGTCCCGACTGGCCCCGCGACGCCGATCACCGCGCAGCCGTTGGGGCCGCTCACGATGCGAAAACCCGACCGGCCAGAGCTGGCTGGCGAAGGCCAGCGATATCGATCATGGGCATGAACGCTCCCATCTCTCCGAGTTCCGTCTGCCGCCCTGCGTCAGCCATGGCCTCGATCTCCTGGTGATGCTCGGCCACGAGCCGTTGCGCCGCGGCCGCGCCGATGATCCCCAGCCGCACGGCAGCCGCCGCGAGCCCAGTCACGAAGCCCGCGCCGAGCGCCAGCGACGCGGTCCTTTCATCGACATCGGCCGCTTCCATCAGGACCCCGAACGCCAGCGGGTGATGCCCCCCCAGGGCGCCGGCGCGTACCCGCTCACGTACGGCGTCGAGCATGGGGCCGTTGACGACGCCGAAGCTGCTCTCCAGCAATCGACGGCCCGTGCGCAGGCTGCCCGCGCGAAAGGCGGGAATCGGCTTCAATGCGTCGATGACGCCATCAAGCACAACCAGGGCGGCCAGATCTCGCGCCCGCGCGGCCCGCCAGGCGTGGATCATGGCCGGGCATTCGACGCCCGCGAACCCCTCGCGGATGTGGGAGGTCATGACAGCGGCCACATCCCGCTCTGACGTCACAAATCCCGTGGCGAGGAGCCCTTCCAGCCCGTGCGAAAAGGCGAATGCGCCGGTGGGAAAGCCGGAATCAGTCAATTGCAGCAGCCGCAGCAGCCGCACCGGATCGTTCATGACCGGCGTCTCAGAAGAGGAAATAGCGTTGTGCCAGCGGCACGCTCTCGACAGACGCGCAGACCAGCAACTCGCCGTCGGCACGCACATCGTACGTCTCCGGATCGACGGTTATGTCGGGTGTGGCGTCGTTATGAATCATGGAACGCTTCGAGATTGCACGCGTGTTTTGCACCGCTACGGCACGCCGCCGCAACCCGAGCTGTTCCGGAACGCCCGCGGCAATGGCCGCGGCAGAGACAAACGTGACGCTCGTCTGCTCCGGGGCCAGCGCGCCAAACATCGGGCGATAGCGCACCGGCTGCGGCGTGGGGATCGACGCGTTGGGATCGCCCATGGCCGCCCAGCCAACAATGCCGCCCTTGACTATCAGATCGGGCTTGACACCGAAGAATGCGGGCTGCCAAAGGACGAGATCGGCCAGCTTCCCCGCCTCGATCGAGCCGACCTCGTGCGCGAGGCCGTGCGCGATGGCGGGGTTGAGCGTGTATTTGGCCACGTAGCGCTTGATGCGGGTGTTGTCGTTGCGGGCGCTGTCCCCCGGCGCGGGTCCGCGCTGGCGCTTCATCTTGTCAGCCGTCTGCCAGGTCCGCGCGATCACTTCGCCCACCCGCCCCATGGCCTGCGAGTCGGAGGCGACAATCGAAATCACGCCCAGGTCGTGCAGGATATCCTCGGCCATGATGGTTTGCGGCCGAATCCGCGAATCGGCGAACGCGACATCCTCGGGCACATGCGGATTGAGATGGT
>JBBRVX010000207.1:0-9318 GCA_038246475.1 Thermomicrobiales bacterium | reverse complement strand
GGCCCCGCCGGCGGCCCGCTTTTCGATCAGGCCGAGCTGGTTATCCTGAGACGGCGATGAATTGGTCGCTCACGAATCCTGCCTGCCCGGAGGCGGGATCGATGACGGCAACCCAGCCGTCGGCGGGGGCGGCGGTCACTTCGAGCTCGACGCCTTCGCCCAGGATGGTCAGCACCGGGGCCTCCTCCGCTGGCTCAGCGCGCAGGTTTACATCGATGGTGGTGACCACGAACGCCCCGGGTCCAATCGGGGTCACGGCGGTGACAACGGGGGTGCTGGCCGCCTGCGCTGCTGTTGCATCCGGCGCTGCCGCCGGCTCAGCGGCAACCGCCGCGGCTGGCTGGGCGGCGACGGTGGAACCGCCTTCCAGACCGCGGGCCAGGAAGACGCGCACGAGCGTCCGTTCTCCCTCGTCTTGCAGCCAGGCGATCCCGGAGTAGGCGGAATTGCCTCGCTCCTGCAAGCCGACTGCCAGCTCCGCGCCGGTCGCGCCAGTTTCCACCGGACCACCGATATCGCCGCAGGCGATGGAAGTCGCCGGATCGGCATCGTCGACACGAACGTCAATGGAAAACTCGCTCGCGAACAGGTCGGCAAGCGCTGCGTTCACCACCGTCGTGCTGAACTCGGCGGGAATCGCGGTCAAGGCGCCCTGCGGCGTCTCTCCCTCTTCGGCGCCTTCAACGGAGCCAACATCAATCAGTTGGAACGCGGCGTCAGCGCCAAGCGTCCCGCACCGTCCCGCGTAAATGCGCGCTGGCAAAGGCTCACCGGGCTGAATCAACCCACCTACGCCACCGGGAGGACTCGTCTCTGGGGGCTGAACCGGGGTTGTGCCGGGGACTTGTTGATTGTTTGCGCCGCCGTCGATCGCGGCCGCGCTGTCAGTCGCTGGCAGCGTTCCGTTCGCGCTGCTGCCAACGGCCTGGCGCTGGGCGCAGGCGCCGTTGAGGCAGACCTCCCCGGCGGCGCAGTCGGCGCCGCTGGCGCAGCCGAGCCCGCTGGCGGGGGGCTGCACTGGCGGCGGTCCGCCATCGAAAGCCAAAGCAGTTCCGGGCGCGAATCCGGCGACGGTCAGCACCGCCAATCCCCGCAGCAGCGTGCGGCGACTGGCGCGCGGCGCGCCAGAGCCCAGGGCCACGGTGAGCGCATCGAACATACGGGCGTTCATGCTCTCTTGCTCCTTGATAGCGGTGCAATTCAACCCCTGTTCGAGGGAGTTGAATTGGTTGGCTGTGACGACCGCGAAACGGGTCTGACGGGCCGTCAACTATCGGGACCACGGGTCAACGCCCCGTCATTCCGCGCTTGTGACTGACTTAAGAGTACAGGAAGAAAGGACAAATGCAAGATTTGCCGCAATGTCAATGACTGGTACTAATGGTTGGCGATATAGTACCTGTGACAACCAGGAAAAGGCCGATGAAAACGTGCATATCTAGGTCAATTTCGTCTGAAACCAGGACTGTTCGCCGGAGCTAATTAGCACATCCACTTGTGCATGAGGAGTCACGGGGGAGGAAATGGGTGGTGTGCACGCTTCGTTCAACCTTTGACTGAGAGCTCGATCGAGGCAACGGGACACTCGTAGCAGCGACGGGGCTGACAGAGGGTTGTGTCAAGATGGATCAGTCCCTGCGACCCGCGGGCACCGATTTTCCCCAGCGGTGCCCGACCGGCAATCTGGCGGGCTGCACGCTTCGTCACCGCGTTGCCCGCTGGCGCGGGGAGCCGTTCCCAGTGTTGGGCCGCCGCACTGGAGAGCGCATGGTCGCCCGTGTGAGCAGCGAAGGCCAGGGCAAACGGAATCACGCTGCTGGCCAGGATGTCGAGCGCGCGATCTTCGCCAATGGCACTCGCGACATCGTCCGTCGTGAGGGCGCGCAACGATGAGATGAGATCGCTTTCATCAACGAGGATCTCAAGAATCGAAGGCATCAAGCCACTGCGGCTGGCGGCCTGGGACACGATGCTGGCAGCTGCAAGGAGCCGGGGGATCGGGTGATTGGCCGGGCGGACCCTTGCGCTGTTCCAGAGCGAGGAGGACATTCCGGCGTCGTGCCAGGGCGCCCCCCGCGTGCGCCAGCTCATCTCCAGGCGCGCGACCTGATCGGCGAGCAGGCGACCGGCGTGAGCTTCGGATTGCGAGAGCGGCAGGAACCCTGCCGCCCCAAGCAGGATGCCACGGGCGGTAGCGCCCCGATCGCCAATGGCCGTTGCCTGGAGGACTGCTTCCAGAGAAACGACAGGAACAAGCCGGGCAAGTGATCGCATTGGCTCGCGATTCGACGCAAAACCAAGCCCGTCCAGGAGCTCTGCCCAGAGGACTTTAGCGGGAGGCTCGGCCGAAAGCCGGGCTTCAATGCGGGCCGAGCGAGCCGCGAGCCGGATATCGCCCAGTCCAACGAGGATCTGATGGATGGCTTGCGGACTCGTGGCCATCGTGCGCCCGGCGCAGACCTCCCCGCCGACGCGATCCCAATCCCACTCCGCGAAGTCGGGGACAGCAAAGCGGTCAGGCGGACCAATATCGACGACTGGCACAAGGGCGCCGTCGAGCCGCCGGGTGACCGTGCCATCGTGGCGACTCACGACGTGGAGGACGACAGCGTCGTAGGCTGGATCAAGGTGATGACCGTGGTCGATCCAGCCACGCGTGCCAAGGTGAATCTCGACACCGCCCGCGCGGAGCTCGCGTCCGGCGAAGAGGAGCAGTGCATCCTGAAAATCTGGTCCCAGGCCATGGCTCCAGGCCCCGCGATGCACGACCTGAACCGTTTCGCCGTCCGTCGTCACCAGCTCCGCGCCAATCGCGCCCGAATGCCAGGCGGCGCTGAGCGTGATCTCGCGGGGTGCGCTGCCACTGGCCACGGGTGGGTTGTCCTCGAACTAGACCTCGAACGTCTGGCGTTCTATCGGTGGCAAGCCAGCGTCGCTCCGTTCGCGGTCGCGACGAAACTGATCGATGGCGGCTTGCAACGTACCGAGGGCGAGGGTAGCGCAACGCACCCGGCTTTTCACGATCTCTTCGCCCATCTCCTCGATGATTTCCGGGAGACCGAGCTCCTTCACCTGATCGAACGAAAGTCCCGCGGCCAATTCGGTGACGATCGACCCACCGGCCTGGCTGATGGTGCAGCCAGCGCCTTCAAAGGTCGCTTTCTCTATACGATCATCTTCCCCTATTTTGACGTACATGGTAATCAAGTCGCCGCACCCAGGGTTGCCGCCTCCCAGTTGGACATCGGCATCTTCCATGCGCCCCTTGTTTCGTGGGTGATCGTAATGATCGACAATGTTTTCGACGTAAGCCTGGCGATCCAATGAGATCCCTTTCTTGCTCGGAAGAGCGCCGTGTCAGATGGCGATTCCGCACGAGTGAAGTATACGAGTGGCAGCAATCGGCTCACGATTCCCTGACGCCGCTCTCAACCAGGGCAGGCGGCGGCGGGTGCAGGAATGTCCGCACCTGTCTGGCCGCCCTGGCCATCCAACCTGGCGCCGAGGTGTCAATCGCGATGAGCCGTGGATTTTTCCGTAACCACGTTTCCTGATGGCGGACATAGCGGTGGGTGTCGAGGCGGATGCGTTCAACGGCCTCTTCCAGCGTAGATTCCCCACGGAGAAATGGGAGGAGCTGCCGGTAGCCGATGCTGCTCATGGCGGCGGCGTTTTCGGCGACGCCCCCTTCCCGGAGGCGGCGAACCTCGTCCACGAGGCCCCGTGCGATCTGATCGCTGACCCGATCATCAATGGCGCGAAAGAGGGCCTCGCGGGGGCGGGTCAACCCCAGTTCGAGCGCGAGGAACGGCGGCGGGCCCTTGCCCTCCTGCGCGGACATCGGGACTCCAATCTCCTCGTAGACTTCAAGGGCGCGGATGATGCGGCGGAGGTTTGCTCCGCAACGGTCCGCGGCCACGGAATCGACCAGGCGTAAGCGATGGGAGAGTGCTTCGACGCCGGCCGCCTCCGCTTCCCGCTGAAGTAACGCTCGCCTGGCCGCGTTTGGCGGCACGCGAGGAATGCGCCATCCTTCGACGACCGCGTTGACATAGAGTGGCGTGCCCCCGACCAGAATCGGCAGCTTTCCTCGCTGCAGAATGTTCTGAATCGCCTCCATGGCGAGGTCCTGGTATCGCGCCAGGGACATGCTGCCGTCCGGCGGCAGGATGTCGATCAGGTGATGGCGGACGCCTTTTCGCTCTTGTAGCGTCGGTTTGGCCACGCCGATATCGAACTCGCGGCAAAGGTAGCGCGAGTCGGCGTTGACCACTTCACCATCAAACTCGAGCGCCAACGCGACGCTCAGGGCGGTCTTGCCAACGGCGGTGGGACCGGCGACCACGATGATGCGTTGACTCCCAGGGGCGCCCGTGTCCGTTTCAATAGCGTAATCCGTAGAGTTGATGCTCGCTTTCACGGAACCTATTATGACGATATCGCGGGTGCGAGGACCGAGTTTTGCCGGTCGAAGTGATCTCCTCGCGAAAGGATCGTGTACGGGTGTTACGTCTCTTTACGCAGTCACTCAAAGTCATTACGGTGATCGCCATGGCGGTGGTGGTGGTTGGCTCCGGATTCTGGGCCTTTACCTACGCCACGGAGATGGCGCGTCCCGCCGATACCGGTTCGCCGATCATGCTCTCGGTCTTTGATGGCCAGACCGAGTCAGAGATCGCGGACGAACTGGAACGGCAGGGGCTGATCCGCTCCAAGATGCTTTTTCAGGGGCAATATCGGCTGGCGGGCGGCGCCCTGATTCCAGGGACGTACACGCTGCGCAAGGGGATGAGCGTGCCCCAGATCGTCGACCGGATCACCGGCGCGGCTCCTGCCGAGGAAGCGCCGCAAGCCGCCTCCACGGCCCCGGAATCGTTCGACATTACGATTCCCGAGGGCTGGCGGATCGAACAGATTGCCGAAGAGTACGAAAAGCAGGGTGGTGAAGGGGGAGCCGAAGCGTTCATGAAGGCGGTCGCGGAAATCGACCGATCGCAGTTCCCCTTCCTCGCCGATGTGCCACCCGAAGCGTCGCTGGAAGGCTATCTCTTCCCGGACACCTACCGCTTCGATGGCAGCGACGCGACGTTGAACGTGGTGACGATGTTGACGAACTTCGGCAACAAGTACACGCCGGAGATGCTGCAGCGGACCGAGCAGATGGGACTCACCGTGCGCCAGGTGCTCACCGTCGCCTCGCTTGTCGAGAAAGAAGCGCAACTCCCGGAAGAGCGGCCAACCATTGCTGACGTCTATCTCAGCCGGTGGGAGGAGAACTGGAGGCTTGACGCCGACCCCACGGTGCAGTATGTCGTCGGTACCCCCGGCGATTGGTGGCCCAGCCCTCTGACGGAGGAAGATCTGTTTGTCGAAAGTCCATACAACACTTACCAGCGAGAAGGGCTTCCGCCGGGGCCGATTGCCAACCCGGGCTTTGCCTCAATCCAGGCCGTGCTCTTCCCCGATGACACGCCGTACATGTATTTCGTCGCGAAGTGCAAGACCGGTGAACACGCCTTCGGGGTGACTAAGGAAGATCAAGACGCGAACGTCGAAGAGTACCAGAACAACTGTGAGCAGTGAAACCGGCACGCTGAACAGGATCAGGCCAGATGCGGGACCGTTCCGGCTGGGTATCATCGGTGACCCGGTCGCGCATTCCCTGTCGCCCGCCCTCCACCAGCCCGCGCTGGACCAGCTTGGCATTGCCGCCACCTACGAGCGTTGGCACACGAAACCCGCTGATATTGAGGCCCGTATCGAGAGCCTCAGGGATGGCGCTGTCCTGGGCGCCAGCGTGACGGTGCCGCACAAGCTGGCGGCGTTGCGGCTGGTCGACGAAGCGTCACCGGCGGCGCGGCGCGCCGGAGCCGTCAACACGATTGTCAACCGCGACGGCCGCCTCTTTGGCGACAACACGGACATCTACGGCTTCGCAACGTTGGCGCGTGCGGCCTTCAAGGAACGTATTCCAGCCGTCGCGCTTGTCCTGGGAGCCGGGGGCGCGGCGCGAGCCGTCGTGCTGGCGCTGGAAGCCATGGGTGTTGGTGACATCATCGTCGTCAACCGTGATCCGGAACGTGGCGCGCGGCTCGGGCAAGACCTGGCGCCGGCGCCGGTCCGAGTAGACGAGCTGAATGTCTCCGTCCTGGAGCAGGAGTTGCCGCGGGCGGATTTCCTCGTCAACGCGACGTCGCTGGGGTGGCACGCTGGCGAATCCCCGATCGATCTCCGGCTGCTCGACTTGCTTCCGGTGCAAGCCGTGGTCGCGGATCTGACCTATCGCGACACGGATCTCCTCATGGCCGCGAGCTTGCGCTCATTGCAGAGCGTGGATGGCCTGGCGATGCTGGTGCATCAGGGGGCCAAGGCCTTTGAACTCTTTACCGGCCGTACCGCGCCCCTGGAAACCATGTTCACGGCGGCGCGGCAGGCGCGGGATGGAGCCTGACCCCACGGCTCACGACGATTTGGAATCCGGCGGCTGAAACGAGGCTGCCCTGATCGCCTGAATCTCGGTGACGTTTGCCGAACCAACGGGTTGATGCAGGTAGACGACCCATGGCTTGCCGTCCCGGTCGAGGCTCACTGACGCCCTGGCGGTTACTCCGCCTTCGCCCGGGGTCAGGGTCACGGCGCCCGCGGTGACCCCGGCAGGATCGGCCACCAGCCCGCCGATATCAACATCGCGATTTCGACCGTTGTTGAAAACCGTGTAGATCGTGCCATCAGGGGCGATCGTCGCCGTTGGCAAATAGCCGAAATCTCCCGTGGCCAGGAGGGTGGGGGCGCTCCAATCGGAACTGCCTTTCCCCAGCCGTTGTAAGAACAATTCGTTGTTGCTCTTGCTGTACTGGCCATAGATCGTGATCGCGCCGCCTCGAGGGTCGGCCACGAGGTCTACCAGCCGGCCTCCGGCGTCGGCTCCTGTTCTTTCGAAGAGCACCCTTGGCGCGCTCCATTCGCTTCCAGCCTTCAGTGATCGCTCACTCCATTCGACGCGTGCGGCGCTCTTCATTTCCTCAGCCGTGGTCCCTTCGTAAATGGACCAGACCACGACGAGGCGGTCGCCATCGGCGACAAGATGCGGCCAGGCGGGATTCAGATCAGGCGCTTCGCGGGTGCTGACCCGTATAGGCGCTGTCCATTCGTCATCGACGAAGTCGCTGGAGAGGAGGTCGGCGTTCGTGGGCAGGGCGTTCCGTTCTTCTTCCGAGACAAATCGTTGATCGCGCCAGACCACATGGAGCGCATCGTCCGCGCCGATCGCCAGCGCGGGCAGCATCTGGTGACCGGCGTTCGGATCGGGAGCAATTTCGGATGGTTCCGTCCACGCGTCATCAACGAATCGCTGGTAGACAAGCTGGCTCCAGGCGTTTTCCCCCTCGAGTGATCGCTGGGAGTAAATGAGATGAACAACGCCTTTGCTGTCAACGCCCGCCGAGGCGCCAAACTGGGTGCTGGGTGATCCGAGGGGGCGGGCCGGCAACCACACATTCAAATCAGGGTCGTAGCGCGATGCAAAGAGGCGTCGATCGCCGTAGCCTTCTTCAGCGCGAGGCTGGGCCGTGAAGAAGATCCAGGCGCCGCCGTCCGGAGTGGTGACGATCTGCGGCACCCACTCTTCCCAGACTCGATAGGCGCGTCCGAACCCGCCGTCATCAATCCGCAACACGTCATACGAGGGCTGCGCGATTTCGGGCGGCAGCGGTGGTTTTGGCGCCGCGCTGGCATCGGACTCCTGCGCCAGGGCCGCGCCCGGGATCATGAAGCAGAGCACGGCGAGCAAACCACCAAGCCACTTTGACCATCGATTCATGCGAAAGGCCTCCCGGCACTGCTGCGTGATGCGGGTGCGTTGGGGCTCGATCTCGGACACGCCTGCCGACCAGGCGAGCCATGGACGCGAACTGGATTGGCGTGCCCTCGCCGAGCGATGCACGGAGACCATACTCTACCCGCGACCAATAGCGGGTTGTCAAACACGAGCGTGACCAAACGTCCGGCTCCGACGAACGTCGTGCCGGTTACAGAAGCGGCAACGTGATCGCCTTCCCTACACACGGGCGCCGAGGGCGCATCGTGCCAACCTCGCGATGCAAACTCGCCACCAGCGCCATAGTCGCGCCCGCGCCAATGGCGGTGGACAACGCGTTCACGACGTCATTGTTGCACCAGGCGGCTCCGCGGGTGCGACGCGTGGCGACGCTCCCACAATGCACGAGCAGTTCCGTTTCAACCCCGCAGTTCAGACACGTTCGGACTTCCTGCGCGGTCGCGCCGAGGAAACTGTCTGCCAGAGAGCCGGTGAATCCCCCGAGCGCAATCGCAAACGCGGTCGATCGCTGGCATGGGGATAAGGGAGACGGCTTCGCGTCGGCGAGAAGCGCGATCATGGCCGCGCCGCAGAGGCTTCCGCCAAGCCCAGTCAGCGTGATTCCTCCTGAAGCGCCAGGGGGAGTCGGCTGAAAGGTCACGATGGAGCGCGGGTTGTGGCCCAAACGCATGCCAATCTCGGTCGCCCAGGTGTCGCCGGTCGCGGACGCGACGGCCCCGAAATAGCCGGCTTGCGCGAGCGGCCGGGCGCCGGGCTTTCCGAGCCCCGCCACGAAAGCGAGAGTCGCGGGAATGCCTCCGTTGGCCAGAACCTGAATTGCATCTCTGCGATTGCCGCGCCGCTGTTGGGCAGTCGCCGCGTTTGGAAGTCTGCCGAGGAGCGTCGACGTCGAAAAATAGGCGATCAACGCGGCGCTGCCGCGGAAGCCAACTCCGGCGAAAACGCAACTACCGACGAGTGTGGCGGCGAGGGCGCCTCCCGATGAGAGCGCCCGTGCGCGAAGCGCGAGGGACGCGATGCCAGATGCGGCCAGCAATCCGCCAGCGAACCGAATCGGCAGTCTGAGCGCGCGACGTGCGCCACGCGATCTCATGCGTCAGAACATGCGATGGGTTCGACTACGGTTGTCTTGGCGTCGCCAGCGAAGCCACTCCAACCCGTTCCGGTTTGGGCCCGACCGGCCAACGTCCGCGGGGAATGCGCGCGCATGAACACTTCCATCCTTCACCTGAACGAATATCGTCTTGATGGCAGGCCGCTCAGTCCGCGCACCACATGTGTGAGCAGAAGGTGCGCGGTCTGGCGCATTGGCGCAAACGCCCTTCAATGAGCGGTTGGCGCGTTTGTGGACCATAGCCGATGGTGCAGCACTCGGTCCGGACCATTCTGGACCGGGACCTGCACAAATGGAGCGCGATGGGCGAAAATGCATCGTACGTGCCGGGCCCTCTAGCTCAACGGCAGAGCAGTGGACTTTTAAT
>JBBRVX010000206.1:0-9344 GCA_038246475.1 Thermomicrobiales bacterium | reverse complement strand
GAAAGATCATCGCGGGGTTGTTCATGTCGTTGGATGGCGTCGTGGAAGCGCCCGATCAGTGGCACTTTCCCTATTTCAACGACGAGATGGGGGAAGCGGTGGGGTCGCAGATGGCCGCCGCGGACGCCATGCTGTTGGGACGGGTGACCTATCAGGAGTTCGCCAGCTACTGGCCACATCAGAACAGCGACGAGACGCCGGGCGCGGCCGAGATGAACGAGACGCCCAAGTATGTCGTTTCAACCACCCTCGATGATGATGATGTCGACTGGCAGAACTCGACGCTGCTCAGGGGCGATCTGACCGATGCACTGACCACGATGAAGCAGCAACCGGGGAAGAATATCTCCGTCGTCGGCAGCGGCACGCTCGTCCGCTCGCTGCTGCGCGAGAACCTGCTCGACCAACTCGTCCTGCTGGTGCACCCCGTCGTCGTCGGCCATGGCAAGCGTCTCTTCGACGACTACGGCTCGCAAACCGCGCTGAAGCTCGTCGATGCCCAGACGTTCAGCACCGGCGTCCTCCAGCTCACCTACGAACGGGCCTAATCGCCAGGCCGCACGAATCTGGCGGCGTTGCCGTTACGAAGGAGCACCACATGTTCGAGACAAGCAATGCGTACAGCGGGTTTGCCGTTGACGACCTGCACGCGGCGCGGCAGTTTTATAGTGAAGTCCTGGGCCTCCGAACGTCCGAGGCGAATGGTCTGCTCACCTTGCACCTCGCGGGTGGCCGCGACACGCTCGTCTACCCGAAGCCGGATCACACCCCCGCCACATACACCATCCTCAATTTCCCGGTGAGCGATATCGATGCGGCGGTCGATGAGCTCCTCGCCCGCGGCGTGCGCTTCGAACGCTACGAGGGTGCAAGCCAGGACGAGCGGGGCATCTCGCGGGGCCAGGGCCCGGATATCGCCTGGTTCACGGACCCCGCGGGCAACATTCTGTCGGTCCTGAAGGAGGGCTGAACGGCCGGAATCGAGGCGAGCAACGCGCGAATCTGCATGAACACGGAGACATGCCAGCCATGACCATCAACGATTCGACGGCATCGGGAGCAGAGGTTCCACGCACGATCGATTGGGGGAGGTACGCCCTCGTCGGTCTCGGCACAATTGTCGCGGCCGTCGTCGCGAACATCATCGTCTACTTCATTGGAAGCGCGATCATTTCCTACAATCCGGAGTTCATCGTCCTCTCGAATGTCAGCCCCGCCATTCTCTTCACCGTCGTGCCCGCCATTGTCGCCGTGGTGCTGTACGCCCTGCT
Organism: Thermomicrobiales bacterium; assembly: GCA_038246475.1. Taxonomy (GTDB): domain Bacteria; phylum Chloroflexota; class Chloroflexia; order Thermomicrobiales; family UBA6265; genus JACCXM01. The sequence goes on along the minus strand of JBBRVX010000206.1, from coordinate 8,073 downwards.
CATGCGTTTTACGAGCGATCCGGCCCGCATCTTCACCATCATCGCGGCCGTGGTCCTGGTCCTCTCGCTGATCCCGGATTTCGCCTATATCCCCACGGTTCCCGGCGCCTCGACAGCCCAGGCGATCATGCTGGCGATCATGCATGTCGTGGCAGCCGTGGTGATCGTGACGATGCTGACGAGCTTCACACGCCGCTCGTCGCGATAGGCACATGTCGCGAACGGATCATGGCAGGCCACCCCGCCATGGTGGCCTGCCATGGCCGAGGTTCAGCTCCCCACCGCGCTGGAGATGTCGATTCAGCTCCTCGCCGAACGACCAACCGGTGTGGCCGCCATACGACGTGAGGCGTTGGACGACGCCTCGCGCCCGCTGAGCCTGGCCAACGCGCGCAGGGTAGACTGGAGAACGGTCCCATGAGAACCATCGCCGCCTCGTTATGGATGTCGCTGGACGGCGTCGTCGAGGCTCCGGAAACGTGGGCCTTCGCCTATTCGAATGATGAAGTCCAGGCCGTAAACATGGAGGGCATGGCCGCGTCGGACGCCATGCTCCTGGGACGCACGACCTATCAGCTCTTTGCCGGGTATTGGCCTCTACAACCGGACGACAATCCGATTGCCAAATACATCAATGCCACCCCCAAATACGTCGTTTCCAACACGCTGGAGAGTGTTGAGTGGCAGAACTCGACGCTGATTGGCGGCGATGTCTATGGCGCACTTGCCGATCTGAAGCGGCAATCCGGAAAAACCATTACCGTCGTCGGCAGCGCGACTCTGGTTCGCTCGCTGCTGGATAACGACTTGCTCGATGAGCTGCAGCTCTCGATCCCTCCGGTCGTGCGAGGCAGTGGCAAGCGGCTTTTCGTGGATGAAGACCATCCGATGCCACTGAAGCTCGTCGACTCGCGAACATTCACGAATGGGGTTCTCTATCTCACCTACCAGCCGGTCGGAAGGCAGGCGTCTTCGCAGGTTTGAGCGGAGTAACGGGCCGGCCGACGCCACCAGATCAGGAGGGAACGTCGGCCGCGCTCCGGAGCCTGGCGATTTGCTCGGCGGTGAGGGCCGCCGAGCGCTGCACGAAGTCGAGAATGACGGCCAGCTCCGCGTCACTGTACCGAGCCATCAGCTCGTCCATCGCTCGGGCCATCGCGGCGTACGACGGCCCGAGGTCACGTTCGGCGTTCTCCATAACGGGCCGGACAACGACGCTGCGGCGATCGGCAGGATTCGCCTCGCGGCGCGCATAGCCGCGCCGTTCCAGGCGATCGATGAGCCCGGTGACCGCGCCCGTGGTCAAGCCCGTCAACTCCGCCAGCCGCCCCGCGGTGATCGGTCCGAGCCGCGCCAGGATATCGAGCGCCTCCAGATCGGTCGAATTCATGCCGGCGCGTTCGGCCACGGCCTGGCTGAAGAGGATCGATTGCCCGGTCGTCTCCCGCAGCGCCAGATCGAGGGCAGCCGCCGTTTCGGCACGCGTTCCGGAAGGGCTTGACACGGCGCAATATTTTCCTTACTCTAAAAGCTTCTTTATTGATGAGAGATATATCTCCTCAGAGACAGTGTAGCAACTCCGGCGATTTCGGGCAGTGCGCTCCTTCCCGTCCCGCCGTCGTTGTCCCGAAGTGAGTCGGTATCTGCAAGGAGGAGCCATGAGCAGCGATTTCGAGCGGAAACGCGCCGCTCATACGGAATCCGGGTGAACAGTCGTCGTAGCGGCGGAGAGCACCCTCACCCCCCTGCCCCGCCACCCGCACGCGGGCGCCCGGCCCCGTGCGCTGGAGAGAGGGGGGACGAATCCGGCAGGGAGGCGATACGCAAAGCCATCAACCGGATTCCGTATCAGGCGAAGGAGCGTTCCCCCCCCAGCGCCGGGGCAGCAGCGGACTTGCGTCTCCATCCCCCACGCCGACCAGGTTCATAACAAGCTCTCGACGCTGTACTCAGGGTCACGACAGCGAAGCTGCTGGAGATTAGCGTCGCCCTGCCCGGCTGTCCCATACTTGCAGCGCACGATGCGTGACTCGGGGGAACAGGTGACGGCCACACATGGCGAGGCGGCTGCAACCGTGATGCCCGCGGCACGAACCAGGACGCCAACCGAAGAGATCGTCGCGGGCGTTTGGACCGCGGAGCTGCGGCTGCCGCACATCGGTCTCGACGACGATTTCATCGATCTCGGCTCACATTCGCTCCAGGGCGTGGCCATCATCGCGCGGCTCGAACAGCGCCTGGGCGTGCCCATCCCCGTGCGCGTCCTCTTCGAAGAGCCAACCGTCGCCGCGCTGGCCGCCTGGATCGATCGCCAGCGTGGCGCACCCGCGGCGATGCCGGCCGAGATCATCCGGCTCCAGGACGGGAGCGGGCCGCGGCCGCTGTTTGCCGTGCCCAGTGGTGAAGGCGGCCCCCGCGCCCTCTACGCGGTCGCCAAGCTGGTCCGGGAGGCCGATCCCCGCCGCCCGCTCTATGGGTTCCCCGGTGATCCGCCCGTGCCCACCTTCACCCCGACAGAGGGATGGGTCGAAGCCGCGGCTGCCAGCTTGAACACCACCGTGCGCCTGCGGCAAAGCGCGGGGCCCTATCTCCTGCTGGGTCACTGCGTCGGTGGCGTCATCGCCTGGGAGATGGCGCGTCAACTCGAGGCGAGCGGAGAGACGGTGCACCTTTTCCTCATCGACACCCGTCACCCCCGGCTGCAAACCAGCACGGCGCCACGCTGGCGCGGGCTTGCCGTCGCGCGGCGTTGGGCGCGCATCCTTCTGCATCCAAAAGGCATGATCCGGGTGGCCCGGCGGCTACAGTTCGAGGTTCTGCGAGCCCGCCACAAGCTCCAGTGGGAATCGAGCTCCGGCGCCGTTCTGCCCAAGGCTGGCCCGCGGCGGATGGTGGTGACCGGGGCCTACCAGCCCGAGCCGCTGCGTGGGCGCGTGAAGCTGCTGGCGAACGCGAAATGGCATCGCGCCGATCCCATGCTTGGTTGGGGAGATCGATTCGCTGATCGGATGGATGTCGCGGTGATGCAAGAAGAGCATGGGGCGTGGCGCGATGTGCACGAGGCGGCGATCTGGCTCGGCTCCCTGCTCCAGGAACTCGATCCCTCGCCTCGGCGCCCGGCGGCGGCCGATCGTCCATCACTCCCGGCCGACGTCGCAGGCGCCTTCGCGTTTGATCCGTGAATCGCCGGCCAGGTGGCGAGTGACACCACCCGGCGCCGCGAGGGAGATGCGCATGGGCCCCGGACTGGCGCCAGACGACCTCCACATCTGGTGGATCGACCTCGAGCGCATCGGTGCTGAAGGCGCCCTGCTCCTCTCTCCCGGTGAACGGGCGAGGGCCGAGCGGTTCAGGCAGCCGCGCGACCGCGCGTGGTGGACGGCGTCACGCGTGGCGCTGCGACAGATTCTGGCCAGCTATACGGGCGAACACCCCGCGGATCTCCGGCTGACCTCTGGCGCGCATGGCAAGCCGACGCTCGCTGGTGCATCGCCGCTCCATTTCAGCCTCAGTCACGCCAGGGAACGGGCCGCGGTGGCGGTTGCGTGGGGGCGCGAGGTGGGCATCGATCTGGAGCCGATCGATTCTGATCGCGATCTGTCGCCGCTGCTGGCGGTCGTCTGTGGGCCGAACGAGGCCGCCTCCATCGCGGCGCTGGCGCCCGCCGCTCGGCAGGAGACATTTTTCGCCTACTGGACACTCAAGGAGGCTTACCTGAAAGCGATCGGCGCGGGGCTGTCCCGCGATCCGCGAACGGTCGAGGCGGCGTTGCTGGGGGAGGGTCAGGCGACAGTCCGCGATTCTGTCGGGGAGCACGGAGCGGGGTGGAGCGTGCGTCGGCTCGATGCCGGGCCTGGCTGGGTTGGCGCGGTGGCTGTCTCCGGCCCGCCGTCCGCGATCACGACGTTGCACTGGCCACCTGAAGAAAACTCTCGGCCCACCAGTGACCATCCATCATGATGCGCCGGAATCCTCGCCCCAGCCAAAGCTCTCGAACCACCGGCCCTCCCGCGCGTTTTGCAGCGCCCTTGCCACGTACGGAACGATGTTGGCGGGGAGCCGATCGAGGGCAAACCAGGCCAAATCGTCGCACTTCTCCGGCTCCTGATTGCTGATCTCTCCAGACCAGGCGCCCGCGACCAGGAAGAAATCGATGCGCTCCTCGTCCGATTTGCGATGCATCACGCCGACGATCTCGAGGTCGTCGGCGGCCAACCGAACGCCTATCTCCTCCGCGGCTTCACGGATGGCCGCGGCCTTGACCTCTTCGCCGCCGTCCAGATGTCCGGCCGGCACGCTGTAGTTGCCGTCCTCGTAGCCGGTGTTGCGGCGCCTGCTGAGCAGCACCTCGTTCTCCTTCATCAGGAAGAGGTGGACGGCGGATTTGAATGCCGCGTTGGAACCCACGAATCGTCCTCACCTGAGCGGGCCAGAGAGACGCCTATTCCGTCAGCAGCACCATGTCCGCCGCCGACCAGCTCACCCAGACGCGCTGGCCGAGGGCGTATCCCGGCCCCCCGCGCCGCCCGTCGTTCGGGACGTTGACGAGCATGCGTTGTCCCTGGTCAGACAGGGCCACGATGTGACTCGTGTTGCCGAAGTACGCGATGTCGCGAATCGTGCCCTCCACGCTGATGACCCCAGGCGAGGTGCGCGCCTCCTCGCCGAGCGTCAACCGTTCGGGTCGTACGCTCAGGGTGATCGGGCCTTCCATCGCCTGCGACAGGGCTACCGGGATCGTGCCGAGGCCATCGACATGGCAGCGCGGGGAACCGCCGCCGGATCCGACGACGCGCCCCTCGAACAGGTTGATGCGGCCGATGAACTCGGCGACGAAGCGAGACGCTGGGGCCTCGTAGAGCTCTTGCGGCGTGCCAACCTGGCTTACCTGCCCGTCGTGCATGACCGCGATGCGCGTGGCGATCGACAGCGCCTCGTTCTGGTCGTGGGTGACGATGATGAAGGTGAAGCCGAGCGCGCGCTGGAGCTGGACGAGCTCGAACTGCATCGTCTCGCGCAGCTTGGCATCAAGCGCCGAGAGGGGCTCGTCCAGCAGCAGCACCTTCGGCCGCTTGACGAGCGCGCGGGCCAGGGCGACGCGCTGCCGTTGCCCGCCCGAGAGCTGGTCCGGCGCACGGTCGGCCAGGTGCGAGAGCTGCACCAGCTCCAGCGCCTCCAGGGAGCGCCGGCGCATCTCGTTCTTCGGCGTGCCGACGACCATCAGGCCGTACTCGACATTCTGGCGAACGTTCATGTGCGGGAAGAGGGCGTACGACTGGAAGACGAGGTTGACCGGGCGGCGGTTGGCGGGCACGGTCGACAGGTCCTCGCCGTCGATCAGGATCCGGCCGGCGGTCGGGACTTCAAAACCGGCGATCGTGCGCAGCAGCGTCGTCTTGCCGCAGCCGGACGGTCCCAACAGGGCGAAGAACTCGTTGCGGCCGATGTCCAGCGAGACATCATCGACGGCCGGGGGGCCGGAACCGAACCGCTTGCTCACGCCTTGAATCGACAGGATCGGATCCACGAAACGCGGCCTCCCTCGGCGCCGCGGGCGCCATCGCGCGGGGCGGCCGAATTGGGCATATGGCACAGATTTTGTCTACCGCGGCCTATGGTAGATTGTAGGCAACCGATCACGTTAATGTGCGCCGCGCCGCGCGGTCCCGCGTCTGGCCTCCTCGCCAGATCGCTGGTGTATGGTCTGGTCGCTGCTATTCCGGTTAGAAACGAAAGGAGAGCGAGAATGTCGATCGCCACCATGTTGAATCGCCGCCAACTCGTGGCCGGAGCCGCGGCCGGGGCGCTGACCCTTGGCCTGCCCAATATCATCCGCGCCCAGGCCAGCGAGCTGCGGGTGCTGACCTGGGAGGGGTACGCCGAGCCCGAGTGGCTCGATCCTTTCGAGAAGACGACCGGAGCGACCGTCAAGGTGGCCTACGTCGGCTCGGTCGATGAGATGTTCGCCAAGATGCAGGCCTCCAAGGGCGCGGACTTCGATGTCGTGGCCTTCGATACGTCCGCCTTCGCCCGCTACATCGACGGCAGCCTGATCCAGCCGCTCGATATGAGCAAGGTCGCCAACGCGGCGAACATCATCCCCGCCTTCCAGAAGGTCGAGCCAGTGATGCGGGATGACAAGCAGTACGGGATGCCCTTCGCCTGGGGCTCCCTGCCGCTCGTCTACGATGCCGATGCGTTCCCCACGGCGCCGGAGTCCTGGGAGGTGATGTGGGACCCCCAATACGAGCAGCAGATGATCGCGCTCGACGACGCCAACAACTCGATCGTGCTGGCGGCGCTAGTGCTCGGCATCGAGAACCCCTACGACCTGACCGACGAGCAGTTCGAGCAGGTCAAGCAGAAGCTGATCGAGCAGAAGAGGCTGCTGCTCACCTACTACGCGGGCTTCGACGAAGGCGCCAAGATCTTCGCCGAAAATGACATCAAGCTGGCGTTTTCCATGGGCGAGACGATGGCCACCATGATCAAGAATGAAGGCGTCAACGTGGGCCTGACCATTCCGAAGGAAAAGGCGATCGGCTGGCTCGACTGCTGGGTGGTGAGCGCGGGAGCGCGGGATGTCGACCTGGCCCTGGCCTGGATCAACGCCTGCCTCCAGCCCGAAGTCGGGAACCTGCTTTCGACAAAGTGGAGCTACGGCAACACCACCGACGAGGCGACCAACGACGAGATCGGCATGACCTACGGCGACCGGCTCTCCTGGCTGCTGACCCCCGAGAACTTCGACAAGCGGGTCCAGATCTGGAACGAGGTCAAGGCCAGCTAGCCGTCCGCGCCATCGCAGCCGGGCCGGGCTGCCGGCTGCCACGAACGCGACAATAAACCCCTCTCCCGGCCCGACGGGAGAGGGGTTTCGGGTGAGGGTTGATCGCCATGCCCTTTGAGACCGTTTCGCCGCTCCTGCCCGGCCCGCCGCCGCGGCTGAAGATTACCGACGTCGAATGCCATGTCGTGCTGGCCCCCGACTTCGACCCCGGCTTCACCTCCTCGGCGCAGGACAGCTTCGTGGTCGTCATCCGCACCGACGGCGGGGTGACCGGCGTCGGCGAGTGCGACGCGAATCCCTGGATGGCGAAGGCCTGCATCGAGGCGCCGGGCACCCACACCATGGGCCTCTCGATCCGCGACCTGCTCATCGGCGCCGATCCCTTCGCCATTGGCGACCTGTGGCGCAAGGCGTACATCGGCTCGGCCATGAATGGCCGCCGCGGGATGGTCATCCATGCGCTGAGCGCGGTCGACATGGCGCTCTGGGATCTCTGCGGGAAGGCGGTCAATCTCCCGGTGCATGCCCTCCTGGGCGGGGCCACGCGCGACCAGATCGTCCCCTACGCCTCCCTGCTGCCGGCCGGGAACCGCTTCGAGACCTACCGGGACGCCCTCTGCGCCGCTGCCGAGCAAGCCGTCAAGCTTGGATTCCGGGCGGTCAAGGCGGAGGTCATCCTGAACGGACCGTATGCCCACGACGGCATGCGCGAGAGCGACGAACGGCATACGGAGATCGTGGCGGCGGTGCGCGAGACGATTGGTCCGGACGTGACGCTGATGGTCGATGTCGGTTACCTCTGGGACGATGCGGAACAATGCCTGGCCACCATCGCGAAGTGGGCGGAGTTCGACCTCTTCTTCCTGGAGACCCCGATCTGGTCGGACAATCTGCACGAGATCGCGAAAGTGAGCGAGCGCGCCCCGATGCCGATTGCCTATGGCGAGTGGCTGGCCACCCGCTTCGAGTTCGCGGAGGTGATGGACATTGGCCGCGTGCAGGTCGCCCAGCCCGACGTGGGGCGGGTGGGCGGCATCGGCGAGGCGAAGATCGTCTGCGATATGGCGAAGGCGCGCGGCCTCACGATCGTGCCGCATTGCTGGAAGACGGGCATCTCCATCTCCGCCACCGCGCACCTGGCATTCGTCACCGACCACTGCGCCTTCATCGAGTACCTGCCGCCGCAGCTCTGCCACGAACGGCTGCGGCGCGAGCTGGCGAGTGAGGAGCTCGTGCTGCGCTCTGATGGCACAATCCCCCTGCCCAGCCTGCCGGGCCTCGGG
>JBBRVX010000205.1:0-9518 GCA_038246475.1 Thermomicrobiales bacterium | reverse complement strand
GCTCGGTGCACAGGCGCGACACCTGGCTCTTCCTGATGCCCTCCATCCCCAGGGCCTTGACCAGGCCGTCGACCCGCCGCGTGGAGACCCCGCCGACGTAGGCTTCCTGCACCACCGCCACCAGCGCCCGCTCGCCACGGGTCCGGGGCTCCGGGAGAGCCGGGAAGTCGCTCCCATCGCGCACCCGTGGCACGCGCAGCGCGACGGTCCCCACCCGGGTGTCCCACTGCCGGTCCCGCGCCCCGTTGCGCTGCCCCATCCGGGTCGGCGTCCGTTCGTGCCGCTCAGCTCCCAGGTGCGGCGCAACCTCGAGGTCCATTCGCGCCTCGGCCAGCACCCCCACGCCTGCCCGCAGCACGTCCAGCCCTGGCTCCGCTTCCGCCTTGCGCAGCAGCTCTGCCAGTGCCATCCTCGTCTCGTCGGCCATCGCCGTGATCCTCCTCGCGTGAAGTACTCAATCCACTTCCACGAGAACCACGCGCTGGCCGACCTCGTCACGTGCAGTCGGTCCTATTTACACACTCCCAGGGACGTTACCCGGGAGCAGTTCCAAAGTCACATCATGCCTTTAGCGGTACTTTGTTGACAGCCTGATACCGCCATGGAGAATAGAGGTGGAGGCGCCTGCTATGGCCCCGTTCCCGCCGCTCCCCGACCCCATAGTGCTTATTCAGACGAGGTGCTTTCGCATGCCGTAATCTGTGGGCTATGCAAACCCCGCTGTTCGTGCGCCCGCCCACCGAATTGGAGCAGCAGGTCCTGGCGGCCGGTCTGCGCTCTGCGGACGCCTTCACTCTGCGCCGCTGCCAGATCGTCGTCGCCAGTGCCCGCGGCGAGCGGGCTCCAGCCATTGGCCGCGCGCTGGGGTGCAGCGGCCAGACCGTTCGGAACGCCCTGCGCGCCTTCGACCGCGATGGGGTCGCGGCACTGGTGGAGGGCTCGTCGCGTCCGCATACGGTCCACGCCGCCTTCGACACCGACGGGGCGGAACGGCTGCGGGCGCTGCTGCACCGCTCGCCGCGCTACTGCGGCCACCCGACCAGCATCTGGACGCAGGAGTTGGCGGCCGCTGTGGCGCATGCCGAGGGGCTGACCGCCACCCGCGTCAGCGACGAGACGATCCGCGCCACCTTAGCGCGCCTCGGCATCCGGTGGCGGCGGGCCAAGGACTGGATCACCAGCCCCGACCCGGCGTACACCCAAAAAAACAGCATCGACAGGTCTTTCATAACCCCGACCGGTTGATCGCCTTGGCGCAGGCCCATGCCGACTGGGCCGTGGGCTACGAGGACGAGACCTGGTGGAGCCGCCTGGCGCAGCCGGCGCTGCACGCGTGGGCAGACGGCGATCCGCTGCGGTTGGTTGAGCAGACCGTGCCCAAGACCGACCCCGAGCCGAAAGCGCTGGCCTGTTACGGCCTGCTCGTGCGGCCGTCCGGCGCCAGGGATGCCGCGTCCGAGGCGCTGTGGCTGCGCTTCGTCGACGGCCGCCCCGTCAGCCCGATCACGACCGCGTTTCTGGACTGGTGCTGCGCGCGCCTGGCGGCCGCGGGCACCACGACGCTGGTCCTCGTCTGGGACAACGCCGCCTGGCACGTCAGCAAGGACGTGCGGCGCTGCCTGCGGGCGCACAACCAGCGCGTCCACCGCGAGGGCGGGGTGCGCATCATTCCCTGCTTCTTGCCCACCAAGAGTCCCTGGCTCAATCCGATCGAGCCCAAGTGGGTCCACGGCAAACGGCGCGTCGTCGAACCCGCCCGGCTGCTCACCGCCCAGGAACTGGAGCATCGGGTCTGTGCCGCCTTCGGTGCGCCACCCTGCGATCATCTTGCCATTCCCCAGGAGGTCGCCTGATTATGCACTAGGTCCGTTCGCGCCTTGTCCCGGAGTAATTCGTATCCAGGCTTATCGATGTCCCCATCCGCGAACAGGACTGCGGCCATTGTCAATTGCGACCGAGCTTGTTCTGCGTCGCGAAACAATTGCTGTCGTTGTCGCTCTTGGAGTTCATCCTGCAGCGTTGCCGGCTTGCGCAAGGCGGCCCAGGCGCGCTCAAAGGCCTCCCGCAACCCGGTGAACTCTGATACCGCGATCTCGATGACTGGGACCACCTCGGCTAGCACCGCCTCGTCAACCCGTTCGCTGAGGGCCGAGGTGCGACACTCTCGCGTTGCGGCATTTGCGCCGAGATTGGTCGCCGAACAGCGGTAGCGGGCACCATGGCCATGCCTCTTCGAGCCTTGCATGCGCGCCCCACAATCGGGGCAGCGGAGCAAGCCCGTCAGAAGGTATCGCTGCCTGGCTTGGCGAGGGAGCCGTTGGTGACTGCTGACGTGCTCGCGTACCCGCTTCCACGGCGCATCATCGACCAGCGGTTCCCAGCGACCGACGGGACCATTTGCTTTGCTGGCGCGGGTATTGGAGGAGCCAGAATCGATGCTTTCCAAAGCCGCACGCGCCGCTTTCCATTGGCCCGTTGTGCGGATCTCGGTGCTCTTTTCCGAACGCTCACGCCGCAGGGCGGTCGGCCAGATGCAACTGTGTTGTACAGGCGATGCGCAAGCCATCGCCTAGGGGGGTCCAGACGATCTCCACGGCATATCTTCCCCGGTCGATGCGTACCGGCATGACGCGATCAATCAAAGCGGCGAGGACGTCGCGCTGCGCGGCAATGTCCCCCCACGCATTGCCTCTCCCCAGCCCTCGGTCGCGCCTAACACCGTCTCGAGCGGGGGAAGGGCGACGCGGGGCTTGACCGCCACCAGATGGCCAAGTGCTTCGGTTGCGGCGTCCAGATCAGCCCGCGCCTTCTCCCGAAGTAGCTCATACCCGGTCTTATCGATGTCGCCGTCGGCAAACAGGACCGCCGCGTTGGTAAGCCGGGACCGCGCCTGCTCGGCTCCCCTCATGAGGAGCTGCTGTTGCCGCTCCTGGAGTTCGTCCTGCAACAGGATTGGTGTCTGCAGCGCGGCCCAGGAGTGTTCCAGCGTTTCTCGCACCTCCGGCACGGTCGATACTGCCGTTTCGAGCACCCGGAGCACCTCAGCGAGCACAGCTTCATCGATCTGTTCGCCAAGAGCCGTGGCGGAGCAGCCGGGAACCGCAGCCCGCTCCGCGAGGTGAACCGCCGAGCAAACATAGGTTCTTGGCCGCCCTTGGCGGGCTTTCCCATGCATTCGCGAGCCGCAAGTCGGGCAACGCAGCATCCCGCTCATCAAATAGCGCTGGCTCGCCTGCCTCGGCACTTGTTGGTGGCCCTCGATGCGGGTCCGCTCCCGGCGCCACGTGGCGTCCTCGACGAGCGATTCCCACCTCCCTCGAGGTCGGGCGAGCACATCATCGGCCCCATGCAGGAGTCTCCCGATGTACAAAGGTGAGGCCAGGATCTTTCGAAAGGTCTGAAATGCCATGGTGCGATTGCCTCGTGCCTCGTTTGGCAGCGAGGACACCCATCGGTGGACCGCCCGCATGATCTGCCCGTCCGCTGCGCGGTGGAAGGCCTCCTGCACCCACGGCACCTCGACGGGGTTCGGCTCCAGCACCGTGGACGGAAATCCTTGGGCACGCTCGTAAGCGGTGGCGGGTCGCATCCGATAACCCCACGGGACCTGCCCGGTGATAAACCACCCGTTACTGGTCAAATGTCGTTTGGCCGCCGCCACCCGCTCGCCCAGGGATCGGCTCTCTTCCTCGGCGACGCTGGCCAGGATATTTGCGACGAGATCCGAAACCTCGCCCCCTTCGCGGACGCTATGGAGCGGGACCCCGAGCGTCTTTAGCTCTTCTCGGCAGCGCACCAGTTCCAGGATCCGCCGCCCTAATCGGTCGAGGCGAAACGCCACCGCGCGGAAGTGGCGGCAGCTTCAAGTTCGAAACAGAGCATCTATATCATATCGGCAAATATCGCCACGATCTTAGCTTCAGACTCCAAAGTCCTCATCTTCTAGAAACTCACTACCACTGTTGGGTGGTTCTCGCTCAATCGGGTACAGATTGATTTACATGGCTTTTTTCTGTAACGCGTTTAAACGTCAATCGCTCATCCGCCATTCCCGCACGGAACACATCCTGGCACGCCGTGGCGAACTCCTTCAGACCTTCTGTAATTGTTGCAAACAAGTTGCCCGGCATATGACCCTCAGGACCAAGAAGGTAATTGTTGCGCCCGTAGAAGATGGCAAGGTCGATGAGGCCGGTCGCAGCGCACTGTTCACGCAGATCAGCCGAGACGGGCCCACCAGGCGGAACGAAAAAATACAGGAGATCGCCCGGAATGGGGAAGACGGTTGCGTTTTCGCGCCCTGGTTCGTCGGCGGCAAACGGAGGAGTCAAGATGTAGATTTCGTTATTGGCCCATTTGGCGTGATGAATCGGTCCAGATTGCGGCAGGGCATGCCATACGGCATCGCACGTCCGAGGCGCTTCCTCTTCCAACAGCTCCGCGATCGCTCGTACTTTGCGCTGCTCGAGCACCATTTCTATTCTTCGCGGCATGTCAACCTCCGACGCGAGCGGTCGCTCTTCTGACGTGTTTATATCATTCGGAGCTCGTGAGACGTACGCGAGAGGATTTCGCTCCCCGTGTTCGTGACCACCACGTTCTGTTCAACTTGATAAATGCCATGATCACGAACAATCGCGGGTTCCACCGTAATCACCATGCCAGGCTCCAAGATCGTTGCGTCCGCCAGCGAAATGTCGGGCGGCTCGGTGCTTTGCAGGCCTAATCCGTGACCTATCCGGCCTGAATCGAGAGATTGAAGACCGGCGTCCACCAGGGATGCTCTGACCGCCTCGACAATGGCCGCGACCGGGACCCCTGGCCCGACAACGCCTACCCCAGCCATCGTGGCCAAGTGAACGCGCTCTTGCAAGTCCATTTGCTCCGATGTCGGACCGCCGATGACCGCCGCTCGATCGTAATCAGCCCGATACCCGTTGACGACCGCAGAGACATCCAGCCACACCATATCGCCGTGCTCGGGTCGGCGATCCCCAGGTTGACCAAACGTGCGGTGATACTGACCGCGACCCGAGGTCATCATGATCCAATCGACGCGATCCGCCCCCTCCGCAATCAGTAGCTCCCCCAGACGGCGGGCAATCTCGCGCTCCGTCATCGCAGGCCGCATCTCATCGAACAACCTGCCGAGCGCAACGTCTGTGATTCGACACGCTTCTCGAAGGCAATCCACCTCTGCCGGTGACTTACGCATTCGCAACGCCCAGATGGTCTCAGCGGCGTCGACAAACCGTGCATCGGGCAGTGATAGCTGGAGGCGTTGATAATCCAGGATGCTCAAGCCGAGTCGCTGCTCGTAGCCAAGCTCAGCGCCAATGCGAGCATGGTCCAGACCGAGGTCTTGGCAGGCTTTTGTCAGGGTTTCGATGGGAGCCTGCCCAACTTCCGTCGCCGCATACACCTGTTCGATCCAGGATTGGTTTTTGGCCTCCGTGGCCAGGAAGGCAGGGACAATTAACGCGGGTTGCGCATCTCGAGGCAGGATTGCGATCAGGTTCCGGCTATAGCTAACCCAGGGATGCGCAACAACGAACCCCGTGAAGTAATTGAAGTTTGCCTCGCTGGTGACCAGCAAGGCATCGGCGTCAATGCGGAACAGCGCGTCTCGTAATCGGTCGTTCCGGCGTGCAAATTCGTCTCGAGTGAAGTTCATGTCGCCTCCTTCACTAGCCTAACCCGTCCCGTTTATGGTCATTCAAAGACGATTGCCTGACGAAGATCATCAATCGATGAGGAAATCGTTGTCGCCGATCCGCCAATTTCAGAAAGGTGGCTCGGCCACTTGATGAGCGCGGACGTGAGCAGCACGCCCACATGCGCGTTGTCCGGGATCAGCCCGTTCACCAGAGCCTTCCGCACTCCAGCGAGCGGCAGCGCCGACGCCGCCTCGACCGCGAGGCCGTGTCGGGCCAGCAGCTTCATTGCGGCCCAAATTTCGTCGTCAGTGACGTCGATCGCAAACCCATCCGACTCATAGATTGCCGTGAGGACGTGGTCTCCGGCTGTTTCTTCCCGTGTTGACGTCGCCATTGACCAAGCGTCAGAAATCGGGGTCACGGTGCGTTGCTTCGCCGCCACTGAGCGCACAACAGGGTTTGCCCCCAACGCCTGGCAGGCGACAAATCTCGGAATTTGTTCAGCCTCTCCAAGAGCCAGAAACTCCCTCCATCCCTTGAATAGTCCGTATAGACCGTCGCCTCCGCCAACCGGCACAAACATATAATCGAGTGGCGCGCTCCGAGTTTGTAGAATCATCTCAAAGGCAATGGTCTTGTAGCCTTCAATCCCAAACGGCGAACCCGCGGGCATCGGGGCGAATGTCGTGGCCGGGAACCAGCCGTCAGTTCGCACGAGCGTCTCGAGAAGATTGCCTCGAGCCTGCCACCTGGTGACCATGGCTTGAGCTCCGTACGCTTGGATCAGGTGTTGAAGCAACCCGGGCGTTTCTTCCGGAAGGAGCACTATGCATCGCATGCCCGCTGCAGCAGCATAGGCTGCAGCAGAAGCCCCATGGTTCCCGGTCGACGACGACACGATCTTCTCGAAGCCCATCTCCCGCGCGACCGAGATGGTCACAGCGTTGAAGCGATCCTTGTAGGACCAGGTCGGATTCTGACTCTCGTTTTTCAAAAACAGATTCGTCAGGCCGATGGCATCGTTGAGTCTCGAGATCGAGATGAAAGGCGCCCCGCCGACCCCAAGGGTGACCGCCAAGTCTGGGCTTTGGAATGGCAGGAGCGGACTGAATTGCCTGAGATCAGCCTGCATGCCATCCCTGAACGTTCCAGCCAAAGCTCGTTTGACCACGTTGCGATCGTAATGAACTTCGAGAGAAGCTGGCGCTAGGGACTCGGTACAGTGCGGGCAGCCCCAGAAGTACGGGCCTAGCGCAAATTCCCGTTCGCAGCGTCTGCACGCCAACCAGTGAATCACCCTGGTCACATTCGTCACTGCTCGGTCGCCGGGACGATGTAGAGCGCCCGCGGGGTGAGCACGACTGTCACGAGATCTCCTTCGTCCCAGCGTCGAACTTCTGGCCGGTCCTGTTCAACCGCCTGAATGCTTTGCCCACCATCGAGGAGGATGTGATACGTAGTGCTCGCACCGGTATAGACCGCCCGCGTGACGAGTCCATGAAGGGCTTCTGCTGAGGTGACCGCGTGACCACGGGGTTCGATCGCAATTGCTTCGGGCCGAATAGCGAGTTCCACGGCGACCCCTGAACCACGTGCAGCAGCATGAATGGCCTCGTCAGGTATGGGAATGACAAGGCCGGGGTTTCCGATGAACGTCATTCCTTTTGCAGATGATTCAAGGCGACCGGCGATGAAATTAACCTGCCCGATGAATCCGGCAACAAACTCGTTTGCTGGCTTCCGATATACCTCGGTCGGGCTGCCAACCTGCATGATTTGGCCGCGGTTCATGACCACAATACGGTCACTGACCGTCATGGCCTCTTCCTGATCATGGGTCACGTAAATGGCGGTAATGCCAAGGCGCTGTTGCAGATCGCGCAACTCGGTCTGCATCGCCTTCCGGAGCTTTGCGTCAAGATTGGAGAGCGGCTCATCGAGCAGGAGCACGTATGGCTCAATGACGATCGCGCGCGCCAGAGCCACGCGCTGTTGTTGTCCACCGCTCAGTTGACGAGGATAGCGGTGCTGCATCGCGGATAGCTGGACTAGGTCCAGCGCCGCTAGAACACGGCGCTTGAGTTCGCTTGACGAGACCTTTCTCATCTTCAATCCGAACGCCACATTGTCATACGCCGTCATATGAGGAAAGAGCGCGTAGCTCTGAAATACCATCCCCAAGTTTCGCAAGTGCGGAGGGCGATCCGTCATGTCTTCGCCCATGACCACGATGGTCCCCGCGTCAGGTTCTACGAATCCGGCGATCATCCTCAGGGTTGTCGTCTTACCACAACCACTCGGGCCCAGAAATGACAAAAACTCGCCACGATGCACGTCAAGCGACAGGTCACCTACGGCCACGGCCTGGTCGAAGCGCTTCGTTATTCTCTCCGCGCGCACGGCGAAATCGTCCACGAATGACGCCTCCCTATGCCGTCTAGCGAGCACCGAAGATGCGCCGCACGTCAACAAGCTTTGACAGCACCGCTACGACCACGATGGCGAGCACGATCAACAGAATGCTCAGAACCGCAAGGAGCGGATCAAGGCTCATCACCACAATCTCGTAGATCCACATCGGCAGCGGTTTGATGGAACCCGAGTAAAGAAAGAACGTCACGGTGAATTGGGTAAATGAGGTGACGAAGGCGAAGATCGCGCCGGCGATTACACCGGGCCGAATCAAGGGGAGAGTAACGAGAAGGAACGTCTTGAAAGCACTCGCACCAAGACCCATAGCGGCCTCTTCGAGTTGCCGCTCATAGACTTCAAGACTCGCCCCGACCGTGATCACCACAAATGGAATTGTCAGGATGACATGGCCAATGACCAGGCGTTCAAAAAACCCGAACCATCTGAATTCGCTGAAGACCAAGAGAAGTCCAACACCAATCACCAATTGCGGAAACATGAGAGGCAATAGGAAAAGGTTGCGAAAGACTTCCTTCCCAGGGAAGGCGTATTTGTGCAATGCGTAGGCCACCAGAACGCCGACCACGACCGCGAGGATCGCGACGACGAGGCCGATTTGAGCACTCATCAGGATCGAAGACGACAACCCTGGTTTCGTGCCACTGCTTCCCTCAAGGTGGTCGATCAGCCGCCCGTACCACATGAGCGAGAACCCACGTGGTGGAAATTCGACGCTCTCTGTCGACGTAAACGAGGTCAACAAGATGATGAAGATTGGTGACATGAGGAAGATCGAGACAAGAAGCACAAAAATACGTAGCAGTATGCCGCCAGCGTCGATATGCCCTCGTCTACGTCGACGACTCGCCCGTTGACGATTGCCTGAACTTGGCATCAGCACGGGATTGCCGTTACCCACGCTGCTGCCAGTTCATTCCCATGCGAGAGGCTCGGACATAGAAAAACAGAATGACAAGGGTCAGCGCAACAAGGATGATTGACTCGGCCGCCGCGAAAGGCCAGTTGAGGAGCACTGACATTTGCGTTCGGATGAGCAGGCTCATGACCATCACCTTGCCCCCACCGAGGACGAGCGGGGCGACAAACGCACTCGCGCAGAGGGCGAAACACAGCAGTGTGCCAGCGAGAATCCCCGGCACGCTCATCGGCAGTGTGATCCGCAGGAACGTCTGAAACTTGCTCGCGCCAAGACTCTGACCAGCCTCACGTAATGAAGGGTCGATTTTCTCCAGGACAGCGGCAATTGGTAAGACCATGAACGGCAGGACTTCGTGCAAGAGTTCAATGACGACCGACGACTCGGTGTACAAGATCTGCATCGGCTCGTCTCGCGCACCAACCGTCATCAACGCTTGATTGAGCAGACCTCGATCGCCGAGCAGGATCAGCCAACCATAAGCGCGAACGAGAACGTCAATGAGAAGCGGC
>JBBRVX010000204.1:0-9530 GCA_038246475.1 Thermomicrobiales bacterium | reverse complement strand
CGTTCGCGGTCGGCGAGGGTTTGCGTGCGCTGATAGGCCGCGTAGACGGCGCGAGACAGAACCGTGCGCAGGCCGCCCTTTTCCATCTGGTAAATGGCCTCGGCCGATGTGCCGCCGGGCGACGTGACCATGTTGCGCAGTTCCGCCATGTGTTTTCCCGAATCGCGCGCGAACGCAACCGACCCCGACACCGTTTGCAGCACGATCTGTTCCGCGATGCGGCGAGGGAAACCCATGTGGACGCCGGCATCGATGAGCGCTTCCATCATCAGAAAAACATAGGTCGGCCCGGTGCCCGAGAGCGCGGTGGCCATATCGACATACTTTTCGTCGTCGACCCAGAGCTCTTCCCCCAGTGCGTTCAATACTGCCTGGATGCGCTGGCGTTGCGTTTCGGTCACGCCCGGCGTCGTGCACCATACGCTCATGCCCTGGCCCACCTGCGCGGGCGTGTTCGGCATGACGCGCACGACAGATTGGTGATCGAGACCCTGCACGAGCACATCGATCGGGGCGCCCGCGATCACCGAGACCACGACCTGATCCGGCGTCAACACGCTTTGGAGTTGCCGCATGACGCCGCGCAACACTTGCGGCTTGATGGTCAGCACCACGATGTCGGCGCCCGATGCCGCCGCCTGATTGGTTTCGGTGGCGTCGATCCCAAATCGTTCCATGAGTTTGGCGCGCCGTTCCAGGCGAGGATGGCTGGCCACCACGTTCCTTGACGAAAGTAGGCTCTGCTTGAGCAGGCCCGCGATCATCGATTCGGCCATCACACCGGCGCCAATAAAGGCAACGCGGGCGTCGGCGAGCGGATTTTCCGGAATTGACGCGTCGTCGCCACCCGAGGTGCGTGTGTCGGGCATGGTGAGTCTCCTTCGATCATCCTGTGCCACCATTGTAGTGGCGAGCGGGCCGCGCCACGTGGTAGCGGCCCGCGCAAAACAAGGAACAGTGAAAGCGAGTTATCGTGCCGAATCGTCTGGCGTCTGAAACAAGTCCATATCTCTTGCAGCACGCGGAGAATCCGGTTGACTGGTACCCGTGGGGCGACGAGGCGCTGGCCAAAGCACGCGAGGAGAACAAGCCGATCCTCGTCAGCATTGGCTACTCCGCGTGCCATTGGTGCCATGTCATGGAGCACGAATCGTTCGAAAATGCCGAGATCGCGGCCACCATGAATGAGCTCTTCGTGAGCATCAAGGTCGACCGCGAAGAGCGGCCGGATCTGGACTCGATCTACATGACCGCCGTGCAGGCGATGACCGGGCATGGCGGCTGGCCGTTGAATGTCTTCCTGATGCCCGACGGCACGCCGTTTTACGGGGGAACCTATTTTCCGCCGGAGGACCGTTCGGGGATGCCCGGGTTCCCCAAGGTCCTCGCGGCCGTGGCGGACGCGTTCAACAACCGGCGCGAGGAAGTCGACGAGAACGCCGTCCAGATCCGCGAGCTCCTGCGCCGGGCTTCGCGGGAAATGCCGAAACCGGACGAGTTGAACGCGGCGATCATGGCCGAAGCCGCCGAACACTTGGCGCGCAACTTTGATGCCCGTAACGGCGGATTCGGAAGCGCTCCGAAGTTCCCGCAACCGTCGGCGATTGATTTCCTCATCCGCCATTCCGCCCGTGCCAACGATCAGCGTGCTGAGGTGATGGCCCGGCGCACGCTGGAGCGGATGGCGAACGGCGGACTCTATGACCAGATTGGAGGCGGGTTCCACCGGTACGCGGTCGACGCCGTGTGGCTCGTGCCGCACTTCGAAAAGATGCTCTATGACAACGCGCAACTCGCCAGCGGCTACCTCGCGGCGTATCAGGCGTATGGAGACGTGCGCTTCAAGCGGGTCGCAGAAGAAACGCTCGATTTTGTCGCCCGCGAGCTGACCGACGCTCGCGGCGGTTTCTTTGCCACGCTCGACGCCGACACGGAGGGCCACGAGGGCCTCTTCTACACCTGGACCGCCGCGGAACTCGAAGCGGCGCTCGGTGACGCTGACGCCGCGATCGCTCGCGCGTGGTTCAACGTTGAAGCCGGAGGCAACTTCGAAGGGCGGAGCGTCCTCTCGACGCCCCGCACGACCGCCGACGTGGCGGATCGCCTCGGAATCAGTGAAGCGGAGTTGCAAGAGGCCGTATCTCGCATCAAGCAAACCCTGCTCGAAATCAGGGAGCGGCGTGTGAGACCGGGTCGGGATGACAAGATTATCACCGGCTGGAATGGGATGATGCTGAAGGCGTTCGCCGATGGCTCGCGCATCCTCAACCGGCCCGATTTTCGCGACATCGCGGACCGCAACGCCGAGTTCGTGCTCTCCCATCTCCAACGCGATGGGCGACTGCTTCGAAGCTGGAAAGACGGCGAAGCCAAAATCGGTGGGTTTCTGGAAGACTACGCGTTCTACATCGATGGGCTGATTGCGCTCTACCGCGCCACGTTGCATGCGCGATGGCTGGAAGAGGCGATCCGCCTGACCGACGCGATGATCGCCGAGTTCGGCGATATCGAGGGAGCGGGATTCTTCGACACCGCGGCCGACCACGAGACACCGGTCGCGCGGCCACGAGATCTCCATGACGGGGCAACACCAGCCGGAAATTCCGTTGCGGCCGATGTCCTGCTGCACCTCGGAGCCATGACATCGCACCCCGCGTATACGGAGCATGCCGCCGCGCTGCTGCGGGCATTGGCGGCGACGATGAAGGAGCATCCGCTGGCGGCGGGCCGATATCTCTCCGCCCTCGATTTCTATCTGGGGCCCACAAAGGAAGTTGCCCTCGCGGGCGACCGCGAAAGCGCGGAAGTGCAGGCCCTCCTCGACGCGGTGTACAGCCGGTATGAGCCGCACCTCATTCTCGGCTTTGCGGATGCCGGCCGCCCCGAGCTTTTAGAGAGGATGCCATTCCTGCAGTTGCGCCCGGCCCGGGAAGGCCGCGCCACGGCGTATGTCTGCGAGCACCATGCCTGTCTGCCACCCGTTCACGATGGCCCAGCCCTGGTAAGCCAGCTCGCCGAGGGGACAGGGATAAGCTGGCGAGACGTTTAGCCTGCCATAGAGCCATGCAGGGCTAAGAGGAGCCTGAGGTGTCGATCGGGCATACCGGAGGCGACCAATTGCTTTCCGCGCGCGAAGGCGTCAGGAATGTCGCGTTGAGCGGGATCCCGGCGAGATCGAAACCGTACGATTCGCGTGGGCTTTCTGCGCTCGCGCGCGTTGTCGAGACTGGAACGTGGCATGCCTGATCTCTTTCTCGAACTCAAGGATGAAGCTGACGGCGGGGAAGTCACACCAGCCCCGTTGTCCGAATCGGACGCATTGCACTTCCTGGCGAACGCGGACATCAGCGGTTCGAGGCTCATTCCGTGGGGTTCGAACTATTCGTTTGCCGTGGCGCTGGAAGATGAGAACGGATGCACTCGCCTGGCGATCTACAAGCCCATGGCCGGAGAGGCTCCGCTGTACGATTTTCCAAATGGCACGCTCTATTTGAGAGAGGCAGCGGCCTATCGGTTCAGCCGCTGGGCGGGTTGGGACATCGTTCCACCAACCGTGGTGCGGGACGGTCCACATGGCGAAGGGAGCGTGCAGCTCTACATCGAGCCGGATGGCAACCAGGCCGATCGTGAGGCCTTTTGGGGAAGCAGACACCCCAGTGTCGAGCGCCTCGTCCTCTTCGATCATCTCGTCAACAATGCGGATCGCAAGATTGGACACTGTCTGCGCGATCCGGCCGGCAAGGTCTGGGGCATCGATCACGGTTTGACCTTCAGTCCCGAGCCGAAATTGCGAACCGCGCTCTGGCAATTCGTCGGTGAACCGATTTCCCCTGAACTTTTGGCGGATATCACCATCCTCTGTAGCCGGGGTCGAGAGCTCTACGACGTGCTGAAGGGCGTGCTCACGCGCGAGGAAATCGACGCGGTGATCCGGCGCATCGAACACTTCAGCGCGCTTGGCGCGTATCCGCTGCTGAATCCGAGGCGGAACATTCCCTACGGGTGGTGGTGAGCCATCGCGAGGCGCCAGGTCCGCGTGTCCGCCGTGGTTACTGAAAACTAGTTGGGCGGTCAGTGATTCCTGGAGGATGCTTCAGCGCCTTCACCGCTGGAGGGGCGATGCCTGCATCGCCCGCGGCACGGCAAAGCTCCCCGATGCTCCCGAACCCTGTGACCACTACCTAGTGGGCGATGGAGGTCTCCACCGCCGGAAAATCGCGGCGACCCTTCTCGTAATCACTGATCCGATTGCGGACAATCCAGAACATCAGCGCGGAAGCGGGCGCGGATGTCAGAACGAACGATGTCCACACCCAGGTCATGCCCGCGTCAAACCAGCGCACGCCGACCCAGGCAATGAAGACTGCGGACCAGATCGTGGTTGCGCCAACAATGAGCGGCAGTCGCGTGTCGCCACTTCCGCGCAAGCTGCCGCTGCTGACGAACCAGATCGCCCAGAAGGGCAGCGCGAACGCCAGCGCGCGGAGGGCGCTGACCCCGGCGGAAACTACCTCGGTATCGGACGAATAGATCCTCATCATATTCTCGGCAAAGGCGAAGACGAGAAGGGCGCCGATTCCCATCCAGATCAACGCCCAACGCGTCGAAATCATCCAGGCCTTCCTGGCATCGCCGGGGCGGCGCGCGCCGAAGCTCTGGCCCACGAGCGCCGTTGCCGCGATGGAAAAGGCAATGCCGGGCAAAAACGCGATCGAGAATGAGGTGAAGGCGATCTGCTGCGCCGCGAGCGCGGGCGTGCCGATAAGCGCGACGACCGCGATGAGCACCATGAACGCGCCTGACGAGAGCATTTGCTCAAACGCCGAAGGGATACCCAGCGTGAAGAGCTGGCGACCAGTTTCAAGCCTGGGTACCCAGCCCCAGGAACCGTGCAGCGAAATCTTCTTGTTGCCGAAGACCATCGCGGTCAGCATGTAGATGGCGCCAACGCCGCGGCCGACCGCGGCGCCGATGGCGCTGCCCGCCACGCCGAGCTCCGGAAACCCGAACTTGCCGAAGATCAACACGTAGGCCACCACAATGTTGATGATGTTGGCCACAAACGCGGCGGCCAGCGGGGTGCGACTGTCGCCCGCGCCCCGCAGGACCGCCCCGCACACAAACGAGAGAAAGAGAGCGACGGCGGTGGCGGAAATGATCTCCATGTAGATTGTCGCGGCCGCCGCCACGTCAGGCTCGGTCCCGAAGAAACCCACAATGGTCGGTGACGCAAAGAACATTCCGATGGAAACCGGGATGGCGAGCAGAAGCCCCCAACTGATCGCCTGGCGAGCGAGAAGGTTGGCGCGATCGGGATTGGCCGCGCCAATCGCTTGCGAAACCAGCACCGTGGCGCCGATATCAATGGCCGAGAGGATCGAAATGATGAAGAAGACGATTTCGAAGCCAGTGCCCACGCCGGCCACGGCGTAGGCGCCGAGTCGCGCCACCATCAGCGTGTCAACGGCGCCCACCGCGCTCTGCAGCAGGTTTTCGCCAATGATCGGCGTGGCCAGGGAAAGCACACGCCGTTGGGTCATGGGCTCGGCCGGAACAACCTCGCGCTGAGGCTCGTACTCGGGCAAAACTCCCGGCGCCGCAATCGCTTCGGCAACTTCTAACGACTCGTCGATGGCGGTTGACACGGTCCCTCCCTACCGGGACGCTCCGCGCCCGAACAGCCGAGAATACTTCACGGATGGCAAAACGGACGAACGTTGGTCCAGAACATAGAATGAACCAGACATCGCGTTGTGAGGTTGCCGAACTATGAAGGCGATTGCACGGCGTGCGCGGTACCCTTCACCTCGAAGCCTGCTTTACGGTGGCAAGTCAGGCTTGCCACACGCGGGATTGGAGCCGCAATGAACCGCAATGAACACTATTCCCCGACCCCGAGCGGCCGCGCGCAGTGGGGCA
The DNA here is from genome assembly GCA_038246475.1 of Thermomicrobiales bacterium. Classification (GTDB taxonomy): domain Bacteria; phylum Chloroflexota; class Chloroflexia; order Thermomicrobiales; family UBA6265; genus JACCXM01. Next base: position 3,611 of record JBBRVX010000204.1, on the reverse strand, counting down.
GCTACGGATTCATGGCTGGCATTCTGCTTGGTGTCATGCTTGGCTGGCTTTTCCATGGGTTCGTCGGGGCATTTGTCCGGGTAGGGATCGTCGCGTTGGCAATCGTGCCGCTGATCCTGCTCTACATCGCCTGGCGAAAGGTTGTCGCACCCTGGCTGAAGCCATCCGATGCGCGCCAGTACGTCCCATCTGCCGGAGCGATTGAAACACGGGGAGTGGTTCAGGGAGTCGTGCACGAACCGCGGCCCAGGTGATCTTGGGGCCAGAGGATCTCGGAACGATCGTTGAACTGGCCGCGGTGACATTCGTCGTGGGTTTGTTGATTGGGTTCATTGGGGCAGGCGGCGCCGGAATCGCCGTCGCGATTCTGACCACGGTGTTTGACTTGCCAGTTCACACGGCTATCGGCACTGCCATCATGGCGATGCTGTTTGTCACGATTTCTGGCGCGCTCTCGCACTTTCGGGAAGGCAACATCGCGATTCGTCTCGGCCTGGTCATCGGGCTGTCCGGAGCCGTCGGGGCTATCTTGGGCGCCGACACCAGCCAGGCGATCTCGGATCGCGCCCTTGGCATCGCGGCCGGACTGGCGCTCTGGTTTCTCGCGTTTCTGGTGTGGGTGCGCACGAGAATGGCCTTTTCCTCGCGGCCGGAAGCCGATTGGAGGGGTGAACCTCGCCGCTCGCCGCGGGAATGGGCCGCCGGAGTGGGGATCGGCGCCACGGGTGGCGCCGCCGCCGCCTTCTTTGGCGTGGGCATGGCGCCGTTTCTTCAACTCGGTCTGCTGGCCGTCCACCATCTGCCGCTCCGGCAAACCGTGGGCACCACGATGATGGCGCTGGTCTTTATCAGTGCGGCCGGGGGAGTGGCCATGGCGAGGCACGGCGATGTCTCGCCGCCTCATCTCGTGGGATTGACGATTGGGCTCGCGTCGGGAGCGTTTATCGGAGCACGATATACGCGGCGTGCTCCCAGGACAGTCCTGCGGACGACGGTGATCGTCGTCCCGTGCGTTGCCGGAGCGATGCTTCTCTTTCTGTAGGTCGCAACGCGGGGATCGCACTCGATTCAAGCATCATCGGGTTATGGTTTGTCATCCGCCGCAAGGCCGGCCCAAGAAAGGCGGCGTGTCCCGCTGGACGTCATGTCCAAGAACGCGAGCGCATTGCAGGTAAGCGTCCAATAGTCGGGCGCGCTACGAACGACAGACATCAAAGAACTGCGCCCTGTGCACCAGGCGCAGGCGCAGAGCTCGCGGCTCCGCGTTGGGGCGACGCTCCCTTCTCCCTGCGCACAGGGAGAAGGGTTGGGGATGAGGGTCGTTCGGCGCACGCGTGACCGGCTTTTTGTCGCATCCACATTGCAGACCCCTGGCCCGGCCTTGTGCCATTTCATGGTTGACGCTAGGCTTGGTTCGACCCCGCCCGGTTTTGGATTGGCCTCGCCGCACGGTGAGGCCTGTGCGACGTTTGCGAAGCGCCAGTTCCACCATGAGGGCATGCGAATAGATGGACGGCGGGCAGAAGCAGCGAGAAGATGTCGCTCGCGGGGCGACGATTCTGCTCCTCGCGATGCTGCTCGCGGCGTTCATTGTCATGTTCCGGTTGGGGAGTGAACGCTTTCTCGTGCCGGCGCCGACTCCCACCCCTGCTCCGACCTCAACGCCGCTGCCCACACCCACGCCAAGTCCGGTTCCCGTGCCGCCGACCCCGACGCCGCGTCCCGCACCCCCCACCCCAACCCCGGCGCCGGTGCCCGTCGCGGGCGTGGACGAGCTCTACGCGCAGGACGGGCGAAACATTGTTTGCCTCGATCCCGGTCATGGGGGCATCGATCAAGGAAATGTGCGGGTAGACAACGGCAAGATTGTTCTGGAAGAGAAGGATTTCACACTCGATCACGCCTTGCTTCTGGCGCAAAGGCTGCGAGATCAGGGGTACGAGGTCGTCCTTACCCGGGAAACGGATACCGAGGTCAATCCGTCGAACGAAGATGTCAACGGCGACGGCGTTGTTGCCAGTGACGGGGTTGCCAAATCCGATCAACTCGACGATCTGCAAGCGCGCGTCAATATTTGCAACCTGGCGGCAGCTGACCTTCTTGTCTCCATCCATTACAACGGAGCAGAAAACGAGTTCCTGCAGGGGTACGAGGTCTGGTACAACGACCAGCGTCCGTTCAGTGGCCGCAGTCAGGCCTTTGCGACGTTGATGCACGAGGCATTGGCCCAAAAGTACGCGGAAGCGGGTTACGAGGCCAACGACCGCGGCATTGGCATAGAAGATCACGCGGTGACTGGACCGGAGCGACCCGGCAAGCTGATTCCCAGCGAGATGCCTGGCGCGGTTATCGAAGGACTGTTCCTCTCAAACGAGGAAGATGCACGCTTTATCGAGTCGGACGTGGCCGAGGATACACTGGTGAGCGCCTACGAAGAAGCCATAAATCGCTACTTCAGCGTATATCCAGGGTAGATTGCCTGCCGTCGCGGGGTAGGTAATGTGTCGTGCGCGGCATGTGAGCGTTCATGGGAGCCTGGGATCGATCCAATCCGAATACGCCTCGATCGGCGGCGCCAATGGACTCGGCGTCGTGGTCGTGGCGTGCCGCCGGGGCGTCATCGCGGCAGCGCGCGGAGCGAGTCGGCGCGGACACAATTTCGGCAAATGGACAATTCGCCGCCGAAGAACCGCACGCACCCGGCAAAGGCTCCAGTCGCCCGGTCCCGAAAATGCCGAAGACGCGGCAGGATACTCGGGTACGCTCGCCAATCATTACCCTCGCCGGAACGATGCTGATCATCGGTCTCACCGTGCTTGCGTTTGCCGGGGGAAGAATCTTTGGCCGCGTCGCGGACCCCACGCCGCCTGAAGGGCCATCGATTGCGCAGGCCATAGTCGCGAGTTCACCGCAATCAAAGATCATCGCGCCGGTGGCGGCAACCTCAGCGCCGGAGGTCGCGCTCGCGGAACAGACGCCGATCCCGCTTCCCGCCGCCTTTGCCAGACCCCCGATCGTCTGTCTCGATCCCGGCCATGGCGGATCGGACCGGGGCTTTACGCGCTTCTTTCAAAACGATGTGCCGGCGATGGAAGAGGCCACTATTGTCCTTGAGCACGCGTGGGACCTGGAAGCGCGGCTGAAGCATCGGGGCTACACCGTGGTCATGACCCGCGAAACGGACGCGGCGGTGAACATCGACGGCAAGGACGTCAACAAGGATGGACGGACCGCCGCGCACGATCCCCCCGGCTCTGAAAAAAACAAGAACCTGGACGAGATTCAGGCGCGCATCAACATCTGCAATAAGGCGAACGCCGACCTTCTGGTATCCATGCACGTCAATGGCTATTCCAACGGGAACCCGTTTGGCCCGGAGACTTGGTTCACGCGAGAACGCTCATTCGGGGACCGCAGTGCGACGTTTGCGACATTGGCCTATCAGCATCTCAGGGAGCAGCTCAGTCGCATCGGTTACGTCGAGCCGAATCCAGGGCGAGGAGCGCTGCCCGATTCGACCGCGGACGTACAGAAGTCCTACAAGGTCTTCAAGAATTTCATCATTACCGGCCCGGAAATCCCCGGAGTCGTCGTTCCCAGCAAGATGCCCG
>JBBRVX010000203.1:0-9706 GCA_038246475.1 Thermomicrobiales bacterium | reverse complement strand
CAATCGCCTCCTCCAGGGCCGCAAAGCGCTTGGTCGCCGAGTCGTAGGGGAGGCCCATTGCCTCGAACTCCGGCACGAGCCAGCCAATGCCCAGCCCCAACATCAAGCGGCCGCGGCTGATGTGGTCCAGATCGGTGGCCAGGCGGGCCAGCATCGTCGGATGGCGGTAGCCGATGCAATTCACCGCCGAGCCGAGGCGGACACGCTCCGTGACGCCGGCCAGGGCGGAAAGGCAGGTCCAGGGGTCGGCCTGGATCGACGGATGGTCGAAGATGAAGCAGCCGTCGTAGCCGATCGATTCGACCAGCCGCCCGGCATCGAGCAGCCGGCAAAGCCCTTCGTCGCCAAGAACAAGCTGAATTCCCCAGCGGAGGCCGTTGTCGGCCTCCGCGACCCACGGATGACGCGCCACGTGCTCCGCTCCCCTATCTCGCTCTAGACGCTCGCCGCCGCTGGCTCGGCCGGAACCCAGGCGCGGAGGCTGGCAATAGCCTCCTTGACTCTCGCGCGCACCCGCTCCTGGCCAATCACGCGCAGCGTTTCAAAGAGGCCCGGCGACTGCGTGCGGCCCGTGACGGCGGCCCGGATCGGCATGAAGAGGTTGCCCGGCTTGAGTCCAAGACTGTCCGCCAGAGCACGGAAACGGGCTTCGGTGGCGGCCTCGTCCTCCAGGTCGACCTCAGCGAGGAGGCCCGCGATCGCTTCGAGCGCGGCCAGGGTGTCGTCGCGCGTCATCTTCTTGGGAATCAGCAGGGCAGGATCGTACGGCTCAAGCTCCGGGGCGAGGAAGTAGGACATCAGCTCCGGAGCGTCGGCCAGCGTTTCGAGCCGATCCTTGAGCAGCGCGGTCGCCGACCGCACGCGGGTGAAGTCGGCATGGTCCGCGTCATACGGCCCCGGCAGGATGAGCCCCGCCTGGGCCAGGAAGGGCATGACGCGCAGGGTGAGATCGTCGAGCTCCAGGATGTGGTTGATGTAGTACTGATTCGTCCAACGGAGCTTGACGTAGTCAAAGGTCCCTGGAGAAGGACTGACCCGCTCCAGGGTGAACTTATCCAGCAGATCCTGCTTGCTGAAGATCTCCGTCGTGCCGTCAAGGCTCCAGCCAAGGAGGGCCAGATAGTTCATCAGCGCCTCGGGGAGGTACCCCTGGGAGCGGAACTCCTCCATTGAGGTCGAGCCGTGCCGCTTCGAGAGCTTGCCGCCGCCGGGAGCCAGGATCAGGGGCATATGGGCCAGGAGCGGGGCGCGCCAACCGAACGCATCGTAAAGACGCAGGTGCAGCGGGGCGCTCGGGATCCACTCCGCCCCGCGCAGGATGTGGCTGATCTCCATCTCGTGATCGTCGACGACGTTGGCGAGGTGATAGGTCGGATAGCCATCCGTCTTGAGGAGGACGAGATCTTCGAGGTTCTCGTTCTGGAAGAGCATCTCGCCGCGGAGGAGGTCGTGGACCGCTGTCTCGCCCTCCAGCGGCATGCGGAACCGGATCACGAAAGGAAGGCCAGCGGCGAGATTGGTTGTGATCTGCTCGGGAGACAAGTCGCGGCAGAATCGATCGTAGCCCGGGGGCTCCTTGCGCGCCTGCTGCTCCTCGCGCACCCGCTGCAAACGCTCCGGGGTGCAGAAGCAGCGGTAGGCATGCCCGGCAGCGAGCAACGCCTGGGCATGGGCCTGATAGAGCGCGGTGCGCTCGCTCTGGCGATAGGGCGCATGCGGGCCGCCGACATCCGGGCCCTCATCCCAATCGACGCCGAACCAGCGGAGGACACCGAGGATGCCCTCTTCGGCGCCCGGGACGAAGCGGTTGCGGTCGGTGTCCTCGATGCGCAGGATAAAGGCTCCGGGCTTCCCTTCGCGGGGGGCCTGCCCGTTAGCGAGCAACCAGTTGAAAAGAACGGTGCGCACGCCGCCGATATGCAGCAATCCCGTTGGGCTGGGCGCGAAGCGGACACGGATCGGCGACGGATCAGGCACGGCGAAAGACATCAGGATGAGCACCTTGGCGAAAAACGATGAACGTGTATTGTGCGGAGTATACGCCGCCCTTCCTGACCCGCCGCGTTGCCAGCGACCATGATGGACATGCCCGGAGGCGCCTAGGAGAGATATGCGGCGCGCACGCCGTTCCGCATACGATCGGGCGAGATGTCACACGCAGCCTCATGATGTGTAGCAATCGCCACACTTCACGAGAGATATAGGAGTGATCCCGTCGTTGGAGTGATCCACGGTCTCAACTCTTGCGTAATGCCGGGTGTGACTGCCAATCCGGGGAATCCGGATCTCTGGATTGGCGGCACGTGGGACATTGGCTATCGAAGGGAGTTTTTCATGCGACTACTTCACGAACAACTGCTCGATGAGATTGCCCGCGAGCGACAGCGCATCTCTCGGCGCGGCATGCTCACGGGTGCGCTCAAGGTGGCGGGCGGAGCGGCAATTGCCCTCTCCATCGGCTCCGGACCGAGCATCCGGCGGATGGCGGCCGCGCAAGAGATGACGGATCTCGACGTGCTCAACTACGCGTTGACCCTCGAGCATCTCGAGTACGCGTTCTATCGCGATGGCGTCGGCCTCTACACCTTTGGCGCCGACAGCCGCGGCGCGTCGATCGACACAAACCTCGCCGCCGTTCGCGATCATGAGCTGGCGCATGTCGAGACGCTGACCCAGGTCATCACCGACCTCGGTGGCGAGCCCGTCGCGGAAGCGACGTACAACTTCGGCGATGCCTATGCCTCTCCCGAGGCATTCCTGGCCACTGCCGCGGCCCTCGAGAACACGGGCGTCAGCGCCTATGACGGCGCTGGTCAGTTCTTGACCAACCCCGATCTGCTCACCGCTGCCGGCACGATCGTGGCTGTCGAAGCGCGCCATGCGTCGTACCTCAACCTGCTCAATGGCGAAGTGCCGTTCCCAGCTGCATTTGAGACGCCGCTGACGATGGATGAAGTTCTGGAAATCGCCGGACCGTTCATCGCCGCGTAATGTGACCGCATCGTGCCAGATTCGCACGGTGAGCGTACGTCATGAAGCTAGACGCATCCAAAAGGAGAGTTGTTCATGCAAACCCCAGTCGCTGGCATGGCCTTTGAGACACCGGTCGAGGTGCTCAACTATGCACTTACTCTCGAGCATATCGAATATTCCTTTTACCGCGACGGTCTGGAAGAGTTCACCGCCGAAGATTTTGCCGCGGCCGGCTATGCCGACAACGTCTATGACTATTTCGGCATGATCCGCGACCATGAGAAGGAGCACGTCGACACCCTCACCACGGTGATCGGCGATCTCGGCGGCGAGGCGGCGGCAGAGGCCACCTACGACTTCGGCTACGCCGATCTGGCTGGCTTCATCGGCGTCGCCACGGCGCTGGAGAACACTGGCGTCAGCGCCTACACGGGCGCCGCGCAGTACCTGATCGATGAGGACGACCTACTGACGGCGGCGCTGACGATCCACGGCGTCGAGGCCCGGCACGCGGCCTATCTCAACGGCCTGACCGGCGTTTCGCCCTTCCCGGAGGCGTTTGACCCGCCACTGACCCCGGACGAAGTGCTCGCCATCGCGGGACCGTTTATCGTCTCCTAAGGTTCATCACCGCGAACGCCTCTCTTCCGGATAGAGTGTGCAGAGCAGGAGGCGCCTTCCTCTCGGGGGAGGCGCTTCTTTTCGCGTGTCCGCTCGTACCGCGCTGATGGCCTTCCGGCCGAGTCAGCACCAGGGCGCAATCATGCGATCGACCAAATGATCCGGGCAGTACCGCTTTCCGTAACTACCGATGAGAGCCGTCACGTTTGAAGCAAACGCTGCGCCAGGGGGATTGACCATGAATCGCCGCCACGTCTCACGATTCTTGATGAGGGCTTGCCTGACCGGCGGGCTCGGTCTGCTGATTGCCGGCCTCGGACTGGCCAGCGCGGAGGACGCGACACCGGCCGCCACGCCTGGCGCAACTCCAATGGCTGACACCTTCGTCGCCACCATCCAATACCTCCGGTACAAACCGAATCCGATCGAGATCGAGGCGGGCGAAAGCGTCGTCTGGATCAACCGGGACGCCCTGCCGCACACGGTCACCTCAACGGACGGCGATCTCCTGAAGTCGGAGACGTTGGGCGCACGTGACGAGTACCGGCAAACATTCGCGACGCCTGGAACGTATGACTACGTCTGCCTCTTCCACGCCCAGATGAAGGGAACCGTGATCGTCTCAGAGCGGGGGGCTGATTCCGGCGCGGAGGCGACGCCAACGCCTTGAGGGTAAGGACACGGCGTGCCGTGTCGGCGGCCACCGCCCCGATCTGGCATTGAGCATCGCCTTCGTCGTCTCTCTCAGGGACGCCCGAGACGCGTCGGCCTAACCCTGGACAGCGGTGAACATGTCTTTGAAATGAGCTGCTGACTCCGGTGCATCGACCTGGAGACCTTCGGCTAGGATGCAACGGCGGCGCCTCACCGGAAGAGCACGCGAGAGCCTCCCTTTGGTGGAACGAATCCTGCTATGCACGAAGCGACTTGTCTGGTGTCGCGGGCGATGACTCTGGCACCTTCGCGAACGCATCAGGAAACTCGTCACCCGAGAAGGAGGATACGGATGGCTCAACGTTCGTGGTTAACCATGCTACGGCTCATGTCGCTGGTGTTTCTCGCGTTTGCCCTCGTTATGATGCTCGTTCCCGGGGCGACGAGCCCGGCAGCGGCACAGGAAGAGACTGCCGAGGCAGACGCCACCATTCGCGTCGTGCACGGTTCGCCCGGCGCGCCTGATGTCGATGTGCTGCTCGACGGCCAACCGATTCTGGAAAACGTTGCTTCGGGATCGGCGACGGAGTATGTAACGATCTCGCCTGATGAGCATCGTCTCCAGATCGTGCCCACGGGCCAGACCGCGGATGCGGCGTTGGTCGACGAAACCCTTGATGCCGCCCCAGGGCAGGCGTACCTGGCAGCGGTCTATGGTTTGCTCAACGATATTCAGGGTGATGTCTATTCCGTGGATCTTTCGGAGATCGAACCCGGCAACGCCCGGGTGCGGCTGATCAACCTGTCGCCCGACGCGGGCGATGTCGACCTGACGGAAACTGGCGGTGATGAATGGTTCGGCAACGTGGCGCTCGGCGCGGCGGCGGACTACCGCGATATCGCCCCGGGAAGCTATAGCGCGGACGTGCGCGGCGATGAGGATCGCGTGCTGCGCACCATTGCCAATCTCGAGTTTGCCGAAACCCGCGTTTACGACGTGATCGCGATCGGGCAGCTCGCCGATGATTCGCTGGGGATTCAGGCGCTGGAAACGATCGTGTCTCCTCCTTGCGCTGAAGTGCTGGGACTGGAGGCGGCGGGTGGCGATGCCTGCGTGCGATTGGTGCACGCGGCGCCTGATGCTCCAGCCGTCGATATCTATTTGAACGACGCGCAGGTGGCGCAGGGGCTCGAATTTGGCTCGGCCACGGAATACGTGGCGGTCCCGAGTGGGGGCGGCCGGGGCATCCGATCGGTCGCGGCCGGGGGACCGGCAGAAGAATCGATCCTCGACGCCAGCCTCGATTTCGATCCTGGCCAGGCCTACGAGATTCTGGTGACTGGCGCGGGCACCGATTTGGGATACACCACCACCGGTGTCGACCTCCGGCCTGTGGCGGCTGGACAAGCGCGGGTCCGTGTCATTCACGCCTCTCCGGACGCGGGAGCTGTTGATATCGGGCTCACCGGGAGCGAGGACAACCTCTACGAAGGCATCGACTTCGGGACATCCACCGAGTACATCATTGTCGACGCCGACGATTATCCGATCGAAGTTCGCCCCGGTGGAGAGGACATGACCGTCGCGCTCCAGGCGGACGCGACCCTGGAAGAGGGGATGGTCTACGATCTGGTGGCCCTCGGCCGCCCGGAGGATCAGACGCTTTCGCTGCTAGTGTTGACCGCCCCGGTTCCGATTCAAACCGGCGATGTGGAAACGCCAGAAGCGGTTACTGAAGATGCGGCGGTTCCAGCAACGGTCGTCCCCGAGACGATCGAGAGTGGAGACGAAGCCGCCACGCCAACGAATTAATCCTCGTGAGACGTGTTGAGCGAGTGGCGTTCGACTCCGGTTGACTCCTCTACTCGTGTGCAACCGCATTGATGCAGACGGCCCTGGCTAAGCGCCGGGGCAGTCTGCCGCATCTCCAGGATGACCCATCGCGCGGCTCTACGGACGATCACCCTGCCCCATGCTCCAGACGAAGATCGTATGGTCATCGCAGTACATCGCGCCTTTCCCAAGGGTCTTGCGCGAAGAAATGTCGTCGGCTCGCCTGCTCAATCGAAAAACGAGATCGACGCTCGGCTCCCAATCTCCCGCCACCTCCAGCTCGCGCAGTTTGCGCCGCTCGTGCTGGGCGTGCCGGGCCGCGAAATAGGCGGGCAGCTCGGTCGGATCGGAGGTCACAAGATGCCCGTTCTGGTCGGTCACCGAGTACCACTGGAAGCCGTGCTGGTCGGCATAGGGATAGACCCCTTTCTCGGGAAAGAACTGTTGCAGCGCGACCGCATCCCCGCGATTGAATGCGTCCAGAAACGCTGTCAGAAACCGAACGACCTCATCGAGCTCGCACCCGGCGGGCAACGGGGTGGTGTTGCGCACAGTGGCCGCAACCGTTGGCGTGCCCGTGGCGGGTTGTCCCTCCTGACCACGACTACGATCCATGGAAAGCAGCAAGCTTAAGCCCACCAGCAACGGTAGGAATATCCTGGGGCGCATCACCATGATTCCCTCCGTCTGACACCCAGACGCGGCGCAACCTGGGCGGCCAAACGATCGACCTTGGCCATTGGCGATCCTGGACTGCTGGCGGCGTGGCCAGCCGACGCCTTTGATCGGTTGCTTGCCGCGCCGCTTCCCTCGCCCACTCACCGTTGACACCATCCGGCGCACTTCCCTAGACTGCCACCAAACGACGTAGGCATTATCAGGCTATTCCGGTGACCGGAGACCGGACTCGCGCTGGGAAGAGCACCCTGCTTCCCTGGCGGACGGCAGCGTCTGGCTTCCATGGAGTCCCAGAGCGCGGGAGGCGCGTCCCTTGATCGAATCGTCAGCAACGCGGCGCGTCGAAACCGCGAACGGAGCGCGACCACTCGCCGCCGACGGCGCGCGGCCGATCGCGATGTCGGTCCGTCACGCCAGCAAGCACTATAAGACCGAGACCGGCTCGGTACACGCCCTGGAGGATCTTTCCATCGAGGTTCCGCGGGGCGAGTTCGTCTGCATCCTGGGCCCGTCCGGCTGCGGCAAGAGCACCCTGCTGTGGGGGATGTCGGGGCTGCACGATTTGACCGCCGGTGAGGTGATCGTCAACGGCACGGCGGTGAAGGGGCCGCGGCCCGAGATCGGCATGATCTTTCAGGACGCCAATCTCCTGCCCTGGCGGAATCTCTGGCAGAACATCCAGTTCCCCTTCGAGATCAAGAAGATCGATCCCAAGCCGTACGAAAGCCGCATTCACGCCCTGCTGGACGAGGTAGGCCTCGCCGGCTTCGAGAAGAAAATGCCGCGCGAGCTTTCCGGCGGTATGCAGCAGCGGGCCAGCATCGTGCGCTGTCTCTCCTACGATCCCGATCTGATCCTGATGGACGAGCCGTTCGGAGCGCTCGATGCCTTCACCCGGGACGAGATGAACCTGCTGATCCAGAAGATCTGGATGGAGACCGGCAAGACGATCATCTTCGTCACCCACAACGTCTCCGAGGCGATCTTTCTGGCCGACCGCGTCGTGGTGCTGACGCCGCGTCCGGGTCGGCTGGCGCACATCTTCCCGATCGATCTACCGCGCCCGCGCACCATCGACATGACCTTCACCCCCGCGTACATCCATGTGGTTAAAGAGATCAAGAACACCATCGAAACAGGACGCTATACGCCGCTAGCGCGCGCGGTTCAGGGGTAGGAAGTTTCATGGCGAGCGAGCTACGCGAAACCATTCCGGCGTTCAATCAGGCCGAGGCCAGTGGCGGGGACGAAGTCAGCCTGACCAATTGGTCCGCCCTGACGAACCAGGGGTTCGCCAAGAACTGGGGTGAAGTGGGGCTGATCGCCCTCGTGGCGGTGATCCTGGTCGGCGGCGCCGAGATCGCGGTGCGCGCCTTCAACATTCAAAGCTACATCTTTCCGCCCCCCAGCACCATCATCACCACGCTGGTGACGCGCTTTCCCGATCTCTTCTGGCCGCACATGCAGATCACCCTGATCGAGCTGTTGAGCGGCTACTTCATCGGCGCTGCTATTGGGTTGATCCTGGCCGCGATCATCACTCAGCTTCCCCTGGTGGAGAAGATCATCACCCCGTATATCCTGCTGTTGGTGACGACCCCCATGATCGCCCTGGTTCCGCTGCTGATCCTGATTTTCGGCTTCACGCTTACGCCGCGCATCATTGCCGTAGCGCTAGCGGCTGGGCCGATGGTGATGATCAACGCGGCAACCGGCTTCCGACGCACGGACCTGGCGAAGATCGCCCTGGCCCGCTCCTATGGCGCGTCGACGTTTCAGATCTTCACCAAGATCCGTTTTCCCCTGGCCCTGCCGATGATCATCGTTGGACTGATGGTGGGCGCCATTTTCGGCATGCTGACGGCGGTCGGCGCGGAAATGGTCGGTGGCAAGAACGGGCTGGGCAACCAGCTCATGTTCTGGTCGTCGATGGTGAAGATGCAGAACTTCTACGCCATCATCCTGCTGCTGGCGCTGATGGGGGTGAGCATCTACGTCATCTTCTACTGGATCGGCAAGAAGTGGGCCGGATGGCAAGCGTAGGCCGAGGGTGATGGGGTAATTGGGTGTTAGGGTGAAAGGAGGGCATGCGCCCCGCGTATACCGCACCAGCACCGGACGGGAGACGATTTCTCCCGCTCTCGGCCAGGCAGCGTTGCCTGGGGCTGGGGATTGGCCGGCAGATCCGGTATTCACGGCGCCGGGCTCCCGCGCCGCACTTTGGAGGTCTTTAGGCGATGCATCACCTCGATACGTTGATCGACCAGTTTGCCGCCGGCCGCATTTCGCGCCGCGGTCTCGTCAAGGGAGCGGCCGCGCTCGGACTGAGCGGGGCCTCATTGCAGGCGCTGACGCGCGGTAACATCGTCGTGGCGCAACCGGCCGACAACACGATTCGTTGGGTTTCTCCGCGCGGCACCATTGATGTCCTCGACGACTACGCCTATCACGTCGCCGTGAAGATGGGCTATTTCGGCGATATCAAGACGACGCTGGAGCCGGGCCCAATCGAAGCGACTGCCGGCACCAAGGCCGTGGACACCGGTCAGTCCGATGTCGCCTACCCCTCTCCGGGCGTCTACTCGCTGATGATCGAGCAGGGCAGCCCGCTCATTTCCGTCTTCGAAATGGGCGCCTATGATGTCTTCGACTTCGCCTTCCCCAAGGGCAAGGCTCCAGCCAGCGTCAAGGATCTGGAGGGGATGACGGTCGCGCTCGGCTCAGCCGGATGGCAGGGTATCGTCAATCCGGAGGTTGCGCAGGCAGGGGGCGACATTTCGAAGGTCGAGTATGTGGACGCTGGTCCCCAGTGGGGCCAGACGCTTGCCCAGGGTCAGGCCGACGCGGCCCTCTCCTGGGCTGGATTGCGCGCTCAATGGTCGGCCATCGGCTTGGACTTCGACTACATCCTCGGGAAGGATTGGTCGAAGTTCCCGGCCAACTCCT
>JBBRVX010000202.1:0-9766 GCA_038246475.1 Thermomicrobiales bacterium | reverse complement strand
AGATCGACATCATTCTGGAGAAGGTCGCCGCGGTCGCCGATGAGATCGATACGCGCCCGTTCGGCGTCGATTTCGGGGTGGGCGCGCTGCCCAGCAAGGACGCGGCCTACGTAGACGAGCTGCACGCTCGGCTCAACGACATGCAATTGATTCCGACCGTGATCGTCGGGTCGCTCAATCTCACCGCGGATCGTGACCTGAGCGAACCGCCGCTGGAGTCGGCGATCGCCAATCTGGAGATCGCGCGGCGCCTGGGATCGCCGATCGGGCTCTTCTATTTCGGTTATGGCGGGCGCGTCACTCGCGAGGGCCGCATCCGGCTGGCAGTGGAGCAAGTGGCCCGCCTGGCCGACGCCGCCGCCGATCTCGGCATGATGGTCACCACCGAGAACTATGATTTCTTCACCAGCGACGACTTCATGGAGATCTTCCAGCGGCTCGATCGGCCAAACGTCGGCCTGCACAACGACACCGGCAACTGGCTGATCCTGGGTGAGGACCCGCTGGAGGCGACGCGTAAGATGGCGCCATACACTTGGCACGCCCACGTGCGCGACTACGTGCTGGAGGACGGCGTCTTCTCCAGCGTTCCCATCGGGCAGGGCGTGGTCGACTTCCCCCCGATCCTGGATGAACTGGTGCGCGTCGGCGAGAGCCGGGACCGCTTCGTCCTGGCGATGGAGATGGACCTCGATGCCGGAGGCCCGGAGGTTGAGGATGAAGCCGTGCGCGAGTGCGCGCGATACATGGCGGAATGGTCCCGGCGCATGGCGAGCGCCAACGTCGCGTAGGTTTGGAATTTGAGAGGAAGCACGGTGACGGACCCGAAGCCGCTCCGCTGGGGCATCATTGCCTGCGGGCAGATCGCGCATGACCGTGTGCTGCCCGCGCTCGACATGGCCGCCACTTGCGAGGTGGCGGCCATGTTCGATCCCGATCCCGCGCGCGTCGAGCGCGCGCTGCTCAAGGCGCCTGGCGCCGCAACCTACGACACGCTGGACGGGTTGCTCGCCGACAAGAACGTCGAGGCGGTCTACATCGCCACCCCCAACCATCTACATGCCGAGCAGGCCATCGCCGCCGCGGCGGCGGGGAAGCAGATCCTGGTCGAGAAGCCGATGGCGCTGGACGCCGAAGAAGGCCGCCAGATGGTCGCGGCCGCCGACAAGGCGGGCGTCACGCTGATGGTCGCCTACATGACGTTGTTCAATCCGGCGTTTCAAGCCGCCAAGGCGCTAGTCGACGCGGGCGCCCTGGGGAAGATCGTCGCGGCGCGGGGACGGCACTCGTATCGCATGAACCCCGATGCGCTCTCCCCGGCAAACATCTGGCGGCTCGATCCAGAGTTCGGGGGCGGTCCGCTGATGGACGTCGGGGTCTACTCGATCTTCACCCTGCGCGAGCTGACCGGCACGCGGCCTGCCTCCGTCGCGGCCGTGGGATCGCTGACCAGCTTGCATGGGACCACGAACTACGACGCGATCGTGGTCAGCTACATTGCCCAGGACGGCAGCCCCGGCTCAATCGAGGCCAACTTCACCTTCAATTCCTCCAATTACGAAATCGAGGGCACGAAGGGGCGGCTCGATCTGCGCGGGCACATCACCCAGGTGATCGCCGGACGCCTCGATGCTGAAATCTGGCGAGATGTCCGCCCCCGCGCCATCTCGCAGCGGGTGAGCCACGAGGTCATCCCGGCTGGACTCCCCGAATTCGCCAATTACCTGGGCGAGGTCGAGCATTTCGCGGAGTGCGTGCGGAACGATCGGGAGCCGATCTCGTCGGGGCGCATCGCCGTCGGTGACCTGGCGGTGGCCGATGCCGTGCGCGAGTCACTCCGCACCGGGCAACGCGTCGAGGTTGCGTACGGAGGGTGACGGGTGACGGGTGATGGGTGATGGGTGATGGGTGATGGGTGATAGACGACGAATGATGTCCGTCCTCCGTCTCTCGTCCTCCGTCACCCACCACCCATCACCCATCACCCATCACCCCGTAAGGAAGGAAGGGCCAATGAATATCGGGATAGCACTCCAGCTCTATACACTGCGCGAGCAGGCGAAGACTGATTTCGTGGGCACGCTGCGCGAGGCCGCCGCCGCGGGGTATGAGGCGGTCGAGTTCGCGGGATACGGGGGCATGGATGCCGTTGCCCTGCGCGCCCTGATCAACGAGCTGAGGCTGCGTGCGGTCAGCTCGCACGTGGGATATCAGCGCTTCGTGCAGGAGCCAGAAGCCGTCATCGACGAGCTCCGAACGCTGGGGTGCAGCTACGCCATCGTGCCGGGGCTGCCGCAAGACGTACGAAACGCCGAGTCGGCGCCAGCGCTGGTGGAGCAATTCAACACCTGGGGAGAGCAGTGCCGGGCGGCAGGGCTTCGCTTTGGCTATCACAATCACGCTTGGGAGTTTGAGCCGCGCGATGGCACTACCATGTTCGATCTCATCTCTTCGCGGACCGATCCCTCGCTGGTCGATGTTCAGATCGATATCTACTGGGCGCTGCATGCTGGCGTCGATCCCATCGCGCTCATCCGCCGCCATGCTGGCCGGATACCAACGGTGCACGCCAAAGAGCTCAGTGCCAGGGCAGATTGTCAGGACACCACCATCGGCGATGGCGTGACCGATTGGCCCGGCGTGATGGCCGCCGCGCGCGTGGCCGGCACGGAGTGGTTTATCGTGGAGCAGGAAGATGACATCCCGAATGTCTATCGCGACATTCGGCGGAGTTTGTCGAACCTGCAGCGGATCATAAGTGGGGAGGAGAGTCGGTAGCCGGACAGACGAACTGGCTGGCAGCGCCCTTCATCGCAATCCAGGATCCATGCGTTGACCCCGCCCATTGCCGTCAATCTCCCCTGTCTTTCGCCAGCTCCTGGATGTTCCGAGACGTGTGCAGCCGTGGCTGCCCGGTCGAGGCCTGCAAGTGCCTCGCCCGGGCCGATCGCCGCGGGATCGCCATCCTCAGGAATCGCCCGCGGTCGCCCGCGCCAGCGCCAGGCTTTCCGCAATGGCGTCGTCCATGGCCAGGGACGATCCCGCCCGCCAGATTTCGGCATAGCGATCCTCGCCCAACCCCGCGCGAGCGGGGGTGATGATCTGGTCGAACTCGTCCTCGTTATCAGGCGGGCGCGGCGAGCCGAGCGAGGCGCGCAGGGCCTCTGCCGCGGCGAAAAGCCGCACCATGGCCTCCGGGTTCTCCGCCTCGCCCGCGACCGCCGCCATCCCCTCCAGGCCGAACGCCACACCGATGTGGTCGCCCAACTCCTGAGCCAGCGCCAGCGCTTCCCCATGCAATGCCGCAGCGCGAGGCAGATCGCCCGCTTGCCGGGCAACCAGCCCGAGATTGTCGAGCGCGTTCGCCACGCCGCGGCGGTCGCCCAGGGCGCGGAACCCTTCCAGCGACTCCGCGAAATACGTCCGGGCCCGCTCCAGATCGCGCTCTTGCTGGGCCACCAGGCCAAGGTTGCCAATCGTGCCCGCCACCCCCCAGGCGTCGCCGAGGTCCCGGCTGACGGCTAGCGACTCCACATAGAATTGGGCCGCTTCCGCCAGATCGCCCTGCACGCGGACGACGTTGGCGAGGTTGTTCAGGGCAAGCGACTCTCGCCGCCGGTCGCCAAGACCGCGGAAGATCGCCAGCGCCTCCTCGTACTGAGCGGCCGCGGCCGCGTAATCCCCTTCCTGATCGGCGACGATGCCCAGGTTGATCAGCGCGATCCCGACCAGCGGCTGATCGGCGAGCTCCCTCCCGATGTGGAGCGCCTCGCGATAGCGCTCTCCCGCCCTCGCGAGGTTGCCCTGGCGCTCCGCCACATGGCCCAACGCCGTCAGGGAGTACGCCACTTCCTGCTGGTCGCCGATCTCCCGCCAGAGCACCAGCGCGCGCTCGAGGTGCTCGGTCGCCACACCCGCGTCACCTTGCAGCCGCGCGATGCTCCCCGCGCCCCGTAGCACCGCGGCCAGCGCCGCCTTCGGCTCCCCGATCCCACGTGCCAGAACCCGCTCCAGCCAGGAGCGGCCTTCGGCGAAGTAGCCACGGATCTCCCAGAACGTCGCCATGGCCACGGCCAGGCGCAGCGCCGTTTCGCCCTGAGACTGATCGATCGCCCAGTTCAGCGCCGCGCGAACGTTGTCATGCTCGACCTCGAGCCGGTCGAGCCACGGCTCTGGGTCCGCCCCTTCCAACGCAATCTCTGCCTCCTCGGCCAGATCGAGGAAATGACGGACAAAGCTGCCGCCGACGCTGCTCCGCTCGCCGGCCTCGTCCAGCCGCTCCAGCCCAAACTCCCGGATGGTCTCCAGCATCCGGAAGCGCGGCTGATCGGGCATCCCCGCGACCGACTGCACGAGGCTGTGCTCGACCAACCGCTCCAGACCAGCAAGAAGATCCAGCCCGTGGTCCGGATCGGCGACCAACTCGGCGGCATCGAGGGTGAACCCACCGGCAAAGATGGACAACCGCCGAAAGAGCACCTGCTCGTCAGGATGGAGCAGGTCGAAGCTCCAGGCGATCGTCTCGCGCAGGGCCCTTTGCCGTGCCGGAAGGTCCCGCGCCCCGCCGGTGAGGAGGGGCAGCCGCTTCTCCAGCCGCGCCAGCATGGCCCCTGGCGTAAAGAGCCGGATGCGTGCCGCGGCCAGCTCGATCGCCAGCGGCAGGCCATCCAGACGGCGAATGATCTCGCTCACCGCGGCGGCATCGTCATCACCAAGGGAGAAGCCGGGCTTGATCGCCCGCGCCCGCTCGACGAAGAGCTGGACGGCATCGAAGCGGCTGGCATCCACCGCGGACAGGGGAACATCGGCGGGAGGCAATGGCAACGGGAGCACGAGGAACTCGCGCTCGCCGCGGAGATGGAGCGGAGCGCGGCTGGTCGCCAGGATGCGCACTTGAGACGTTGCCGCGATCAACTCCGCGATGAACGGCGCAATCGCGGGAATCTGTTCCAGATTGTCGAGTATGAGCAGCATCTGCTTGTCCGCGAGGGTCGCCAGCAGGAGATCGCGCGGCGATTGATCCGCCGCTTCGCGGAGGGCGAGCGCCCCGGCGATCGTGGCTGGCGCGAGCGCCGCCTCGGTAACG
Organism: Thermomicrobiales bacterium; assembly: GCA_038246475.1. Taxonomy (GTDB): domain Bacteria; phylum Chloroflexota; class Chloroflexia; order Thermomicrobiales; family UBA6265; genus JACCXM01. The sequence continues at coordinate 4,680 of JBBRVX010000202.1, read as the reverse complement.
GAGGCGAGGGGCACAAAAAAGACGCCGTCGGCGAACGCGTCAAGCAGCTCGGCCGCCACCTGCAACGCCAGCCGGGTCTTGCCCGTGCCGCCTGGTCCGGTCACGGTTACCAGCCGCGCTTGCTCGTCGCGCAGCAGGCGAATCAGTTCAGCAGTTTCACCCTCTCGCCCAATGAACGGGTTTGGCTGATTGGGGAGGTTGTTGGGCCTGGCGTCGAGCGATGCCAGCGGCGGAAATTCCGTTTGCAGCGCCGGATGCACGACCTGAAAGACGTGCTCCGCTTCGAGCAGATCGCGGAACCGATGCACGCCAAGATCGCGCAGCGACGTTTGCGGCGGCAGCCCATCCCGGGCCAGCGTCGCGGCGGCGGCAGAAAGCAGAATCTGCCCGCCATGTCCGGCGGCGAGCATCCGGGCCAGCCGGTTGAGCGCGGGGGCGAGATAGTCGCCGTCGCGCGGCTCGGCCTCGCCAACGTGGACGCCCATCCGGAGGTGCATCGGCCCGATGCCCGGCCATGGCTCGGCCGCGATCTCCTGTTGCGCGTCCAGCGCGGCCGCGATGGCGGCGGGCGCCGCCGGAAAGGCCGCCTGAATGGCTTCCCCGATGCTCTTGTAGAGGACGCCTCCCCGAGCGGCAATCACCCTGTCGAGGAGCGCGCAACGCTCCTCCACGGCGGCGTGCATCGCCCGGGGATCCTTCTCCCACAGCGCCGCGCTCCCCTCGATATCGGCAAAGAGGAAGGCCACCGTGCCCGAGGGGAGCTCAGGCATCGCGCGGGCTCAGGGATCGCTGGATATTGTTTTGCATAGCGCCAGTGTGCCATTCCGCCGCGGCCTCTACGATGGTGAGTCCGGCCGCCAAATCCGAGCACCGAACCACGAGAGTAAACTGGATGCCTAGCAACTCGATGCCGCGCCAGCAGGCAAACGCACCAGGTACAGGAAAGGACCCGGACCGGCCATGACCATGCGTGGACCATTCGCCAACGAACCGTCATTGGACTTCTCCTGCGAGGAGAACCGGGCCGCCATGCGCGCGGAACTGGCGGCGGTCGGCAAGCAGCTTGGCGCATCCTACCCCCTCATCATCGGCGGCGAACGGCGCGAAACGGGCAAATGGATCACCTCGGTCAATCCCGGCAATCCCGATCAAGTGGTGGGCCGGGTGGCCAAGGCCGGCCCCGCCGAGGTCGAGCAAGCTATCGCCGTGGCTACTGAAGCGTTCCAGAGTTGGCGGAGCATGTCTGCAGAGGGCCGCGCCAGCGTCCTCTTCCGGATGGCCGGCATCGTCCGCCGGCGGCGTCTGGAGCTGGCTGCCTGGATGGTCTACGAGCTCGACAAAGCCTGGGATGAAGCCGAAGGCGAGGTCGCCGAGGCCGTCGATTTTCTGGAGTGGTATGGCCGCCAGGCGCTGAAGCTCGACACCCGGCCCGAGCTGGGTCACCTGCCGGACGAGGCGACCGACTACCGCTACTTTCCGCTGGGCGTAGGCGTCGTCATTCCGCCCTGGAACTTCCCCTGCGCCATCCTAACCGGCCTGACCATGGCGCCGATTGCCATGGGCAACGCGGTCATCGTCAAACCGGCCAGCAACACGCCGGTCATCGGCTTCAAGATGGTGGAGATCATGCTGGAGGCGGGCGTGCCCGCGGGCGTCGTCAACTTCCTGCCCGGGGACGGCTCCGAAATCGGCGATCTGCTCGTCGATCACCCAGGCATTCGCTTCGTGGCCTTCACCGGCTCGCGAGATGTGGGGGTCCGCATCTACGAGCGGGCCGCGAAGCTCCAGCCGGGACAACGCTGGCTGAAGCGGGTGACCGCGGAAATGGGCGGCAAGGACGCGATCATCGTCGACGCCGAAGCCGATGTCGATGCCGCCGTTGAGGGCATCGTCACCTCGGCTTTCGGCTTCCAGGGCCAAAAATGCTCCGCCTGCTCCCGCGCCATCGTCCACGCCGATGTCTACGACGCCGTCGTGGCTGGCGTTGTGGAACGGACGCGGCAGACCGTACGCGTTGGCTCGGGTCTGGACGGCGAAGCGACCGTCGGCGCGGTGGTCGACCGCAAGCAGTACGACTCCATCCGCACCTATATCGAGATCGGCAAGCAGGAAGGCCGCCTCGCTTACGAAGGGGAGACGGTCGCGGGCAATGGCTACTACATCCCGCCCGTCATCTTCGCCGATGTTCCCGCGGATGCCCGGATCGCCACCGAGGAGATCTTCGGACCGGTGCTGGCCATCGTGAAGGCCAGCGACTTCGACGACGCCCTGCGCATCGCCAACAGCTCGGTCTATGGGCTGACCGGCTCCGTCTACTCTCGCAACCGGGCCCATCTGGAGCGGGCGCGGCAGGAGTTCGAGGTCGGCAACCTCTATCTCAACCGCAAATGCACGGGCGCGATGATGGGGGTGCATCCCTTTGGCGGCATCAAGCTGAGCGGGGCCGGCACGAAACCAGGCGGCCCCGATTACCTGTTGTCGTTCGTGGAAGCGAAGGCTATCGGCGAGCGGCTTTGACGGGCTATCGGCTATCGGCTATTAGTCAGACGGCCAGACGGCCAGACGGCGAGTCGAGAGAGAAACGCGGGCATCCTTGCAGTTCAAGACTGCTCTACCACCCAGCGCGAGCGCGCGGTCATGCGTCCGTACGTTTGCAACGGGTGCCGGCGGCCCTCCCAGTGATGGGAAGGGTCGCCGGCCCGAGACCTCGCGATAGGTGATGGCGAACGCCCGCACGCCGCTTCGCGCTACGCGGCGCTGGCTACCCTATTTCCGGCGTTTGCACTGGCCGTTGCGGCACCGCTCCTGCTTCCGGCAATCGCTGTCGTTGCGGCAGCCATTGCGGTCTCGCTCACAACGGCCGCCCCGGCAAATCTCGTTGTTGGGGCACTGCCCATCTCGGGTGCAACCGCCGCATTCGCCGCTGTTGCAGATCTGGCCAGTCGGGCAGTCAGCGCTGACGTTACAGCGTGCGCACACTCCTTGATTTACGCAGCGCCCATCGCGACAAAGCTCGTACTCCCGGTCGCAGTTGCTGTTGCGGTTGCACGACGTCCGGCTATCGGCAATGAGGATGCAGATACCGTCCCGATCGCTGGGGCGGCTGCATTGCAACCCCGAGTTGCAGTCCGTGCTGCTGGTGCAGGGTTGCCCGCAGGTCGCCCGCTCGGCGGAGATTTGGGCGGAGGCGCCCCGGGCGAAACCGATGCCCAGCAGACCGGCGGCAAGGCCTTTCAGGGCGTCGCGCCGGTTGCGCTGCACGCCGAACCCGCGGGTCAGCGCATCGAACCTATTGTTATCCATGACGGAACATGCTCCTTTGTACCAGAAATAGTCTATGGCTCATCAGCCACATGACATGGAATCGGGACGCGAGCGCGACAGCTTCGAGCGGCCATGTTCACCGATGACCCCTCGTGGTCCCTGCGCACGTCTTCATATTCATACGAGTCAGCAGCGTGGTCCGTTTCGCGACGTTATGGAGCGCCAGCATCACCGAACCCCGGTGGTCGTTTCAGCCATCGCCCATCTGCTGGCTTGCCAGCGTCTCGCCGCACAGCAGAATGAGCCGTAGTATGGGAAGAGGCATACGCAAACGCGCGACAGGGTCTCCTGCTCCACAATGAGCCGGAACCCTGGATGCCAGCGTGAGGAAAAGAGCCTCGATGTGAATCACGATGATCTCGTGCAGTCGCTCCGGCAACCGGCCGCCTACCCCTGGCGCCCCGAAACGGTCGATCTGATCGAAACGCACATCTCCTGGGTCTTTCTGGCCGGCGATCAGGTAGTGAAAGTCAAGCGGCCGGTCGTCTTTCCCTTCGTCGATCACAGCACCCTGGAGCGGCGCAAGGCATCGTGCCTCGATGAGGTGCGCCTCAACCGGCGCCTGACAGACGGCGTCTATCTGGACGTTGTGCCCATCGTCCAGACCGAAGCGGGCTGCCGCGTGGGCGGGACGGGAGTCCCGATCGAATGGGCCACCCTGATGCGCCGCCTCCCTGCCTCGGGCATGCTCGATGCGCTTCTCCGCGGCCACGCCGCCCCGGCCGATCTCGCCGAACTCCTGGCGGCTCGACTCATCCCCTTCCATCGCGAAAACGCGGCCATCTGCGGCAGAACCAGCGCGACCGAAGTCGCCACGACTCGAGTCGTCACCGACAATCTCGACGAATTGGCGCCGTTCGCCGGGAATCCGCTTTGCGTCAACCAGTTCGCGCTCGTCGCTACTGCCATGCGGCGCTTCGTCGCCGGCCAGCGCGAGCTTATGCGCGAGCGCGCCGCCGCCGGGTGGATTCGGGAAGGGCACGGCGATCTCCGCACCGAGCATGTCTGTCTGGAACCCGGCGGCGCCGTGCAGATCTTCGACTGCGTCGAGTTCAACCGAGAGGTGCGCTGCGCCGATGTCGCCAGCGACCTCGCCTTTCTCCTGATGGACCTGACCCGCTACAACGCGCCGGACGTAGCCGCCGCGCTCCTCGCGCGCTATCGTGCCGCCGGCATCGATCTTCCCGATGGCCTGCTCCGCTTCTATAGCGCGCACCGGGCGCTCGTGCGGGGCAAGATCGCATGTCTGGGTTTGGCAGCAGCGGCGCCGGACAAGGCCGTGACCCTGGCGGTCAAGGCAGCCGACTATCTTGACCTGGCCACCGCCGCGGCCGTGACCGTGCCGCCGCTGTTGGT
>JBBRVX010000201.1:0-9793 GCA_038246475.1 Thermomicrobiales bacterium | reverse complement strand
TTGGAGACCATCTTGCCGGCCTCCACCCAGGCTTCGCCTTCCTTCTCGATGACGTGCTGCGGCACCGGGTAGTAGGTCCACGTGGCGGCCAGTAGCGGGAAGTAGGGGGTCGGACCCTCCAGCGTGACGACGAGCGTCTTGTCATCGGTCGCCTTCACGCCGAGCTCGTCCAGCTTGGCGTCGCCGCTATCGATCTTGAGCGCATTCTTGAGCGGATAGAGCGCCGACGTGTATTCGGATTTCGTTGCGGGATCGAGGACTCGCTTCCAGCTCCATTCGAAATCCTTGGCGGTCAGCGGCGTGCCGTCCGACCAGGTGACGCCGTCGCGGACCGTGAAGGTGAACTCCGTCTGCGCGTCGTTGACGTCCATCTTCTCGGCCACGCCCATCTGCAGCGAGCCATCGCGCTGATCGATGAAGACCAGCCCCTCGAAGAGGTTCTGGATCATCTCCAGCCCCTTGCCGCCGGAGGTCACGCCCGGATCGAAGCGGATCGGCTCCCCTTCCGGCAGGCGGATGACCTGGTCGGCAGCCAGCTCGCCTTCCTGGCGCAGGATGTTCGCCCGCCGCAACTGGTTGATCGCTGTGGCTTGCGCCGTGCGCTGAATAGCGGTTATGCCGGCCAGGCCAAGCCCCAGGGCGGCGCCCTTCTGCAACAGGGCGCGCCGTGAGTGCGCCCCGGTCACGTTCGCGACCGAATCGACGTGCTGAGAACCGCGGGCGGCGGGATCGAACGGCGACATGCACTGATCCTTTCCGGATTGCCCTATAGCGTGGTAGACGTGGAGGCATTCTACGGTGGGCCGGTCAGGGCCGCCACCATCGCGGCAATCACCAGGAAGTTCGGGATCGCGCTCGGCGACGGCGTTGCGCAACGCCCGGCTCGCCACGGCCGCTGGCGGTTAGGCCGCTGGCGGTTAGTCCAGCAGGCTGCCCAGCGAGCGCACCCGCAGGCCCGCCGCCGCGATCCGGTCGAGCATCTCGGGGAGGGCTTCCAGCGTGCGGACGTCGGATCCCGCTGCCGAATACCAGTCCGCGTCGTGCAGCAGCAGCACATCGCCCGCCAGCGGTGTTCCGATGCGGTCGGCGATGGAGCGCGGCGTGGCCGTCGCCTCCCAGTCCCACGCGGCACGCGTCCACAACGCCTTCTGCCAGCCCTGGCGATCGCACTCTCGCCAGGAGGCCAGGCAGAACAAGCCGTGCGGAGGGCGGTAGAAACGCGTCGGCTGGCCGATCGCCTCCTCGATCACCGCCCGTGCCCGCTGCATGTCCGCCACGATGTCGACGGGCCAATGGCGAAGGTGCGCCAGATGCTGATAGCCATGGACGCCCACCTCGTGTCCCGCGCGCACGATCTCGGCGGCCCGCCCTGGATCGCGCGCAACCTGTTCACCGACGAGGAAAAAGGTGGCCGTGGCGCCGGCGCTGTCGAGGGCGGCGAGGAAGCCATCGAGCCGTTGCCCGGGGCCATCGTCAAAGGTGAGCGCCACCGCGTCCGTGGCCGATAACTGGTTGATCAGCCCCGGCACCTTTCCTCGCAGGGGAGTGCGGCAGGCGGACCGCGCCAGTACCGGGACGGCATGCCGTCCCAACGTGCGAATCGAACTGACGATAAATGGCACGTGTCCTCTGAACCCATCTCCTGGATCATCGACCATCAAGGCTCCCGCTATCTTCGCGCGGCTTGACAGCGACGCCCCGAGCGGCCAGCATCGCCGGAACTTGGACTCCTTCATCGACGATCTCGACCAGTGTTGCTTCGGGAACGCCTCCCGCGAGAAGGGGGAGGGTGAGCATCACCGACCCGTTGCTGGTCGCCCCTGATTCGAACCCGATCTCATCGAGCGTCTCCAGCAGCACTCCGTTGCGCGCCGAGGGGATGTAACGGGCATTGAGATGCTCAAAGGAAAGCGCGGCCAACGTATCACCCAGCCAGCCGAACCAGGCGTTCTCGATCTTCTTCCGCGCGATGCGGCAGGAGATCACCAGATCGTTGACGACTGGAGTCTCGCCTCCGACGTTGATCGAGGCAAAGCCGACGATGCCGTAGTCGCCGAAGCGGTCCCGCACCTTGAGGCCCAGCGCGAGGGTCTCCGGATTGTCAAGTAGCGCCAGGAAATCAGTCTTCTCGTAGCGGACCGTCGAAAGGTTGAGTTGATTGGAACGCTGGATGAGCTCCAGGCAACGGTCGATCTCGCTCGCTTCGCGGGGGGTAAAAAGCTCGGCCTGAATCTCGCAGGCGCGAATGAAATCCGCGTAGTTGGCCCCGAAGTCCTGAGACGCCTCTTTGCGCTTCCCTTCCGCCAGGTACGATAGCCGGCGGCGCTTCCCCTCGTCGGTCACGGGGACATCGAACTCGGACTGGTCGAGCAGAGCCGACAGATCGAGCGCGTCGTAGGTGCGCACTTGCGGTAGCTCGCTCTCGACCTCCGCTCGCTCGAATGGCGAGTCGTCGACAAAGGCGATCGCGTCCAGGTTGAGGTTCAGCGACTCGGCAATCTGACGGAGGTTGTTGCTCTTCGAGCCCCAGTTGATCGCCGTCGCCACGAACATGTCGGCGAGGCCGAACGCCTCGATCCGCGACCAGGCGTTCGCCTGGTCGTTCTTGCTGGCCACGGCGTGGACAATCCCCCGCTGGTCGAGCTGCTCGATGAGCGCGACCACCTCGGGGCGAAGGATGCACCCCTCCGGCCCATCTTCCACCAGCACCCCCTGCCAGAGGGTGTTGTCGAGATCCCACGCCACGCATTTGACCTTGGCGGCAGGCCGCGACATCCGATCAGACCCGTTAAGGGACGGCTCCGTCGCGGCGGCGCGGTAGCGCACGAAGTCGAGCCAGGTGAAGATTGCCCGCACCTCGGCATCATGGTCTGGATAAACGAGGAGGCGCCCCTCACCGCGATTGAGATCGACGCCCATCTCTGCGGTCGGGATGCGGAAGATATTGGCGCCTGACTGTACCGTGAACGATGTCCGATAGCCGGGGAAGCCTTCCTGGATCAACTCGACGATCAAGGTGAAAGGCTCCGGCGCAGGGTTGTGCACCTCGGCGACGAACTCGTCGAACTCCAACGCGGCGGGTGAGCTCCCGGGCGCGTCCGGCCGGTCGCCAAAATGCGCGATGCGCTGACCACGCGCCAGGTGATAGGCGCGGTTCAGATGACGCTTGCCGTCAATGCCGGCCATCCGCTGAGCCACGGGCTCAATGATGCGCAGCATGGCGGTATCTTGCCGGGCCAGTTTCCGGAGGGAGGTGATCGTTGCCGCGCCCGCCCCGAGCTGTGTCTCGAGTTTCCCCCATCGTCGGAACTCCACGTCCGCGCCATATTCGAACAGCCCGCTGAACGCGCGGTTCGGGTAGATTCCATAACGGAAACGGGCGCACTTCTGGTCTGGCCGGGCGACGTAAAGCGGGCAGGTCGTGTAACAGGTCGGATAGGCGCACTCTACGCAATGCTCCTCCCAGAACAGCGCATAGGCGGCCTCCACCGTCGCGGGATCAATCGCCGAGGCGGCCAGGAATACATCCTTCGTCGCCACGTCCGCGGGAGCCTTGCCCCAATCTACTTGCCACATAACTGATACTATTCCGATCGTGAGAGTTGGGGCGGAGCTGTCGCTTCATTCACGCCCAATACCATAGTGTCATTGTCCGGCTGATCGTCACGGCGACCGAGCAATCCTGATTACGTACCGCGCGCCCTGTCGAACTCGGCGAGAGGCGCCTGGTAGTATGGGTCATTGATGGCCTGCCGGTAAGCCGCCAGGCTGAAGCGCTCGTGCACGGGGGACGCGCCGCGACAAACTCGCCGGATTGAGTGTCGTTGCCGCCGACCCCCGCGGCTTCCAAATGCCGTTCACCGCGTAGGCAAAGATGGGGTCCCCACCCAGGCGGTCGCGGTCCGCGGCAGATTCCTGCGATCACGCGTACCCGCAAAGATGCGAGATACGGTGTTCATCCGTAAACCCTTCGTCGTCGGCAACTCACCATGATGCCGGCCTCAATGAGGCGGCGGGACACTCATGATCGAGAACCACGCCGACTGGCCGAGGCCGTTTTCCAGCGGCCCTCCGGCTCGGTTCTCACTACCATCGTAAAGTGTACCATTCGATGATGACTTCACGATGACGTGGCAGTTACATGGACATAACTCTACCGGTGAAGTCGTGTGAAGCAGCAAACACCGGGGTTTCCCGCCGCGGGGGGTTATCGATTGCTACGCGGCATCGCCTTCGTCGGCCACCGTCCGACCGGTCCTCATGCCGCCGTGGCGGGGCACGGACCGCGTGCCTGCGGTCAACTTGCCCTGCCTGCACGACGGACCCAGGTCCAGGACTGGCTCTACATGCTTCGTAGCGACGCCTTGTAGTACTCGTTCCCCACGGCATTGCGAAACGCTTTGCGCGCCTCATCTGAGCTGGTGATCCGCCAATCAACGAATGCCGTCGGCACAACCTCTCCCGACGCCGGGGTGTCGAGGCCGGTGGCGATCTTGCTGAACCAGGAAATCGCCTTGACGTTCGGGTAGCGACGCGGGAGTTGCTCCAGCAGGGCGTCGCTGATCCATTTCGCCTTGTTCCCCCCGGCCTCGGACGACGCGAACTCGCCAATAAAGATCGGCTTGTTGGCGAGCGCGACGAGATCGTGGTAGGTCCTGTCAAAGACCTGCGCAAACGACTCCCATTCTGATTGGCACGGGCAACTGGTCCAATACACCGACGTGCCCCAGTTGTAGCCGTTCATCCCCACCCAGTCGACGTAGTCATGACCCGGGTAGACCTCTTGCAAGGAGGCGGGAATAGCGTCGTACACGACGTTCGGGTTCCAGATCCAGCGCACGTTGCTGGCCCCCAGTGCCGTAAAGCGATTGTGGATATGCCGCCAGGCCGCGACGAACTCCCCGGGTTGATTGCCATTGACCCCAACCCCCCAGGGGGACCAGTTGCCGTTCATCTCATGGGCGAACTTGATATAGACCGGCTTTCCGTACGCCGCCAGTCCTCTTGCCCAGCTATCGATGTACGCATTGAAATTGCCGCGAACGATCTTCGAGAGGCTATATGTCGGTTGGTCGATCGTCGCGCCGTTGGGATCGAACGGGTTCCACGAAATCACCGGGGTCAGATTCGAGGCGTTTATGGTCGTCAGATAGGCACGCTGCGCATTGCCGAAGTTGCCGCCATTCCACCCCTCGTACCAGATCGCGAAGTCGAGGCTGCGGCCAATCGCCTGGTGGAAGCCGGCCAGAACGGCCGGATCGTCGAGCGCGCTTGGGACATACGCGCCAAGCGCCACTGTGGCCTTCTTAAGATTCGCGTTCGAATTGCCGTTCTTCGGGTTCTTCCCCTTCTTCTTGCGGTGCTTTCGGCGCTTGCCGCCTTTCTTCTTCGCCTCCGCGATCGAATCCAGGCCAACCGCGGCCGCGACCGCGGCGAACATCCCGCTGACGGCTTGGCGGCGCGTCGACGTGGGCGCGTCGAAGCAAGACGCCACGGCGCCGATGATCGTGCTTTTCAAGAACAGATGCTCCCCAATCCACGCGCACACGGTCGCTATGGATCTCTGTCGCGGCCCCTAATCACGTCTGGCGACATGACGACCGTACGAACTTGAGCTCGCGACTCTTCCCTCAGTGCGCATACGTACGCGACGCGCTATCGGGATTCATTGGTTTGCGGAGGCGAATTGAGGGTCTGAAGAGGGGATTGGGAAAGAAACAATGCCCGGTGAGGCAACTGTTGACATGTCGCGGACGAGGAATCAAGATCGGGTTGCCGCCCACAGATTCAACCAGCGAGAGTGACGATCCGTCTGGGAGCAGAAAGGTATGAACGAGGCAGAGGAGCCCATGCTCCTCTGCCTCGTTCATGCAGTGCTCGGTGCGGTCATTGGTCTCATCGACCGACCCTAAAGCAGCCCGATCCGCGCCGCGGCGATTACCGCCTCCCGGCGTGACGGGACGTCGAGTTTGGCGAGGATGTTCGAGACGTGGCTGTTGATGGTGCGGCGGCTCAGGTAGAGCCGGTCCGCGATGCGCTGGTCGGTTTCGCCTTTGGCGACGAACCGCAGGACCTCGGTTTCGCGCCGCGTCAGGATGCGCGGGCCCATGAGCGCCGGGATGCGCCCGGATCGCCCCGTTTCGGATGAGGCGTCCGCCAGGAAGGAGGCCCAGGGCGGCCGCGCATCGGACGACTCCGCTCGTCCGCGCCGCGCGGCGATCTTCTTGAGCACCGATCTGTGTGGAGATGTCTTCACTGTCAGCTCCTCCATGATTGCCTGGATTGCTACCATCGGGAATCCACCAACCTGCCCGCCGTCCCCTCCCGTTCCGGACTGCCGTTTTCGGGGGTCGATGTGCGGTCCCGCCATCGGAACTCCCAGACATCGACAGCGCGATCGCTCTTCGCGACTTTTCCGAACCAAGCACCAGAGCGGCGAAATGCGGAACGGGCTGGGGCAAGGCGCGAGACGATTGCGAGACGGCATCGGCCCAGCAGTGCCGCGACGTGCGCGAGGATGCCGGGATCGGGGCATCGATCGGTGAGCCGCACGCGGTTCGCTTCATCGAGCAGCTCCCGCTGACGCATCTCGACAAAGCGAAGGACAACCGGACTATAAGGCGAGCGCATCGGACAGCTCCATTCCGTTCGGACGCCGGCTTACGCGGCCGGGCTCCCGATCCAACGCGTCGGAGGCACACCGATCTTGCGCTCGCCCGGGCCGGACGGCATGAGGAAGTTCTCCCTAGATTCCTCCCTAGTTCTTGGGAATGAGGAGATGGGGTGTTAGGTGAGCCTGTGCTCGGTGGCGATGGCAGCGGCTTCGCGCCGGTTCGCCGCGCCGAGCTTGGTGAGGATATTGGACACGTGGTTGGAGGCCGTCTTGGTCGAGATGAAGAGCCGTTCGGCGATCTCGGGGTCGGTCAGCCGCTGGCCGACCAGGGCGAGCACCTCTCGCTCGCGCCGGGTCAGATCGAACGACGCCGCGGGGTGAGGCTCGACGGCCGGTTCCCTCATCAGCGCCAATGCCTCGGCCATGGCCTGGTCGAGCGTCAAGCGCTGCCCGGCCGCCCACGCCTCGTCGAACGCGGCGTTCGTGAGCGCGCCTCGCACGACGAGCAGCGTCTCCTCCACCGCCAGCCGCTCCGCCACCCACGGCGCAAGGGAAATCGCATCACGTGAATGCCGTATCTGATTCGGGGACCCCGTTGCGTGCCGTACCCCCACCGCACGTCCATGATGCAGATTACTGCGGGAGTGGTTTTTTTACGGGGCTCGATCGTGGCGACGAATTTGCCACGATCATGTACGAGCCTCCAAGGCGCAGGGGCGGTGGCGAATACTGGAGCACCTACTACATGACCAAGGTCCCGGAAGGAATCTGGCAAGGGAAGTTCCTCGCGATCTGTAGCACCGACTCCCCTGAGGAAATCCGGACCCCTCCACCTTTTGACGAGACCGTTGTCACAGACCTGGACGTGATAAAGAGGCGAGCAGTAGAGGCGCTCGACAAATCTGGACAGAGTCAGCGAAACCCCTGGGCGTCAACAACCGGCCAAACGCGGGCTGAAGATCCGCTCCTTGTCGAAAGGGAAGATGTCGATCCGCCGGGCTTCTACTACATCGTACCGTTCTACCGCGGCGCTGCGGAGGCGCCTATTCTCGCCACCGTGGATGCCTACGAGGCGGGAGGGCTTACCAACACTATCGCGTCGCCCGAAGGGACGACACATTTTGGCAACGCGCTCTATCGCGAGGCGGTGATCCAGCGATTCGGAGGGCAAGAGGTCGAGGTCGGCGGAACCCTGGTCAGGCTGGAAGAGAAGGACCTGCACGACACGCTTGTCTGGCGGCCCTGCGCGGAATCGCTCTCTCTATTCAGACCGTTTTACCGCTTCGACGTTGGTGGCCCTGGCAGCGAGAACAGGGTGTATGTCCGCATCGATGGCGAACTCTTTACCGAGCTCACGTTTGGGATGGGGATGTAGCTGGGAAAAGCACCTGATTACGTAGTCGAAGAACCAGTTCTTAGCAAGTTCGATCACGACGATCCCTATTTCTCTTTCGTCGGCCGGGCTCGGCCCGTCATGGATTTTCATGACGGGCCGGCCAAGCTCTGGGGCGTTCAGTCGGAGCCGGCCCAACGAGCCGGCTCCGTTCCGGACGATAGCTTCACCTGCACCCGCCGCTGCATCCTTGAGCGGTCACCCCGCGTCCCTTCGAGCTTGTCTTGCCCGTGCTCTTTTGCTTTCTCGAACTCTTCCTGTTCTTGCCAACGTCGCTCGCGAGCGTGGCGCTTGTGAAGAGTGATAGCCCGAAGGCGGGTGCTGCCATCACGGCCAATCGCCGCAAGATCGTTCGACGATCGACGCGGCCCGACTGATCCCGATTCGAGAGGCTCTCCTGTGACATAGTCCTGATACCTCCACTGGTTGAGTGAACGGATCGGATACGTCAAGGTGACATATCGCTTAACATGAATTTTTTCATTGAAATCCTTTGCTGTCTATGCATAATATATAGGTAATTAGTACTAAAAATTAATTATATGATTAGATATTTTGGCATATTGACCAACGTAACCATAGCCAAGCTATCGGGCCAAAAGCGTCCAAAATGACGAGCATTGATTGCTTGGACACCGCTCATCGGATGCCTTTCTCACCGACGGCACTCCTCGGCCCATAGGTGGTGCCGGGCTGTCACCAACGTGCAACCGCGCGTACGTCACCCTCGCAAGTACCGATCTCCGCAAAAATCTACGTACTTCTACGGATGGCGCGGGGCAACCCAAACCGTACTCTGGGTGCATGCCAGATGGTCTGGCGCTGGAGCTCGACGGACGCCGCGACAAGAGCGGCACGCCGATCGCCCCGAGCCCAGTGGTGACGTTCTCCCTATTTCCCCGTTGGCCTCTGGCGAGTCCAGCCGCTCGCCGGGCCGAAGGTCCCCTCGCCACGCCCCCATCCCAGGCGTGGCCTCCCTCCCTCCCCGGTAGGGCCGCCCGGCAACGGGCGGTCCTGCCTCCTCCCATCGGAGAAATGGCATGGATACGACCGCCACCATCATCTGCGCCATCCTGCTCATCTGGCTCGGGCTCGGAAGCCCACCGGCTCCCGGGGAGGACCAGAACCGGCGATCGTGATCTCCCGCCCTGGGCTCCTCGCTTCGCAGCGTGCCGGAAACCCCTGGCGGCCACATTGCATCGTTTGCCTGGACAGCGTCACCATTGACACTGTCCAATCGCGGTGTAAGGTAATTAGGGGTAGCGGTGGCCGGGGATGGCGTCCACGCGTTTCGCCGTTGGCCCATCACCGGAAGAGTAGCGCCCCGCGCGGGTCGAGCATTCCAGGAGCGGGCATTCATGGATGACGCGGGATTCGATCGCATCGTGAAGGCGTTGGCGGCGAAGGGCGTCCGCCGCGAAGCGCTCAAGGCGTCGGTTGTCGGAGTGGCGGCCGGTGCGGCCGCCAACTTCGGCCGGGACGCCGAAGCAAAGAAGAAGAGGAAAAAGAAGAAAAAGAAGAAGACCGGCTGCAAGGGTTTCACCGCGAGCTGCGCGTCGAATGCGGAATGTTGCGGCGCTGAGTTCGGCGTTGTCGCCTGTCGCGCGCACCCCGCCGCCCTGGATACCTGCGCCGCGGACTTCCCCTAACGTGTCCCGTAGCCCGGGCGGGCCATCGCCCTCCGCCATGTTTGCCAGCCGGCGCGCGTAGTTCTCGGTGCTGAGCCGTCCCTGGTACGCCCGGAAAACCACCTGCGCCCGCGCCACATCCAGCTCGTGCGGAAGCGT
>JBBRVX010000200.1:0-9795 GCA_038246475.1 Thermomicrobiales bacterium | reverse complement strand
GTGATAGGGTGATAGGGTGATAGGGTGATAGGGTGATAGGGTGATAGGGTGATAGGGAGAACGACGGGTCGCTGCCCATGGATCTCTCGTCGTACCCCCTATCACCCTATCACCCCATCACCCTATCACCCTCCGTCACCCAACAACACGGGGCTCACCACAAGCTGGTCGTCTCGCAGTTGGCAGAAGTTGAAGCCGGGGCCGGCGACCGGGGTGTAGGATTCCCCCGCGAAGAAGTCGAGCTGGCAGAGGATCGCCGGAGCGGTGACATGCAGCGTGCCGCCAAAAAGCGCGGCGTTGGCCTGGTGCGAGTGGCCGGCGAGCACGCCGATGATCCGCTCGTGATGGCGGGCCACGATCTCCTCCATCGCCGGCGCGTCGCGCAGGATGAATTGCGGGAAGTGATGGGCCGGAGCAGCCAACCGGCAACAATGATGAAGCACGATCAGCGTCTCCGCCGGGGCTGATGCCTGGAGCTCCCGATCCAGCCAGGCGATCTGCTCGGAGCCGAGCTCGCCCGCGTCCTGCCCCGGCACCAGCGAGTCGAGCACGATGACGCGCAGGCCTTCGATGGTCTGACTGTAGTGGTAACGCGTCGGGTCGCCGCCCCCCTCCTGGCCCAGGATCACCCGGCCAAATGCTGTCCGGTCGTCATGGTTGCCAAGGGCGAGCAGGATCGGAAGCTCCTCGGGCAACTCCGCGAGGATTTCGGCGAGCACCTCATAGCTCTCCGGGGAGCCGTCGTTGCTGAGATCGCCGCTGACGACGACGAACGACGGCGCGATATCGCGCTCCCCAATGTAGGCCAGCACCTCGCGCACGTTGCGCAGGGGATCGATCCCGGAAACAAGCTGACCGGGCCGGGTGAGATGCAGGTCACTCAGATGCAAGAACGTGCTGGACACGAGTGAGGGCTCCTCCGCGCGACGAACGAGAATCTGGAGTGCGATGGTACGGCATGGGCGACGAGCGACGAGCTATCGGCTAGGCTCTCTCGACTCCTCGACTCCTCGACTCCTCGACTCCTCGACTCCTCAACCTCCGTTCGAACTCTACTGGCGATCAGTAGTACCATGCATGGAAATCGATGAACGTTGAATGGGACCCAAGAATCGAACGAACCTGAGGAAACATGGCATCAGTTTTGACGATGCCCAGGTCGTGTTTGACGATCCCGACCGGGTCGAGGTGTTCGATGATCGGGACTACGGTGAAGAACGATGGGCTGTCATTGGACAGGTTGGCCGGATCATTGCCTTTGTGATCTTCACCGAGCGCAACGGCGTGATTCGTCTCATTTCAGCTCGAAGGGCGGACGCGGATGATGAAGGCGACTACTACGCGAGTAAAGGAACACGATAATGTTGAGGAGTTTGATGAGAATTTGACATCCTCGTCCGAGTTGAAAACCGACTGGACGAGGCTGGAGGCGATGACCCCAGAGGAAGCATTGCAAAACGCGCTGGATGACCCGGACAGCCAACCGCTTACTCCAGAGCTGCGAGCACGGTTGCGCCGAGTGCCAAACCCGAAGGCCATTCGGGAAGCGCTGAACCTGACCCAGGAGGCCTTCGCCCGGCGCTTCGAGATCGCGCTGGGCACGCTGCGCGATTGGGAACAGGGCGTGCGCATCCCGGATAGCACGGCTAAAGCCTATCTGCGCGTCATCGAACGGGAACCTGAGGTCGTTGCCGCCGCCCTCGCCTATCGACCGAGCCCGCCGGAATAACAGCGTGGCGGCCAGTGCCTCATGACGCTCGTTTCGCCATCTGAGCTTGCCGCTGCCGGATCCGATGCTCCCCTTGCTGGGCGGGCGCGCGAGCAGGCGAGCATGCGCGCGGCGTTGCAGGCCGCCCTCGCCGGGCGGGGCGGCCTCGTCCTCGTCGGCGGCGAAGCGGGCATCGGCAAGACGACGTTGGTCCATTGGCTGGCTGCCGAGGCGCGGCGGCAGGGCGCCCTCGTGCTGGAAGGTCATTGCTACGACCTGACCCAGGCGCCCCCCTATGGTCCGTGGCGGGAAGCGTTGGCAGCGAATGGGAAAGAGGCGCCTGAGCTCGGAGAGGGCACGGCATCGCCTTTTCGCCTCGACGACGAGCGGGACGAGATCACCAGCCAGGAACGGCTCTTCGCGGGGGTGCGGATCTGTCTGGCTGAGATTGCCTCCCAGCAGCCAACCCTGCTCATCCTCGAAGATCTGCATTGGTCCGATCCAGCCAGCCTGGCGCTGTTGCGCGTCCTGGCGCGGGACGTCCAGTCCCTCTCCCTCCTGGTGGTCGCCACCTACCGGGTCGATGCGCTCACCCGACAACATCCTCTCTTCGCGCTGCTGCCCCATCTCGTGCGGGAGGCACAGGCCACCCGTATCGAACTCTCCGGCCTCGATGGGGGGGAGATCGGGCGGCTGATTGCCCAGCGCTACCCTCTCGCCCCGCGCGATCACGCCCGGCTGGCTACGTATTTGCAGAGCCGTGCGGGCGGCAATCCGCTCTTTCTCACCGAAGTGCTGCGGGCCCTGGAAGGGGGAGGCCACCTCATCCCCGATGCCGAGGGCTGGACGCTGGGCACGCTCGATCGCGTCACCGTACCGCCGCTGGTCGAGCAGATCATCGAGAGCCGTCTGGCCGGGTTGGACGAGGCGACGCAGCGCCTGTTAGAGACCGCCGCCGTGATTGGCGAAGAGGTCTCGCTCGATCTGCTGGCGGATGCCTGTGAGCGCTCTCCCGACGATCTGGGGCCGCCGCTGGAGCAGGCGCTGGCCGCGCACTTCCTGCGCGAGACTGCAAGCTCCGGCCAGCTTCACTTTACCCACGCCCTGGTGCGCGATGCCCTCTATGTGCGCCAGACGTCCGTCGCGCGGCGGGCCATCCACCGCCGCGTGGCCGAGCTCTTGGCCAACCGGGCCGACCCGCCTCTCAGCGTCATCGCCTCGCACTTCGCCGCCGGCGATGATCCCCTGGCCATCAGTTGGCTGGTGCGCGCTGGTGAGCAAGCCCTGAGCCTCTACGCGGCGCGCGATGCGGTGGCGGCGCTCACGCGCGCGCACCATCTGGCCGCCCGTTTCGCCGAAACGCTCCCCACGCGGGCGTACCACGCGCGGGCCGCCGCGCTCGCGCTCCTTGGCGAGTTCGATGGAGCCCGGCACGATCGCGAGTTGGTGCTGCAGCGGGCGCGCGCGGAAGGCGACCATCATGCGGAGTGGCAGGCATTGCTCGATCTCGGGACACTCTGGGGCGAGCGCGATTATGAGCAGACGGGTCGTTACAGCCGCGCGGCGCTTGAGCTGGCGCGTGCCAGCGGCGACGAGCACGCGGTGGCGCACAGCTTGAATCGCATCGCCAACTGGCACGTCAATCTGGACGAACCGGAGTTGGCGCTGCCCCTTCATGGGGAGGCGCTGGCCATCTTCGAGGCTCGTGGCGAGACGGCCGGCGTCGCCGATACTCTCGATCTGCTCGGGATGGCGAGCTACCTGTGCTGCAATTTTGCCGCGAGCACGGCGTATTGCGAACGCGCCATCGCCCTTTTCCGTGAGTTGGATGATCGTCCGCGATTGGCCTCCTCTCTCACACTTCTGGGTCTGACCGGAGGCAACCCCGATGGATCCGCCGTGCCCATTTACCGGGAAGCGGCCTACTGGATCAAGAGCGCCGAAGTTGGTTTGAAGATTGCCCAGGAAATCGGCTGGTTCGCGGGCGAAGCCTTTGCCCACTTCGCACTCTGCTTGATTACCGCTCTCCACGGGCAGTTCGGGCGCGCCCTCGATCATGTCAGCAGCGCGGAAACGTTCGCCCGGCGGATCGATCACCACCAATGGATGATCGCCGCGCAATGCGGCTGGGCTTCGGTCTGGATTGAATTGCTGGACTGGGAGCGCGCCGACTCAACGCTGGAGCTCGGTCTCACCGCCGCGCGCGTCTCCGGCTTTCGCTTCTGGATCAACCTGCTGGCGGGTATGCGCGCCTCGGTCCTCGTCTCGCGCGGTGATCTCCATCAGGCCGCCGCGCTCCTGAACAGCGTATCGTGGACGCCCCGACCACCCCGTTCGATGGGGCAACGGCAGTGTTGGCAGGCGCGGGCGGAACTCCACTTGGCGCGGCATGAACCTGAAGGGGCAATGCCGATCATCGAGACGTTGTGCGACGCCGCGCCGGACGGCGCGGCATCCCCCCGCCATCCATGGCTCCTGAAGCTCCAGGGCGATGCCTGCATGCAGCTCGGGCGCGCGGACGAGGCCGAGCGGGTTTATCTCGACGCGCGGAACAGCGCCACGCTCTTCGGATTTCGCTCCATGCTCTGGAAGATCGATGCGGCCCGTGCCCACGCCTCGCTAGCGCTGGGCCGCGGCAGCGAGGCCGCGGACGCCGTGCAGCACGCCAGGGTCGCGATCGAGGCGCTGGCCACGACAATCCCGGACGAGACGATCCAGCAGGAGTATCGAGCGCGAGCGTTGGGACAGCTTCCGGCGACCGAGACGGCTGTCGATCTTCCCCTGGTCGGAACGCTCCTTTCCCCCCGCGAGTTGGACGTGCTGCGTCTCATCGTCGAAGGTCTGTCGGACCGCGAGATCGCCGAGACGCTGTCAATCAGCCCGCGCACGGTGATGCGCCACGTCACCGGCATTCTCACCAAGCTCAATGTCCCCTCCCGCACGGCGGCGGCCACCCTGGCCATGCGGCGGCAGATCGTCTGACGGCTATCGGCTATCAGCTATCAGCCTGCGGCGAACGACCTCCGCCTTCCGTCCTCCGTCCTCCATCCCACCTATCACCCCATCACCCCATCACCCTATCACCCGTCACCCATCTGCGTGAATTCACCCAATTCCCGAATTGGGTGAAGCTGCCGATGGCCGCCGCCGGCCCGGTCTCTAGTCTGACGGTGCGGGCATTGCCAGGTGGCGTCATCGGGCCCGCGCCAAAAGAAAGGGAGCACCCATGTCCACTGCTGAACTCGTGGTTGATGTCTCGCATGCGTCGACGGCGCTCGACCATGGCGTTGTAGAGGCCTTCGCGGCCACGTTCCGGGGCGAGTTGATCGCCCCCACCGATCCCGGCTACGACGCGGCCCGCCGCGTCTGGAACGGCATGATCGATAAGTATCCGGCGCTGATTGCCCAATGCACCGGCACGGCCGATGTCGCCGCCGCGGTCCGCTTCGGTCGCGAGCACGATTTGGCGGTAGCCGTGCGGGGCCGGGGCCACAACGTCGCTGGCAACGCACTCAATGACGGCGGCCTGGTGATCGACCTTTCCCAGATGCGGGGGGTTCACGTCAATCCAGTGAAGCGCACCGTACGCGCCCAGCCAGGCGCGAACTGGGGCGATGTTGACCGCGAGACGCAACTCTTCGGGCTGGTGACGCCGGGCGGCGAGGTCTCGACCACGGGCATCGCCGGCTTCACCCTCTCCGGGGGCATGGGGATGTTGCGTCGCAAGTGGGGCCTGGCCTGCGACAACCTGCTGACGGTGGAGGTGGTGACCACCGCGGGCGAGATCATCCAGGCGAGCCAGACCTCGCACCCCGATCTATTCTGGGCGGTGCGCGGCGGCGGCGGCAACTTCGGCATCGTCACCTGGTTCGAGTACCAGCTCTACCCGCTGGGGCCGGAAGTCGCCACCGCGATCGTCCTCTACCCACTTGCGGATGCGCCGGCGATCATGCGCGCCTGGCGGGAGTTCACGCGAGAGGCGTCCGTGGAGATTACCAGCGAGGTGATCTTCATGAGCATGCCCCCGTTCCCCGATCTTCCCGCGGAAATGCATGGCGCGCCGACGCTCTTCGTCGGCGCGCTGTACGCCGGCCCGGCCGACGAGGGCGAGCGGGCCCTGCGGCCCCTGCGCGAGTTGGCCATGCCGATCATCGATCTCAGCGGCCGGCCAACCTACGTGCAGAGTCAGAGTGCCTTCGATGCCTCCTTCCCGGACGGCCGCCGGAATTACTGGAAATCGCTCTTCGTCGACGAGCTGGGTGACGAGTTACTGGACGCAACGATTGCCCTGGCGGCGGAGCGGCCCACCGCTGACACGATCATCGTGCTGCGCCACCTGGGCGGAGCGATGAGCCAGGTCCCGGACGATGCCACGGCCTATGCCAACCGGCGGGCTCTCTTCAACCTCAGCATCGATGGCACATGGGAGGATCCCCGCGACGACGAGGGGGTGATCGCCTGGACGCGGGAGACCTGGGCCGACCTGCGCGCGCAAACGGGCGGCGGCGTCTACCTCAACTTCGCTGGCCTGGGCGAGGAGAACGAGCTGTTGGCCCGCGCTGGCCACGGCCCGAACTACGAGCGGCTACGCCAGATCAAGCGGCGCTACGACCCGGACAATCTCTTCCGGGGCAACATCAACATCAAGCCCTGACCGCCATGAGCCCCGCGCACACCGGCACGGCGCGGGGCTCCTTCTCTACCAGTTCTGCCACCCCGATACTGCCGGTTGGCCGAAGTGCGAGCAGAGAGGGCGGCGCATCATCAGAGCGTGCTCACGAGGCACGAGTTTACCGCGTGCACGCGGATGCGGCCCGGCAATGACTGACGAGGGAGGATCGACGATGCACGGTTCAATGCCGGACGCCATCGCCCGCCGGATGACCAGGGCAGCGGCGATAGGAGCGGCTCCCGCGTCCCGCGGGTGGAGCTGGCTGGCCGGGGACATGGCCCGGCCGCCTGCCAGGAATGGCCATCATGGTAGCCCGAAGACGCGGTTTGCCCGCTGCGGCTTTTACCCGGCGATGACCTGCCTCCTGTTCAAGACCTGGGAGTGATACGAAATCCGGATGAACAATCGTCGTTGCGGCGGAGAGAGCCCTCACCCCCTGCCCGCCACCCGCACGCGGGTACCCGGCCCAGTGCGCTGAGGAGAGGGGGATCGCTCGCGGGAGTTGAGCTCCCGCACACTGATCATCCGGATTCCGTATGAGCGACCGCTAAGCGCCGCTTCATAACTCACCAGTATTCGCTCCCCATGCGCGTTTGTGCGCGTGAGGGTAGGGATCGGTGTGCCCGGCGAGCGCCGGCACATCACGACACTATGAAAGGAACACCAGATGAAAGCAAATGTCTTCGATGCGCTGATCCGCGCCCTCACGGACGAATCCACCACGCGGCGGCGACTGGCCGCTGGGCTCGCCGGCCTGGCCCTGACAGCCGGCCCGGCGCGGTTCGCCGCGGATGAGACCGCGGCCAAAAAGCGCAAGAAGAAGCGTAAGAAGGCCAAGGGCCGGGGCGGCAATGATGGCGGAGGCGGTGGCGGGGACGGTGGCGGCTGCAACCAGACCCTGTGCGAGGGTCAGTGCGTCAACCTCGATACCGACCGCAACAACTGCGGGGCGTGTGGCGCCGGCTGCCAGGGCGATAGCGTCTGCGTTGGAGGCCGCTGCGCCATTGCGATCGGCCGCCAGGGCGATGGGCGTGAGGAGTTTGACGAACCGACCGGCGTTGCGGTCAACGGCAATGGCGTCTTCTTCGTCGCCGACACGAAGAATGACCGCGTGCAACTTCTCGAAGCCGATTTCTTCTTCGGCTCGTTTGGCGGCTTCGGCGAAGACGAGGGCCAGTTCCTGCGGCCGTTCGGCGTGGCCGTCAATGCCACGACGGGCGACGCCTACGTGACCGATACCGACCTGCATCGGGTGCAGCGGTTCGACAACACCACCGCCTTTGTGGATCAGACCGGCTCCTTCGGCAGCGGGCAGCAGAGCTTCAATGCACCACCAGGGCTGGCCATCGATCCGGTCACCGACCAGCTCTTCGTGGCCGACACCGGCAACAACCGCATTGCCCGCTACAGCGAGACCCTCTTCTTCCTCGACACCTTCGGCGCCGCCGCCGGCGGGGACGGCCAGTTCCGCGCACCCTCTGGCCTGGTCATCGACGCTCAGCGCAACGTCATCGTGGCCGACACCGGCAACAACCGCATCCAGGTCGTTGACCAGGATGGCGGCTTCGTGCGCGCCTTCGGCCGGCCGGGGAGCGGCAACGGCGAGTTCAAGACACCAGTATCCGTAGCGCTCGATGCCGGCGGCAACATTTTCGTGGTCGATCAGGGGAACAACCGCGTGCAGCAGTTCACCGCCGAGGGCCAGTTCCTGAAGACCTTCGGGCGGGGTGGCAATGGCATCGGTGAGTTCGACACGCCGTTCGGCATCGCCATCGACGGCGAGGGGATCATCGCCGTGGCCGACACTGGCAATGACCGGGTGCAGTTCTTCCTCCCACCGGACCTGATCGTTGGCAATGCGCTGCCGGGCGATGCCGCCGCCGGGCAATCCACCGTGTCCGCAGCGGCGAAGACGCGCCATCCCGGCCAGAAGGTGGGTGGACGTTCAACACGATACCGACGGCACACATGCGGGCGACATCTCGAAGTCTTACACCAACTGGCGGCGACAAAGACACCTTCGTATGCGTTGCGATGCACACCATGAAGGTGATCGGATCATGAACGACGGGACATTCGACGCGCTGACCCGATCCACGAGCGAGCGCCGAAGCAAAGAGTGCAAAGGGCAGCAAGAAGCAGGCCAGAAAGCTCTGCAAAAAGCAGATCGCTCCCTGCAATGCGCAGGTCAATAGTGTCTGCCAGGGTAACGCGGAGTGCGAGGCCGGTTTGCTGCCTTGCTGCCTCGCCTTGGGCCGCTGCGATGTCGCGGAGTTTTTTCTCTGCAGCCAGGGCGCTCCAGCCTCAAATTGACGCGGCCCGACGAAACCACCGCCCGCCCTCCGGTTCATCCGGGAGGCGGGCGTTTCGCGACCGCTCCATCCGCGCTTCGCGGATCACCGGCCGGCACGTAAGGCGCCCGCCCACTGGTTTCGACCGCCGGAGCGTCGCTAATGGCGGACTAATGGCCGTGGTGCAGAGTAGGTCCAGATGGCAGAGGGCTTCAGGCAGGGGACGACGTGCGTTCCCGCTGATCTGGACGGCGAGCATGCGGAAAAACGGCTCGACGAGGTCCCATTGCCATGTTTACGCTCGAAAGGGGACATTCTTGGACACGTCTGTATTTGATGCCGTGGTGCGGTCGTGGGGATGTGGGACGCGCCGGAGCATGCTGCGGCTGGTGGCCGGGACCGCCGTTGGCGCCGTAGTGCTCGGCCAGCTTGGCGCCGCTGATGTGGCCGCAGGCTGCGTCGCGCCGGGCAACGGCTGCAAGGGTAAGGATGGCACGAAGCAGAAGTGTTGCGGCGGCGCAAAGTGTCAGGGCGGCAAGTGCCGCTGCAAGACGGGCGGTCCTGGCTGCGGTAAGGCCTGCTGCGCGCCCGGACAGATCTGCCAGCAAGGTGCCCCTAAGACGTGCGTCAATGGACCGCTGCAGCCAGGCGAGATTTGCAATCCGGAGGCTCCCTTGGGCTGCCAGTCGGGCAAATGCGTCTGCGTCAAGGTGGGCGAGCTGACCGCCTGCACCTGCCGGGAAGGGACCTGTCTCGGCTTCGGGACGGAGTGCGCCGAGACGGCAGAATGCTGCCAGGGCTTTTGCTCGGAGTTCGTCGATCCCCCGGTCTGCGCGCCGGGCAGCTAACCAGGGCTGATCTACCAAACGTTGGGAGCCTTGGCAGCCGTGCGGCATGATTACAAGATCCAGTTGATGGCTTCCTCCAACGCTGAAGTCCCGGTTTCGTCCCCCCTCTCCTCAGCGCACTGGGAGAGGGGGGCAGGGGGGCTCACTCCCGGACAGTTTGGTGAGGCGGGGCCTCGACACGGGGTTCGATGCGACACTGCTGGGTGATTAGCGTCCAGCACATCGGATCGGAGGTCCCCGTGTCGAGCCGAGGGAGAGTGTTGCACGAATGGATGC
>JBBRVX010000199.1:0-9866 GCA_038246475.1 Thermomicrobiales bacterium | reverse complement strand
GGGGGGTAGGGGTGAGGGCTCGCCGCAACACGAGGAAGTGATTCCCCGGATTCCGCATGAGTGGTCTGTCAAGGCCACGATGCCCGGCTTGCCCCGGCCTATCTCGTCGTCTTCAGCCCCGTTTAGGGGGCTTTCGTCCAGCCAGCAGGGGGATCAATCGTCCTTCGACAGGGGCGAGAGCGTCTCCGTTGCAGATTTCGCTAACCCGGCATCGTTGCCTTGACGCACCACTGAGTTCCGCCCATCGAGGAGTAATCTATGGCTAAGCCCCCGCGGAAGCCCGTCGAAATTCCAGGGCTGGATGTTGGCAAAGCCAAGCATTACAGCCGGGTCAGGCTCGCGGTGCTCGCGGCGTCAACCGGCGTGTCGATGGCCCGCCTGGTGTGGTTGGCGTCGGATCGTCGCGCTTCGCGACTGCTTAAGATAATTGAAGAACGAACTCCTGATCGGCGGCTTGCGGCCCCGGCGTTCTTCGCGGCGATGTCGGCGATGTCGTGGATCGCCAGTTTGCCGATCGACTATTTCGGCGGTTACCAGGTCGAAAAGCGATTCGCTCTCACCAGTCAGCCGGTCAGAAGCTGGCTGAGCGACCAGATCAAGGCGCTCGCGGTCGGGACTTTGATCCAGACGCCGTTGTTGACGATGGTCTATGCGGTGATCCGGCGACGGCCGCGCGATTGGTGGTTGATCCTGGCTAGCGCGGCCGTGCCCATGATGGTGCTCTTCAGCAATCTGGCGCCGGTGCTGCTCATGCCGATATTCAATCGCTTTGTGCCGTTGCGTGACGAGGAACTGGCGCGGCGGCTGCGCGAGCTGGCCGCGAGTCGGGGTGTGGAAGTGAGCGACGTTTATGAAGTGGACTTGAGCCGGCAGAGCGAAAAGCCGAATGCCATGTTTACCGGCATTGGCAATACCAGGCGCATCGTTCTTGGCGATACGTTGCTCGAACGGTTTGAGCACGATGAGATCGAAGCCGTGATCGCCCACGAGCTTGGGCATCAGGTGCACGCCGACATCTGGCGGCTGATTGCGTTTGGCGCACTCTCGGGATTCGGCAGCAGTTGGCTCCTTTCGCGATTGATGCCGTCGGTTGTCCGTCGCACAAGCGCACGCACCGGGGTGAACGAGCTCGGCGACGCGGCGTCCCTTCCGCTCTTCACTCTGGCGGCGGCCGCTCTCGGGCTGGTCTTGATGCCGATCCAGGCGGCGTTTAGCAGGGCGCTGGAACGCCGCGCCGATCGCTTTGCAATTGAGCTGACCGTCAACGCCGACGCCTACGCCCGGGCCATGCAGCGGCTCGCCGTGCAAAGTCTCGCCGACCCCGATCCACCCCGGGCGGTCGTTTTCATGCTCTATTCCCACCCGCCAGTCGCGGAGCGCATCCGCGCTGCCCTTGGGGCAGAAAACAAGGCTTGAAAGCACGACGAGATTCGTTGCTCATTGAGGCTGCCGGGGGTGACAAGAAGTCGCCGCGATGCGCTAGACTGACCCTTCTGCAATTGGCCGATTGGGGCGGCCAGGGACCGGGGTAATGACACGACACGCCCACGCTGCACGCTGTTCAGAGACGATCAGCTTTGCCGATTCGGTGTGAAACGCGTTGCCCGCAAGACGGTTCTCTGCAGCGACACGCTACTGGCAAGGGGATGGGGGCAGCAGTGGGTGTTGGAGAATTCGCCATAACGGCCGGTGAAGCATTTGTGTGGAAAAGCGAGCGTGCGGAAGTGATGCTTTCACTCGCGAGCGATGGCTGGATCGTGCGCTATTCGACGGTTGGCAGACTGCTGGGACCGCCGCAGGTTCTCCATCAGGCGCGCCACCGCGACGCGAAGCTCGCGACCTGGGATGTCATGGCGCGGGTGCAAAACGCTTCGAATAACGAAGCGGAAATGGTTCGCGCGGGCCATTCCGCGGTCAAGTGGATCAAGTCGCGTCCGCGCTGGAATGAATTGGGCGGACCCGCGTCCCACCACAATGGAACACGCTAGCCGGACCACGAGTGCCTGAGCTGCCCGAGGTTGAAACAATCAGGCGCATCATCGACCGCGAGCTGCGAGGGCTGACGCTCGTCGACCTGGATTTGACGTTAGCAAAGCTCGTGCGCGATTCACCGATTCCCAACCTGGCGCCACTCGTGGGCCGGGAATTGATTGGGACCGATCGCAGGGCAAAGGTGCTCGTGATGCACTGGAGCGACGATTTGAGCCTGCTCGGCCATTTCAAGCTCTCCGGTCAGCTCGCGGTGATGCGACCAGACGGCAGAAGGATTGTCGCCGGGCATCCGGTTCCCGATCCAGAAGGATCGTTTCCGCACAAGGCCACCCACCTGACGTTTCGCTTCGACGATGGATCAAGCGCCTACTACAGCGACATCCGGCAGTTTGGCTGGTGGCGGCTCATGCCGACCGGCGATGTTCAAGCCGCGATTGCGGAGTTCAAGTTCGGCCCGGAAGGGACCGGCGGTGCCGGTTTCAAAACGGAGTATCTTGCCGGCCAGTTGGCACGGCGGCGAATAGCGGTCAAACCCGCGCTGCTCGATCAAAGCGTCGTCGCCGGCCTTGGAAACATTTACGTCGACGAGGCTTTGCATCGGGCCCGGATACATCCGGCCCGAACCGCAAACACGCTCTCGCCAAGAGAACTCACGCTTCTCCATGAGGCAATCGGCTGGGCGCTCGATCGGGGCATCGAACAAGGGGGCGCCGCCATCCGGCAGGGGAAGGCCTACCCGCGCGATGGCTTTCCCGCGATCCACGCCCGCAAGGGCGAACCATGCATGACGTGCGGCGCTGAAATCGTGAAGATCACACTCGGCGGCCGCGGAACGTATTTCTGTCCAGTCTGTCAGCCGTTGCCCTTCTGATCGATTTCGCGCTCGACGTCATCTGCCAGTGCGGAGAGGACGGCGCCGGCGCCAGAGCGAACGACCACGTCGGCGATGGCGTCGAGAGGCGTCGGCTCCGCATTGATGATCGCCAGCTTTGCGCCCGCGCTGACCGCGATCCGCGGCAGGCGGGCAGCGGGCTGGACGATGAGCGAGCTGCCCACGACGATCATGAGATCGCACGCGCTGGCCGCCACGATCGCCCGTCGCAACGCATCTTCAGGGAGTGGTTCGCCAAAGAGAATGGTCGCGGCGCGAAGCATGCCTCCACAGACGGTGCAGGCGGGAAGCGGCTCAACCGCGAGCCTGGCCTGGATCACTTCGGCGGGCCAGGTTGTTTCACAATCAAGGCAGCGCACCCGGTGGGCAGTGCCGTGGAGCTCCATCGTCGCGGCAGGATCGCTCCCGGCCTTCTGATGCAGGCCATCGATGTTTTGGGTGATGATCCCGGTCAAAAGCCCCGCGTGCTGCAATCTCGTCAGGGCGACATGCCCGCTATTGGGAAGCGTGTCGCGGAGTGTTCCGTACCGCTCGCGCCGCTCTTGCCAATATGTTCTTCGCGTCTCGATGTTGTCTCGAAAATCGCCCAATGTGGGAGGAGCGTTCCGCTCCCAAATGCCTCCCGGCCCGCGGTAATCGGGAATGCCCGATTCGGTGCTGATTCCTGCTCCGGTGAAGGCCACCATGTGGCGTGCCGTGCGCGCCAGGGCGAGCAGGGAAGCGACCTCCGAGCCTCCATCTGGACCGGCGGCGGATGCTCCTGTTGCTGATGTCAATCTGAAACCGTCCCAGTGTCTGCCCAATTCGCGTGACAGCAAGTCACGAAAAGGCTTGTGTCCGTACATAAGCGATGGTACGATAGGGGGACTGGAGCGATCCAGAAATCCCGCTCATTTCGCTCATGCAGCCATGTTCACCCCGCAGGAACCGGAATTCCTGGGGTCCATTGCGACCCGCTGGCACATAGGGTGTGCCGAGGCTGTGCCATGATCGTTTCTCAACCCGCATTCTTGTGTCTAGCCGCGACCTTTCATCGGCTCCTTGGGGGCGCCAGCAGCGAAGCAGCCACGGAGTCGCAGCCTGCCCCGACGCCTTCGCGGCCAGCAGAGATTGCGCCCCGGGCATTGGCCATCGAGCCTTCGCCGCCCAATCTCCTGGTCCAGACCGAGGCAATCGAACCGGAGCCCTTGCGAGTTCGTGCCGTGGCGGCGGATGCTCCCTTGAGCGCGGACGAGCTTCGCGCCCGAGCCGCCGCGTTGAGAGCGTTGGCGCTCGCACGCGGCAGACGGTTTGAGTCCTCCCGTGCGGCGTTCACTGAGGCCGCGCGGCTCGATCCGGCGCTCGATCTGACGCGAACACCCGGGTTCTGGAAGTTGGAGCGCTCGGCGCATGAGGCCGCCATTGATGCCTACATCAAGGCAGATCGGGAAGGCGACGCGGCCATCCTGCGCGCGCGGGTCCGCAGCACGTATCGTCCCAAACCGATCCGCCAGCGCTCAGGTGTTGCGCTTCCCTTGTAGAGCCTTGTGCCCAGGTGAAAGCCTACCCCCGGAGGGATCGTGCCCTCTGGCCTCGTGCCACGAGCGATGACGCGAGCGCATCCAGTCGGGTGGGATTCACGGCGTAGAACTTCGAACCGCGCCGTGCTTCGACCGTGACGAGACCGGCGCGCTCGAGCTGGGCGAGGTGGCGAGAGGCCGCCGACTGCGCAACCCCCAGGCGGCCGACAATTTCCTGTGCATAAAGCTCCCCTTCAAGGAGGAGGTCGATGATGCGCAGTCGAGTCGGGTCGGCCATAGCCCGCGATGCTTCCAGCAACTCCGACGCGTCGGTGAGCGGGCGAGAAGGAGGACCCGGCGCCGTCCCGTCCCTTTCTCCGAATCGATCGAGCAATTGGGGAGCCGCGAAGAACACGATCAAATCGGGCTCGTAGGCAATGTAACTAACGAACCCACCCAGATAGGCGGACGGGCAGAACGTGATCCGCGTAAATGTTGGCGGCGGCCGGTCGAGCACGTCGGGCACACGCTGCCCGGTGAGCGACGTGTACGCCTCGGTGAAGCCGCGGTCGACGAAGATGGCCCCCTGCTTTGCGGCGGAACGCAGCATGGGCAAATCATTCTCTCGAGCGTCGCGATAAACGAGGTTCCAGACGGCATCGTAGAGTCCAATTGTCCGTCGCTTTAATTCCGCGGGATCGGCAATCAGTGGCAGGACCTGATCAAGGTTGGCCCTCGTCAATGCTGGGGTAAGGACGTGGGACCACGATGCTTCATCCGTGGGTGGCCGCCAACGCCGCTCGAACTGAGCGTGGAATCGTTGCAGCGCATGCTGCACCATGTCGCGAAACGCATCGGGCGGAAGTGACGTCATAAATCCCATGAGATCAGCGAAGCTCGCGTCCAGGTTGCCAAGTCGCAATGGTTGAAAGCACATGACCGGCTCTTCAGGATAGAAGAGCATTCTCCCGGAAAAACCATGCAGCAAATCGAGATCGGCCACGACGGAGGATGGGAGCTGTTGCCGTGTTTCGATCAGCCAGGGATCGAGAGAGCTGCCGGGGACAGCTCGATGCAACAGTGAAAGAACGGAAACCATGTCGAGAGGGAGCGAAACCGCGGTGTCGATGCGAAGTGCCGGTTGGCCAATAACCAACTCACCCATAGCGCACGGCCGAACCTGGGAAAGGGGGGCGAATCATCACGGTATCATCATATCGCTTTGACAGACTTTCGTCACGAATACGAGCCTCGGGGTTCGCAAACGAAGATAATGCAGCGGAGCACGGGTGAATACGGCTCATGGCACGATGGATCTCCAGGTGGGGGCGCGAATGAGCATTGATCCGCTCTGGTTCAAGGACGCGGTGTTCTACGAGGCGCCCGTCAAGTCGTTCTTCGATTACGATAACAATGGCATCGGCGACTTCCGGGGCATGGCTGAAAAGCTCGATTACATCAAGCAATTGGGCGTTGATTGCATTTGGCTGCTGCCGATGTATCCCACGCCATTCAAGGACGATGGCTACGACATATCCGATTTTGTCAGCATTCATCCCGACTTTGGCACGACCGACGATTTCAAGGAACTGATCGACGCGGCGCATGAACGGGGATTGAAGGTCATCGCCGACATGGTCGTGAATCACACCTCCGATCAGCATGCCTGGTTTCAGGAGTCGCGGAAGGACCCGAATTCCCCCTTACGGGATTACTATGTCTGGAGTGACGACCCGACCCGATACGCGGACGCTCGGATTATCTTCGTCGATACCGAAGTCTCCAACTGGACGTACGATCCGGAGGCCGGCCAATATTTCTGGCACCGATTTTTCAGCCATCAGCCAGACTTGAATTACGAAAATCCTACCGTTCAGGAAGAGATGCTGAGTGTGGTGCGGTTCTGGCTCGCGCTGGGACTGGACGGTTTTCGCTGCGACGCCGTGCCGTACCTTTTTGAAGAAGAGGGGACCATCTGCGAGAACTTGCCACCGACCCATGCGTTCCTGCAACGTCTGCGGCGGACAGTGGAGGAGGAGTTCCCAGGAAAAATCCTCTTGGCCGAAGCCAACCAGTGGCCAGAGGACGTCGTCGAGTACTTTGGCACTGACGACGCCCCCGAGTTTCACATGGCCTTCCACTTCCCGCTTATGCCGCGCATGTTCATGGCGATCCGCAGGGAAGATCGGCTGCCGATCATCGAGATTCTGGAACGGACCCCCGCCATCCCGGAGAACGCGCAGTGGGCGATCTTCTTGCGCAATCATGATGAGCTCACGCTCGAGATGGTGACCGACGAAGAGCGCGACTATATGTACGCGGAGTACGCCAAAGACTCCGCGATGCGGCGAAACGTCGGCATCCGCCGCCGATTGGCCCCCCTCCTCGAGAACAGCCGGCGCAAGATCGAGCTGATGAACTCGTTGCTGCTGTCGTTGCCGGGCTCGCCAGTCATCTACTACGGCGACGAGATCGGCATGGGGGATAACGTTTTCCTCGGCGATCGCAATGGTGTGCGAACCCCGATGCAGTGGTCGAATGACCGAAATGCCGGATTCTCGCGAGCGGATTCGGCGCGTCTCTACGATCCGGTGATTACCGATCCGGTCTATGGGTATCAGGCGGTCAATGTCGAGGCGCAGGAGCGCTTGCCGACGTCCTTGCTGGAGTGGATGCGCAGGATGATCCGGGTCCGCAAGCGGTTCAGGGCGTTCGGACGCGGGTCTCTGATGTTTCTCAGTGCCGACAACCGGCGCGTTCTGGCCTACATTCGGGCGTATGAAGAGGAAGTGATCTTCTGCGTGGTGAACCTTTCCCGCTTCGTGCAGCCGACGCAACTCGACTTGAGCGCGTTCGACGGTTGGCAACCCATCGAGCTGATCGGCGAGACCCCCTTTCCCCCCATTGGCGAGTTGCCATATTTCCTCACGTTGGGGCCCCACAGCTTCTACTGGTTCCGGCTGGAGCGCCCGACGCCGCCATGAATGTCCCATCACCCGCTCGGCCAGGAGACGCGGCGAGGCTTGCCGCGCTGCGCGATCTGTTGCGCGAAGTGGCGCCACGGTGGCTGGAAACCCGACGCTGGTTTGCCGACAAAGGGAAGCGAATCGCCTCCGTCGAGGTGCTTGATCTGTATGCCGAGAACGTCGAAGAATCGCTACTGGCGCTGGTGGTGATCGAACTTGAATTTTCGGACGGTGGGAGCGCCCGTTACTTTCTGCCGCTGGCTTTGACGAGGTCTCCAGGCAGCGCGGACGCGCTTGCCGGTGCAGCCCGCGCGTCCAATGACGAGGTGCTCGTCGACGCGACGGAAACGTCCTGGTTTGGCGGATGGCTTCTGGCCGCTATGGCGAACGGAGACGTGGCAAAGCACGGAGCGTGGGAGTTCGAAGCCGCGCCAGACGCCGCCGCGCTTTTGGCGAGAGCGCAAGGGGAGCCTGGCCGGCTGATGCGCGCCGAACAGAGCAATTCCTCGCTCCGATTCGGCGACGAACTGATCGTCAAGCTTGTGCGACGGTTGCAGCCGGGGGTGAATCCGGACGAAGAGGCGCTGCGCGGATTGGCGACCCAGCACTTTGCGCACGTTCCTGCCTTCGCGGGATCCGCAACCTGGGTTGCAAGCGGCGCCGCCTACCCGATTGCGCTGGCCCAGTCGTACGTCCCCAATCAGGGGGATGGCTGGGCCTGGATGCTGAAGCGACTTGAGTCGGGGCGAACCTTCAAAGGTGAAGATCCGGGATGGTCGTTCCAGCCCGAAGAACGTCTCGGAGTACGCACCGCGGAGCTGCACCTCGCGTTGAGCCGGGTAAACGACGCCGACTTTACGCCCATTGTCGCGGGGGAACTGTTCGCCGCCCGGCAACGTCAGCGCACGCTGGAGTCGCTCGAGTTGGCGATCGACCTGTTGCGTGATCGAAAACAGCAGTTGACCGATCCGCTGCAATCACGTCTTGCCGAGATTCTTGACGCAATGCGAACCCTTTCCCCGCGGGCCGAGGGTTTTCGGGACGGAGGCGGACTTCTCCTCATTCGGGTCCATGGCGACTACCACCTCGGTCAGACGTTGCGCACGGTCGACGACGATTGGACGATTATCGATTTCGAGGGTGAACCGGCGCGGCCGACCTCCGAACGGAGGCAGCGAACCTCCGCGCTTAAAGATGTGGCGGGGATGCTGCGATCGTTCGCCTACGTGCGTGGCGTCGCCGAACGGGCAGTGGCCATGGACAATCGCGGCGAGTTCAGCACCTGGGAAAAGGGAGCGCGGGCGGCCTTTCTGAGTGGATATCGCGAAACGATGCGAACAGCGGGAGGCGGGATCGTCCCTGCCGACGCCGGCGCATTCGAGCGCGCACGTTCAGCCTGGGAATTGGACAAGGCTCTGTATGAAATCGCCTACGAGGCGCGCAATCGGCCCGATTGGCTGGGCCTGCCATTGCGAGCATTGCTTCCCTGGGTCGTGGACTAGGGCGCCTATCGTTCAAGTTTTGGCTCAGCGTACCAATCATCCTGGAGTGCACCACGCAGGCACGGGCCTTCTGCATTCGGCAGGTTCAACTCCCGGCAGGCTGTCAACAGATTGATCTTCGGGCGGCATGGCTAGCAAGACCGCTCGGTCCTGCACATACCCCGCCACCCCCCCGCCGATACCTAGATTTACCTAGATATGGCGCACATTTTCTCCAAAAACGCGTCTATATAAGTAGAGGGGTTTGCATCAGCCCCGCTGGCAGCCGGGGGCTGGCGTGGACCTCGAGACCACAACTTCACCCCTCCGCCCGCGGCACCGGCAGGGACGCCTGCTGCTCCCCCTCACCCCCCATGCGCATGACGCGTCCGCGCTGGCCACCGCCGCCGCCTCATGCGCACCGGGGAACCTCGGACCCGCCAGACCCTCGGGCGACCGCCGCCACCCCCTCGGGTCCTCCGGCGTGCTCCGGCGTGTCCTCCGGCGTGCCCTGCCGTCCCGTGGGAGGCATGCGGCGTGCACGGGCACAGCGTCCCTCTGCGGTCGACCGCGCCGGGCGCAGCGCCCTTGTGGCGATTGCTTTG
The DNA here is from genome assembly GCA_038246475.1 of Thermomicrobiales bacterium. GTDB lineage: Bacteria > Chloroflexota > Chloroflexia > Thermomicrobiales > UBA6265 > JACCXM01. The sequence continues at coordinate 431 of JBBRVX010000199.1, read as the reverse complement.
TAGATGCGGACACCTCGGTCTGCTCAAATCCCCGCCTTGGCAGCGCTCCAATCGATCCGACGGTGTCCGGATTTAAAAGGCAAACATCATCAGGGTGCTTTCGTCGTTCCAGCGGGAGGATTGATCCTCCCGAGATCGCCCCGAGCGCGTTTCGGTACCCGACCACAGAGCGCCGGGTCACCGCGGCCGGGGCAGAGCGCCCCGTATCGAATCGTCATTACCCCCGCGCCAGGAGGCCGCGGGGCAGCGGGAGCCGGGATCGTATCACGCTGTTTCAGCGCGTTAGCGCTCGGTACATCCATCCACCGTTTCGTCAGGCTCATGTTCTGCTCCTGCATCGAGGCCGCCATTGCCTCGCGCTTCGAGGCCGCCATTGCCTCGCGCTTCGAGGCCGCCATTGCCTCGCGCATCCCGGCGCCCGCTGCCCCGCG
>JBBRVX010000198.1:0-10039 GCA_038246475.1 Thermomicrobiales bacterium | reverse complement strand
TCTGAAGTCAGTGATGGAGTTACGCCGCGTCGGGCATCGGCGCGGCGAGAAAGGTCTCGATCATCGCCACCAATCGCTCGGCGCCTGCGAAGACGATCGTGCCGTGCGTCATGCCGGGGAGGATGGCAAGCTGGGAGTTGGGGAGACCAGCACTATCGCCGTCCACGCCGCCTCCGAGGAGGCGGAAGAGCTGCATCTCGTGCTCGGGGCGGACGGCGTCGGAATCGCCGATGATCAGGAGCGTCGGCGCCGCGATCGACCGGATGTCCTCTTCGGGCCAGGCATACTCCTTGCCAAAGAACGCTTTGATCTTCTCGACCAGCAGCGGGAAGTCCTCCGGGTTCGGCGCGTGGCGCAGGTACGCGTCCTCCCACGGCGTCCCGGCGAAGAAGTCAGGGGTCAACTGCTGGATCACCGCGAGGAGCTCCGGGTACTCGCCGTCGTAGCGATACTTGCCGGAGATGATCACCAGCTTGCGCACCTTCTCGGGGTGCCGGACTGCCACTTGCAGCGCGGTGTCGGCGCCCATGCTGTAGCCAACGATATCGGCTTGGGCGATGGCGAGATGATCCATCAACGCCGCAACGTCGTCGGCCATCTGCTCGTAGCTGAAGGGGCGGTCGATATCGGCGGTGTGGCCGTGACCCTGCTGCTCGACGGCGATCACCTGATGGTTCTCGGCCAGGGTGGTCAGGATCGGCCCCCACAGGTCGATCGCGCCAAAGGCGCCATGGAGCAGGACCAGCGGCTCACCGCTCCCGTGGATCTCGTAGTACATCTGCAGCCCGTTGACGGGGGCGTATCCAGTTTGCGGGATCGTTTCCGTCGTGGGCGTCGCGGCACTCGCGTCCGCTTGGGCGCCGTTGTTGTCGTTGTCCATCTTGGCCGCTGTCCCCTGGCCCAGGCCGAGGGTTCCCAGCCCGCCGAGCGCGAGGGCGCCCAGTCCCAGGAGTGCGCTGCGCCGCGTCGTGCGCGTAGCCACGGTCCTGGCAAGATCGTCGATGCGTTCGCTCATTACGTTGTCCTCTCATGAACTCTGGTCCGTGCTTGCTGATCGATGACGCCATCGATCGCCTGATTCCCTCTGGATGGCGTGTGCCTAGGGCGCGGCAGCAGTGCGCTGCTCCCCGCGATCTGGTCTCGCTCGCTTCCCCAGCGGGATCCGCGGTTCTTGCAGGGTGCTGGTGGTGTTCGTCTGCTTGCTCATCGTCTTGCTCCTTCGCCCGGTGCTCCCACCGGAACCTCCTCGTCAGGGGCCATGCCCCGCCGTTTCGTACAACGTACTTCGTACACCGTACTTCGTACGACGTACTATGCTCGTACGGTGTACTATTTGTCAAGGGCTTTTCCAGGAATGGAGCACGCATGGCCGCGAAGAGTGTTCGAGCTGGCGCTGAGGTCTCGCTGAGCAAGCAGCGCGTGGTGACCGAGGCCATCCGGCTTGCCGACACCGAGGATGTCGCCAGGCTCAGCATGCGCAGACTGGCCAACGAGCTCGGCGCCGGCGTGATGTCGCTGTACTACTACGTGGCGAACAAGGACGAGCTGCTCGACGCCATGATCGACGTCGTGTTCGACGAGATCGAGCTACCGGCCGACCCGGCGGGTTGGAAGGCGGCCATGCGGCAGCGTGCGGTGTCCGCCCGGCAGGTCCTCGCACGCCACCCTTGGGCGATCACCCTGATGGAATCGCGGACCGCCCCAGGACCGGCGAACCTGCGCCACCGCGAAGCGGTGTTCGCATGCCTTCGCAAGGCCGGCTTCTCCGTGGAGATGGCAACCCACGCCAACTGGCTGCTCGACAGCTACGTCTACGGCTACGCGCTCCAGGAAGCCAGCCTCCCCTTCGACACGGCCGAGGAGTTCGCCGACATCGGCGAGGACGTGTTCATGCCGCAGCTCCCCCCCGACCAGTACCCCTACCTGCACGAAGGCGCCGCAACGCTCCTCGCCGCCGGATACGACCCCGCCGACGAGTTCACGTTCGGACTCGACCTGATCCTCGGAGCCCTCGAGGTGCTGGCAGCCGCGCCTTAGCTTGTGATTTAACCTCGGGAGAGTCGTGGCGAGCGCTGGATGGCGGGATCGCGCTCGCGGTGGCACCCTGTACGCCATGGAAACGCCCGCCGTCCTCTGCGACCTACGCGCCTTTCGGTCCGACCTGTACCGCTGTCTGGGGCTGCGCCGCGATGCGCAGTTCGAGGTGGTCGATGCCCTCTTGACCGCTCCCCAGGTGGCGTCTCTGCCGCATCTCAGCCTGCTTCCGCTCCACCGCCGTGGGTGGGGCAGCGTCTCTGCCGCGCTCGCGGCGGGGAGCCTGGACGCCGATGCGCTCCGCGGCGCCGTGGCCGAACACCCGCTGGCCGGAGGGCAGCCGATCTACGCGGTCGATGTCAGCGTCTGGCCTCGCTGTGACGCCGAGGCCAGCCCCGAGCGCGGCTTCTTCTACCACCCATCCCGCCACTCGGCCGGGCAACCGATTGTCGCCGGCTGGGCCTACCAATGGCTGGCCCAACTCAGCTTCGAGCGGGACAGTTGGACCGCACCGCGCGATGTGCACCGTGTCCATCCGCGAGAGAATGCCAACACCGTCGCGGTCGCGCAGATCCAGGCGCTCATGGCGAGGCGACCAGCATCCGAGGCCACCCCCTTGTTCGTCTTTGACGCCGGCTACGACTCGGCATGGTTGACGCAGGCCGTGGCCAGAATCCCTGTCGCCATCCTGGTCCGGCTGCGCGCCGACCGCTGCTTCTACGCCGACCCGCCGCCGGCCGTGCCCTCGGCGAAGGGCGGCCGTCCACGCATCCACGGCGCCAAGTTCGCTTGCAAGGATCCGGCGACCTGGCCTCCGCCGACCGCCGAGCAGGTCGTCGAGGACGAGCAGTACGGGACGGTGCGGGTGCGCGCCTGGGCCGGGCTGCACCCGAAGCAGCAGAATCATCCCGGCCGCGGCACCCGCAAAACCCGACCGATCGTGCGCGGCACCGTCGTCCGCGTCGAGGTCAGTCGCTTGCCAGCGCGGCCCTACCCGCCGCAGGTGCTGTTGCTGTGGTGGGCCGGAGCGGGGGCACCGGACCTCGACGTGCTGTGGCGCGCCTACGTCCGGCGCTTCGATCTGGAGCACACGCTGCGCTTCTGTAAGCAGAGCCTCGGCTGGACGACGCCGCGCGTTCGACACCCGGAGCAAGCCGATCGCTGGACCTGGCTCGTCGTAGCCTCCTCCACCCAGTTGCGGCTGGCGCGACCGTGGGTCGCCGACCACCGCCTGCCGTGGGAACGGCCACTCGACTCAGGCCACCTGACGCCATCCCGCGTTCGTCGTGCCCTTTCCGCACTCTTACCGATGGTGGGAACACCGGCCCGTGCGCCAAAACCGTGCGGTCGCTCGCCAGGCCGCCCTACGGGGAGCCGATCGAGGCGAGCTACTCGCTACCCGGCCCTGAAAAAGGCCGCCTGAGGCACACATTCTTCCCGACCCCACCATGGACGCCGCATCAGCCGAGCACGGCGCGGCTCCCGCTGCGGTTAAATCACAAGCTTAGTTGCCATTGCCATCGCTATGCCGTGGTGGTGTGATTGAGGAGGACGATAACGTGCCCCGATTTGTGCCCCGTTTCGACACGCCGGTGGGCCTCGGCAATCTGATCCATGGGATAGGTTGAATCAATGACCGGTCTGAAGGTTCCCACCTCGGTCAGCTCTTTGAGGATGAGAAGGTCCTTGGCTTTCTCGGCTGGAGGCCGCAATCCCGTTGCCGCCACCCTGGCCTTCTTGCCGCCGAACTTTGCCGTCCAGAGCACATGGCGGTAGAGCGCCAGCGAGGGGACCGTAGCCAGGTAGACCCCGTCTGGCACGAGCACGCCCTTGCAGCGCGAGAACGAACTCTTGCTCACCGCGTCGAAGATGATGTCATAGCGCTGGCCGGTCTGGGTAAAGTCCTCTTTGCTGTAATCAATGACCGTTTCGGCTCCCAGATCCCGTACCAATGCCACGTTCGTAGGGCCGCAGACTCCCGTGACGTCCGCCCCGAAGAACTTGGCGAGCTGGACGGCCGAGCTGCCGACCGCGCCAGAAGCGCCATTGATCAGGACGCGGTCTCCAGGCTGAATCTTCGCCGTATCTCGCAGGAAGGGAAGGGCCGTCAATCCTCCCTCACAGATGGCGGCGGCTTCTACGTACGACGCGTTGGCCGGTTTGGGGGCCAGCGCTCCGTCTTCCGGCAGACAGATGTACTCGGCATGGGCGCCAAACCTGGCGCCAGTCGCGCCAAACACCTCATCGCCCACCTGAAACCGCCGCACGTCCTTGCCGATGGCTTCAATCTCGCCGGCGAACTCGGTGCCGAGAATCGGGCGCTTCGGCTTCCTGAGGCCGAAGACGAGCCGCATCAGCATGTTCCCCCCGCGCAGATCGCAGTCCGTGGTCGTCACGGCCGCGGCATCGATCCGGATCAGGACCTCGTTCTCCTTTGGGGCTGGCTTCTTCACCTCCTTGAGGTGAAGCACATCCGGCGGTCCATAGGTTGTGTAGACGATCGCTTTCATTGGGCTGATCTTCCTTTCCCGAGCCATGCCAGCCTGGTGCGGCGTATGGCATGGTGAAGCGCGGGCTAGTCGATATTCGGCGGCGAGGTTGAACTACACCAGACCCCCCTTCGGTTCGTCGTATCGTGGCGCATCCACGCCCTTCACGAGCAGCCACAACAGGAACAGAGTTTCCGTCACCCCCGCCGCTATGGAGAGGAAGAGAAACCGGCCCGACTCGAAATCTGGCGTGGCGTAGATGCCCACGAGCTGGGCCAGGTAGCCAAAGCACCCCAGCATCAGCAGGATGCCGAGCAGCCGGGGAAAGAATCCGGACCTGTACACCAGGTAGCCGAGGGGCAGGAGCCAGAGTCCGAAGAAGATTTGGGCGATGGCAAAACCGCGACTGTGCAGGTCAAGAAAGAGCAGCGCGAGCGCGTCAGCCGGCACGGCTCCCAGCGCCGTCGCGTAGGTTGGGTCGGTGGCAACCATGAGGGCGCCAGCGTGGTTGATCATGTTGACGGCCATGATCGCGGCGGCGATAGAGATCAAAATGACGAACGTTGCCGCAATCTTCGCATTGACTGGCGAGAGCAAGGCGTACAGTGCGAAGGCCAGCAGGACGAGGCACACGATGTGGACCAGATCGGCAGCGAGGCCGAGGCGGAACAGTGTTGCCGAGGCACGGATGTTGTCCGCCGTTGCTGCCGCATTACCGGCAACCTTGACGCCGGAGCGGACATACGCCTCAGCGGAACCGCCCAACAGCCCGACGATGAGATAGAGAACTCCCGCAACCCTCGCCAACAGCATGTGCGAGATCGTGAACCCCGTGCTTCCCTCGCGGGCCATCTCCTGGCGTCGTGCCCATGTCGTCGTCGTCATATCGCCCTCTCTTTCGTGAGCTGGTGGGGTCAGCCCAGGAGCGGGCTGGCCCGATCGGCACAGATTGTGTACCGCCAGTTGAAACTTACGCCGTAAACATACAGTGTAAGTTTCAAGTTGTCAACTGGGACGACCCTGGACGAAACTTACCCTGTAAGTTCGACCGTGTAGGAGAGGTGGATGGAGACGGCGACGCAAACGGAATTGAGCGCGAAGACCCGTGCACCCCTGACCAGGGAGCGCGTCCTGCACGCCGCCATTGACCTCGCCGATCAAAGCGGCATCGCATCGCTCAGCATGCGCAAGCTCGCCCAGATGCTTGGGGTAGAGGCGATGTCGCTCTACAACCACGTCGCCAAAAAGGACGACATCCTGAATGGCATGGTCGATCTGGTGTTCAGCCAGATCAGCCTGCCGGCGCGGGGCCAGGACTGGAAGGCGGCCATGCGCCAGCGGGCGATCTCGGCCCGCGCGGTGCTCACGCGCCACCCTTGGGCGATCGGGTTGATGGAGTCACGGAGCCGTCCCGGTCCCGCCACGTTGCGACACCACGACGCGGTGATCGGGTCTCTACGGGAGGCGGGTTTCTCGATTGCGTTGACCGCGCACGCGTTTTCCCTCATCGACAGCTACATCTACGGCTTCGCCCTGCAGCAGACCAGCCTGCCGTTTCAGACGCCGGCAGAGGCCGCTGGGATGGCGGAACTCTTTCTCCGCCAGTTCCCCGCCGAGGCCTACCCCCACCTCGCCGAATTGACCCTCCAGCACGTCTTGCGGCCCGGCTACGACTACACCCTCGAATTCGAGTTCGGGCTCGATCTGATCCTCGACGGGCTTGAACGCGTGCGGGACACGGTCTGATGCCGGCCGTGGGCGATTTACCGTCGACCTTGTGGCGTGATCGCCGCTTCCAACCCGGACGAAAACGCCCCGGCACAACCTGGAAAACGGCGTCCCGCCGCCTCCCACCCCGTCGTGCTCAGTGCCCTTCAGGGTGCTTTCGTCCATCCAGCAGAGGGATGTATCCTCCTGCGGCACGGCGAGCGACATTCCCCCTATCGCCAGGGCGTGGCTCGCTCGCCAAAGACCGTGCTCACATACGCCGCCACGTCGGCGCGCTCCTCCGTGCCGTCGAGCAGCATCGCTTCCATCACGTCGATGCTGTCCGGGTGCATGTCGCTCAACGCCTGTACCACCGGGAGATCGTTCCGTGAAGGGCGGGGATCACTGACAAAGGCCCACATCGCGTCGGTGAGCGCGTCCAGATCGACATCAACCCGAAACAACGGCTTCATTGATTGCTACCTTCTTCCTGAGCGGGCTCCCACCGGCGTCCGTTGCCAGCTTGCGTGTTGGGCGCGCGCCGCGTTCTGCCGCGCGACCGCCTCCTTGTCCCGGAAAAGCCAGACCAGGATCGCACCGGCAATGAACCCGCCGATGTGAGCCCAGAAAGCGACGCCGCCGACATCTCCCCCGACCCCGAGCGACGAGAATCCACTGAAGAGCTGCAGCGCAAACCAGATGCCGATCATCACCCAAGCCGGCACGAGCACAATCTGGCCGAAAAACCCGAAGAGAATAATCGTGCGAATTTTGCCGTGGGGGAAGAGGACGATGTAGGCGCCCATCACCCCGGAGATGGCCCCCGAAGCCCCGATCATCGGAATGGTCGAATTGACATCGAGGAAGACCTGAGCCATCGCGGCGGCAAACCCGGTCAGGAGATAGAAGAGCAGATAAGGAACATGGCCCATGGCGTCTTCGATATTGTCGCCGAAAATGAAGAGGAAGAGCATATTCCCCAGCAGGTGCATCACCCCGCCATGGAGGAACATGGACGTGAGCAAGGTATAGAGATCCTGAAACCGCGAGATGTCTGCCGGGACCGCGCCAAACTGAAAGATGAAGGCATCAAGCTGTCTCGGCGGCAGGATGTATTCATAGATGAAAACGGCAATGCAGATGACGATCAGCGACCAATTGACATAGGGTCTGATATTCGTATCGGCATTCTCGTCGCCAATCGGGAACACGGCTCGTCTCCCTGCGTTCGCACTCCGTCAGCTCCATGCGCGATCGCGTTGGCTCAGGCGCGCGCCGGACCTTCGAATGGGGACTGGGGTGACCATTCAGTCGCGAGGCGATCTCGCACCTCGGTTTCGAGGTTGGCGATTTCGTGGGCCGTCCGTTCCTCCACGTCGTGCCAGCGCTCGGTCAGGTCCACGCGGGTGTCGATCCCTGGTCGCGGCGCGTTCAGCAATCCGTAGACCGCGCCGATCGCGCCTCCGATCGCCGCTCCCAGAACAAATGCCACGGCATGGCGTTCACTGGCCATTCTCGTATTCCTCCGCTGCTCCATTCACCTGGCGAATCTCTTCAGGGTTTGTACCAGTTCGTGATGCCGCTCGCATCCCCTTGTCATGACGCCGTCGTACCCGACAGCGACGCGTCCTTTTCGGCCGCGATCTGGGACGGATAGACCTGTTCGGTCAGGAGCCGGCGAAACCGCGTCGCCCGCTCTGCGGCCGGCGCCGCGGTGAGCCAGTTCCAGATCAGATCGTGCCCGACATCGTATGTAAAGATGTACGCCCGCCAGAGTGGGTTGGCGATAAACCGCAGTCGCTGCCGTGCTTCCGCTTCCATCGAAAGTCCATACCGCTGCAGATAAGCGACGACTTCGTCCTCGTCGCGCCCTTCCTCATGCAAGAGCAGGGCCGCGTTGCTGGGAACCGAAGTCAGAGCCCGTCGCGCCGCGCTGATGGCGATCTCGCGCTCCGGATCGCCGGCGATGCCGGCCACCGGGTAGACATGCTCGCGCCGGAAACGGGCGAGCTCCTCCGGGGAGAAGATCATGGCCTCCGCCACCGTGGCGATCCCTTCCGAAATCAGGCACTCCGGCGTGTTGATCAGTTGCAGGGCATGTTCAGCCAGGCCATCGACGGTATAGAGGCCTTCCTTGAGCAAGTGTTCCGTGTGATGCCCGGGGTAGCACTCGTGTGCCAGGAGCTCGGTCAGGCGGAAGGCATGGATCGGCAGATCGGTATTGAGCTCCACCCGCGACCGCGCCTTGCCCAGGTACCAGTTGTAGCCACTCCAGGGCTGATCGCTGACTATCCGGATTTCAATCGCCTCGTCGCGCGGCAGATCGACGATGGCCCGCGTGCGCTCCCGCAATTCCGGGAGGATCGCATCGACCACCTTCCGCGCCACATCCGGGGGAATCTCATACCGCTGCCGCCACTCCGCCATGCGCTCGGGCACGGGGCCTTCGCCCGGCAGCAGCGAATCGAGATCGGCGATCGCCGCATCGAACTTGGACTCTGGTACGGTCGCCGGCTCGATATCGAAGAGCAGGCGCACTTCTTCCCGGTACGGCAGCGCATCCCCGGCCAGACGACGCGTCATCGCCAGCATCGCCTCGACCTGTTTGGTCAGATAGCCCTTGCGCGTTTCGGGCGCGTCGAGGGCCGCAACGTCCTCCAACAGCGCTGCCGCGGCCTCCTGGAGTTCCCGCGCGGGCGGCGGGGCCGCCGGTTCGAGCGCCGCGCGGGCGTCCTCGGGGCCGAGATACGCGTCGATAAAGCCTGGCACATGGCCTTCGATGCCGAAGGCCAGCCGCGCGTAATCGCGACCGAAGGCGTCAAACGCGGGTGTGTCCGTCAAGAGTCAATCCTCCCCGATCGCGCATTGCCAATCGCGGCAGTGATGGCAAGAGCCGCCAAAAAGTGCGTCTGTCTTGAGCAAGAATAGTCGGACGCCCGATTCCGGCATCGTGCGCGAGATCGAATTCTTGGCGACAATGGCGCGGGAATCGGGCAGGGGGTGATCATGCCGTTTGGCAAAGACGCGATCTACGCGGTCAGCGAAGCGATCGATTATGCGGGGGTGGGTATCATCGCCTTCGGGGCGCTCGGCGGAGTGCTCCTCTTCATTAAGGACTATTTCGATCGCGAGGTCCAGAATGGCACGGCCTACGCCAACCTGCGCACCTTTCTGGGCCGGGCGCTCTTGCTGGGGCTGGAGTTCCTGGTTGCTGGCGACATCATCAGGACGGTCGCCATCACGCCCACATTGGACAACGTAATAGGGCTGGCCATCATCGTCCTGGTGCGGACGATCCTGAGCATCAGCATCGATGTCGAAATCGACGGCCGCTGGCCGTGGCAGGCCGCCGCCCAGGACAGAGCCCGCCAGGCCGCGCTGGCGACATCGTCGCGTCTGACTCAGGCGGACGACTGAAGGCGGCCAACGCGGCCGCCTCCGGCCATCGTGCGTCCCCCCCGCTCCTCCGCGCACTCTGATACGGACTTCGGTTGATCACTGCCGGAATCACGGTCTGCTGGAGTCTGATTCCCCCTCTCCCGGCCCGACGGGGCTGGGGGAAGAGAGGGGGTTAGGGGGTGAGGGCTCGTGGCTGGGCGCGGAACTGATCACTTGGATTCCGTATGGGTGGGGGCGGGAGAGGCAAAACAGAGTTCGGCGGAGCCAGACTACTGCACGTCAACGGCGCAAAGCCCCTCCCCCTGCGCACAGGGAGAGGGGTTGGGGTGAGGGTTTCGCGCGCCTGAAGCAATCCCCTAAAACGACCACCCCATCAATACGACTCAAGATACCGATCGCGCTCCCACTGG
>JBBRVX010000197.1:0-10041 GCA_038246475.1 Thermomicrobiales bacterium | reverse complement strand
TAGTCGGCGTTCGGCTCCTGGCCGACGCCGCGGAAGGCGATCCAATCGAGCCCGCCAATGAAGCCTCCCCCCGGGGCGAACGCCAGCGAGTAGCCCCACAGCACCCATTGCACGCTGATCAGCGCCAGGATGAAGAAGCTGTGCATGATGGTGGACAGGGCGTTCTTGCGCTGCACCAATCCGCCGTAGAAAAACCCCAGCGCCGGTGTCATCAGCATGACCAGCGCGGTCGAGGCCAGAACCCAGGCGGTATCGCCGGTATCCATACCGTCCCTCCCACGTACGCCGCCAGGCGGCAACAACCCGCCGGGCCGCGTCGGACCCGTTCTGGCTACTCTAGGGAGCGCGGTCGCTGGGGAATACGTGCCATCTGGACGAATCGCGCCGGGTGTTTAGTGCACTTTGCACAAATCACGAGATGGTTGGCGCGACAGCCACGTGGCGGCCTCTCGCTGTTGTGCATTGCACCCAACGAACGCATCGCCCGATCAGGCAGCCACCCCAACGCCGATGATCCCCGCGCCGCTCTCCCCTGATCGGATCAGGGGGATTGCTGGATGGTTGGCATTCATTCCAGAGAGCTCAGGCCGAGGGCAAGCAGGATGAAGGCGTAGGTCGACGCGACCTCGCGTTGCGCCTCATAAAACCCGGAATCGCCCCGGTGTCCGGCGCCAAGATTGGTGCGCAGCAGCAGAAGATTCCGGTCGCGCTTGGTCACGCGCAGCTTGGCCGTCCACTTGGCGGGTTGCCAATAGGGAACCTGGTCATCCTCGAGCCCGCCAGTGATGAGGAGGAGCGGATACTCCTGATCGCTCACATTGTCATAGGGCGAGTAGTCGCTGATGTAGTCGTGGAATGCCGGATCGCGCGGATCCCCCCACTCGACAAACTCGCCGGTGGTCAAGGGGAGGCTGGGATCGAGCATCACACGCATGACATCGACGAACGGCACTTCGGCGACGATGGCCCGAAAAAGATCGGGGCGGGCGTTGGCGACCGCGCCCATCAACAGGCCGCCCGCGCTGCCGCCGTTGGCCACGAGCTGCCCCGGCGTGGTGTACCCGGCATCGATCAACGTTTCGGCGCAGGCGATGAAATCGCTGAAGGTGTTCTTCTTGTGCAACAGCTTGCCGCCCTCGTACCAGGCGCGGCCCAGCTCCTGACCGCCGCGGACGTGGGCGATGGCGTAGGTGACGCCGCGGTCGATCAGGGAAAGCGCGTTGCGGGCAAACCGCGGGTCCGCGCTGATGCCGTATGCCCCGTAGCCGCGCAGCAGCAGCGGCCGCGGTCCCGCAGGCGCATCCCGGCGGCGAACCAGCGAGATTGGGATGCGAGCGCCATCGGGGGCGATGGCCTCGATCCGCTCGGAAACGTAATCGTCCGGGTCATGCCCGCCCACGACCTCCTCCCGCTTGAGCAGGGTGCGCTCACCGGTCGCGAGATCGAGTGCGAAGAAGGAGGGCGGGGTCACGAACGAGGTGTAGCCGATCACCGCTTTCGCGGTATGGAACTCCCGATTGTCTCCGGACCAGACGGAGTGAATCGGCTCGTCGAAGACCTGTGGCCGGGTCTCACCCGTCGCGAGATCGTGGATCCAGAGCCGCCGCAAGCCATCTTCCCGCCCGGAAATGAGAAGCTGCCCGGCAAATGGTTCGACGTGCTCGAGGAGTGCCTCGGCGCGGTGCGGAATCATCTCCCGCGGATGGGCCCCGGACCGATCGGCGATTGGCGCCGCCAGGAGCTTGAAATTGAGCGCATCCTCGTTCGTCAGCACCAGAAAGTTGTCACCGTGGTGCTCGAGCGAGTAGATGACGCCGGGCCGCCGGGGAGCGAAGAGGGTCGCCTCTCCGCCCGGCTGGTCGGCGCGCATGTACCGCACCTCGGACGACTCCTGGCTGGCGCTGGAGAGAAAGAGATACGCTCCGCTCATCGAGGCGGCGACACGGACGCTGAAGACGGCATCATCCTCCTGATAGATCAGGGGATCGTCTCGGGAGTCCGTGCCGAGTGAGTGAGCATGCACCGCGTAGGAGCGCAGGGCGCTGTCCTGGCGGCTGTAGAGGAGGGTCCGGCTATCGGAGCTCCACGCGAACGATCCCCCGTCGCAGGGCAAGCGCTCGGGCAGGGTCTCGCCGCTCTCCAGGTCTTTGACCTGCAGGGTGTATTCCAGGCCGCCAGTTTCGTTCAGCGCGTAGGCGAAATAGCGGTGATCGGGGCTCGGCGCGAAGTAGCCAAGGGCGAGATAATCGCCAGCGATCGCGTTGAGATCGAGCAGCAACTCTTCCGGCGCGTCGAGGTCGCCCCGCTTGCGGCAGAGGATGTCGTAGTCGCGGCCTTCCTCAGTGCGAATGTAGTAGAGGAACTCTCCCAACCGAAACGGAACCTGGGCATCGGTGCGTTGCACGCGGCCGACCATCTCGCCGTAGAGCGTTTCGCGCAACGGCCCTGTCGAGGCCAGCGCACTCTCCGTGTATGCGTTCTCGGCCTTCAGGTAGGCGATGACCTCCGGATCGGCGGGATCCTCCAACCAGGCATAGTCGTCGTCGATAGTCGCGCCGCTGAACTGCCGTGATTGCGGCAGGCGTTTGGCGACGGGAGGTGAGAGCGTGTCGAGAGCGACGAGTTCTGCCATGGATGTGATCCCTCACGGTCGGACGTTTCATCAATGCGATGCCACATACCCGAGCCATCAAGCCGTTGTGCTGCTGGCGCGTCAGCCGGTGACGCGCGCCGGAAAGTGCTCAGGTTCGGGCAAGGATAGGTTCGGAAAGCGCTCCGGGAACAGCTTTTCAACGCGCGGTTCCAGCACCGAGCGGCGCAGTTCGTAATTCAGCGTCTTCACCGTGGAGGGGATCGCCCCGGCTCCCTCCATCCGCCGCAGCGCTGGACCGACATTCGGCTCGGAACTGAAGAGGGCATCTTCCAACAGGAAGACCTGATACCCGGCCTCGATCAGGCCGAGCACCGATTGCAGCACGCAGACATCCGTCTCGCCGCCGGCCACGGCGAGCCGCGAGCGGCCGAGGGCGGCGATGGCATCGACGATCGACGCTTCGCCGCAGCAGTTGAAGGTCCCCTTGGGGTGACGCTGCCCGTGCGCGGGGAAGAAGGGCTCCAGGCGCTCCGGCAGCCACCCTTTCGTTGCGATCGGCTCTTCGAAAGTGGCCAGCAGCGGCAATTCGTAGACCGTCGCCAACGCCAGCAGAAACTCCAGCCGGGCCAGCAGCGGCTCGCTCTCGCCAACCATCCAGCCGTCGAGAAAGAACGGCTGCACGTCGATGACGACAATCGCCAGGTCGTCTGCATTCACCAGGAGCGACATCCTCCCTCCTCCCTGTACGATCCGCCTGGATGCCTCGCCGTCCAAAGTTACGGGCGTGCCGTTCCAACTCTACGGCGCGGCCACGATAAACCAGGTTCTCGTGCTCAGCCCCGTTTAGGGGGCTTTCGTCGATCGAGCAGGGGGATTTATCCTCCTGAGCCACGCCAGCGACGCTCCTTTTTCCACCCGCGCTTGGGCAACGACGCTCCTTGAACCACCCGCGCCACGCCAGCGGTGTTGATTCCCCAAGGTCAGAACCCGAACATGTCACACGTCCCGGAACCCCGAGCCGGCGATAGGCGTTCATCAGGGTAAGGCAAGGGGACGAGCCGTCCAGCGCTTACCCTTGGTATGGCCAGAGTTCGCGCGGGTGGCTCCCACCAGTTGCGTCAAATTCCGCCCGCGCGGCCAGGGCCGCTTGTCCATCGTATACTCTCGCGCGCTCCGCTGGCCCGCGCGGCGGGACTATCGTACCGAGGAACGCCCGCGTGGGACAGGCGCCGCCAGCCAAAGACATGCCCCTCCCCCAGGCGGGGCGCCGCAACCAACCCCGCCAGCCCGCCCCCGACTCCTCGCCCAGCGACAATGGCGACGAGCGGGTCGTCCCCTCCAGCGCTATACAGCAGCCGTCACCCCATCACTCTATCGCCCTATTACCCATCACCCATCACCCATCACCCATCACCCTGGAAGCGCTGCTCTACATCCTCATCCTCGCCGCCGCGATCCTGACCCGCTTCTGGGACCTCGGCTCGCGCGCCCTGCACCACGACGAGAGTCTGCACGCCTACTTCTCCTGGCTGCTCGCCACCGGCCAGAATTATGTCCACGACCCGCTGATGCACGGGCCATTTCTCTTCCATATGAACGCCCTGATCTACGCCATTTTCGGCGATTCCGACGCCTCCAGCCGTTACTCGGCGGCGCTCTTTGGCGTGATCCTGGTCGCCTTGCCGATTCTGCTGCGGAGCGAGCGGCATCTCGGCCGCTGGGGCACCTTGACCGCTTCGACCCTCTTGCTGATCTCGCCAGCGATTCTCTACCAGAGCCGTTACATCCGGCACGACATCTTCACGCTGGTCGGATCGTTGCTGCTCTTCATCGCCATTGTGCGTTATGTCGAACGACCGTCGCGCGGCTGGCTGATCGGCATGGGCGCCACGCTCGGCTTTCTGGTGACGAACCACGAGATCGTCTTCGGGGTGGCCGCCATCTTTCTCGGCGTCATTGGCGGCACCCTCCTCTGGGGGCCTCTGCGCCGCCTTATCCCGCTCCTGACCCTCTCCGGGGCAGCCGCCATCGCGCTTATCCTCGTGCTCCCCGGGCGCACCCGTCCGCTGCCGAGCATCCCCTGGAGCTCCCCGTCGCAGAGCCAGCAGTTCGCCTTTTATGGCGATCTCCTCACCCACCCATTAATCCTGGCGCTGGCGCTACTGGCGGTCGTGACCGTGGCGGCGGCGGCGCTGGTCATGCAGATGCGGCGGGACCCGGAACGGTGGGCAGAGGGCTGGGCGCCCACGCTTTTCGGCGATCCGCCGCCGGGGAGCGTGGCGGCGGCGGTGCGCGCGGCCTTCCTCGATCGCCCAGGGCTCTCCTGGTCGCTGGTCGCCGGGCTGGCCATCTTCGCGCTCCTCTTCACCACCCTCTTCACGAATCTCTACGGGCTCGCCTCCGGCACCATCGCCACCGACGGCACCCTGCTGTACTGGCTGGGCCAGCACGACGTGCAACGGGGGGAGCAGCCTTGGTTCTACTACCTGCTGCTGATGCCCCAGTACGAGTTCATCGCCGTCCTCTTCGGCACGGCGGCGTCGGTCATCGTCGCCGTGCGCGCGCTGCTGGTGGGGATCGGCAAGGCGGCGCCTGGGCCGCGCTTCTTCTTTCAGATATTCCTGGCCATCTGGTTCGGCGGCATCCTCGTGGCCCTCTCCTGGGCGGGCGAGAAAATGCCCTGGTTGGTGACGCACATCGCCCTGCCGGCCACCCTGCTGGCGGCGGCGCTCCTGGGGCAGCTCTGGGAACGCTGGCGGCCGCTGGCGGCAGACGCCATCCCGGTCGCTCGTGGGTCACTCCGCCTTGCGCCGCAAGGGATCCTCTTCGTGGCCCTCCTCGCTCTGGCTGCCTGCTGGTTCCTGCTGGCGGCGGCGATGACGTATGGCCAATTCGTCCCGGCTGCCATCGGTGGCGGTTGGGAGCGCGTCCCCGCCCCCTGGGCCCTGGAGCGCTGGCGGCTCCTGGCTGTCCCGCCGCTCGCCGCCCTGCTGGCCATCGTCGTGACCGGAATCGTGCGCGGCGCGCGGGCCGCCGCGCAACCGGCGCTGGCGGCGCTGGTGCTCCTCCTCGCCCTGGCCCAGGTGCACGTCGCCTGGAGACTCGTCTATCAAGAGGGCGACGTGCCGAAGGACATGCTGGTCTACACCCAGACCTCGCCCGACATGCACCGCATGACTGGCGAGCTGACTACCCTCTCGGCGCTGACCACCGGCGGACGCGATCTGGAGATCTGGTACGACGACAACAACGGCGTCTCCTGGCCGATGCAGTGGTATCTGCGCAATTTCCCCAACCGGCATCTCTTTGGCGGAGCGCTGGCCGGCCCGCCCGCTGGCGTGCCGATCGTGCTGGCAGCCGATGACAACCTCTCGTCAGTAGAGCCGTATCTGGAGGGCTACACCGCCCAGAAGTACGTCCTGCGCTGGTGGTTCCCCGAGGATCCGATCTACCGCGACTTCGCCATCGCCCCGGAACTGCCCCCCGGCCGCTCGGCCTGGAAATCGTCCGACGATCCGCACGGGCCGCGCGAGATCGCCGCGTCCATCGCCGAGAGTCTCTCGCATCTGCTCACGCCGGAGGGACAGCAACGGCTTTATCGCCTGGTGATGTACCGCGACCTGCCGGTAAGAATCGAGTCGTACAACTACACCCTCTTCATCCGCAACGATCTGCTGCCGCTCTACAACGAGATTCGCTATTGATGCTGAGTCAGGATGCGAGAAGCATGATGGAGGCTGACATCACCCCGGACGATGTCGCGGCGCGAGACGAACAGGCCCGGTGGCAAGATGACAGCGGCGCGCAGGCGGCGACGGGTCAGCTGCGTGCCCCGAATGCGCTCGATCGGTTGATCTCGCTTGGCGCCACGAGCGCCTGGATGACGATCGGCTGGGCGGCGGTCTTCGTCGCCGCGTTCGCCCTCCGCTTCATGCGGCTCGATCGCACCGCCCTCGATGCGGCCGAGGCCATGCGCGCCTACGATGCCTGGGCGCTCTTCCGCGGCCAACCCCTCGCCGGCGGAGAGGCAATCCCGAACGCGGGGCCGCTCCTCCTCCTGCTGGAAGGATTCGCCTTCTTCCTCTTCGGCACGACCGACGTGACCGCGCGCTTCATGCCGGCGCTGGCCGGTTTCGCGCTCGTCCTCTTGCCCCTGGCACTCCGCCGCTGGGTGGGCGCTCCGGCCGCGCTCGGCATGGCGGCGCTGGCGGCGCTCTCGCCGACGCTGGTGCAGGCCTCCCGCGTCCTCTCCCCGGAGATCGTCATCGCCGCGCTGGCCCTCGCCGCCATGGCCTGCCTGATTCGCCTGGGCGAGCGCGATGTGCCGATCGGGGGGGATGATGCGCGCGGCCCGGCCATCGCCCTGGGCGTCGTCACCGGCGCAGCGTACGCGGCGGGGCCGAGCGCGATAACCGTGGCCCTGACCCTGCTCGTTGGGCTGGGCGTGGCGAGCTTGGCCGAACCCGCGGGAGCCATCCGGCGCGGGCTGGCGACGCTACGGAGCCGCTCCGCGCTGCCCGCGTTTCTGCTGGCAACTGTCGCCACGTCCGCGCTCTGCTTTACGCGATTTCTTTCAGAACCATCCGGGATCGTGGGCGCGGGCGAAACGCTCGCCGCCTGGTGGCAACTGCTGGCCGGATCAGCCAGCGGGCAACCCGTTCCCCTCTTTCTGCTGATCCTGCTCGTCTATGAGCCGATCGCGGTGCTCTTCACCATCGTGGCCCTGGCGCGTGACCGTGTCGAACGCGGCGACGCCGTGGCTCTCTTCACGGGCTGGACCCTGGCGGCCTTCCTGATCTGGAGCTTTTCCGCCGGCCGCGGCCCCGAGCACGCCATTCACGTCGTGCTGCCGCTGGTGCTCCTGGCCGGCATCGGCATCGGTAATGCCTTCCACGCGGTCGATTGGCGCAGCGTCTGGCAGGGGAGCAACGGCGTCCTGGCGCTGGCCATGCTCGGCTTCGTCATCGGCCTGGGGGCGGTGGGAGTGCTGCTGATGCGGGTCGGCAACCAGGGGATGACGGCGGCCATGCCGCCGGTGGCCGTCCTTTGCCTGATCGTCGTACCGCTGGCCTACCTCATCTGGCGATTGAGCGACGCCGACGCTCCCGAAGAGCGCGGCGGTCTCAACCAGCCGTTGGCCATCGCGCTCTTTGTGCTGGCCCTCCTGCTGGGGAGCTTCGCCCTCCGTTCAGCTACGCTGCTCGCCTTCTACCGGGGTGATGCGGGGACGGAGCTCCTCGCGCAGCGCACGTCCACCCTCGGCGCCCTCCCGTCCATCGATCGCTTTCTGCGTCTGGCCCGGGACGCGGGGGTCGCCGATGGATCGACCCGCGATCCCACCGGCAGCCATGGCCTGAGCATCGCCGTCGAAAGCGACGTACAGTGGCCCTACGTCTGGTACTTCCGCGAATTTCCTGACCTTTCCGTGGTCGAACGCGGCGCGGCGGCGACCGCGGGGGCGCAAGTGGCCATTGCCCCCATCGATGCCGGATTGGCCGGCGCCGGGTACACGGTCGAGTCGTGGCCCTGGCTGACGACGGTGCCGCCGCAATACCAATCACCCGATATCGGCGGTATCGCTGGCGCCCTGGTCAACCCGACGCGCTGGATCGATGGCTGGCGCTACCTGCTCTTCCGCGACGGCGTGCCCGCGCCGCCGGCGGCGACGGTGGCGGTGGGGCTGGCCCCGGAAATCGCCGGGCGCATTCAGCCGCCCACCGGGCCCTTCAACCTGACCGATCGCCCCGGCTCGGGCACGGAAGCGGGACAGTTCAAGGACCCGATCGGGCTGGCCGTGAACGCCGACGGCGTCATCGCGGTCGTCGATAGCGGCAACGCGCGCGTGCAACGCTTCAGCGCTGACAGAACCTTTCTCGACGTCTGGGGCGACGCCGAAGGCAGCGTCAGCTTCACCCGCACCGAGAACGGCCTCGGCCCCACTGGGATCACGATTGCCCCGGATGGCCTGACCTGGGTCGCCGACACCTGGGGGCATCGGGTGGTGGCCATCGACGGCGCTGGCCAGATGATCCAGAGCATTGGCGCGGAGACGGTCGATACCGGCGACGATCCGGCCCGCGTGGGTGAGGATGGCGGGCACTTTTTTGGGCCGCGCGCGGTGGCCGTGAGCGACGACGCCATCTATGTCTCCGATACCGGCAACGAGCGGATCCAGAAGTTCACCCGTGACGGCGCATTCGTCGCGGCCTGGGGCGGCTATGGCTCCGCGCCGGAGCAACTGATCGAGCCAGTCGGCATTGCCATCGGGCCGGACGGCAACATCTACGTCGCTGACTCTGGCAACGCGCGCATCTCGATCTTCACGCCGGAGGGCGAGCCGGTGGCCCAGTGGCCAGTGGCCGATTGGCCGCCTCCTCTGCCAGGGGGCATCCCACCCTCCTTCCAGCCCTACCTCGCCTTCGACGCCGCGGGGAACCTCTACGCGACGGCCTCGAATGCCGGTCAAGGATTGCTGCTTGACCGCTCGGGAAGCGTGACTGGCCGCATCACCCAGGCTGGCAGCGAGCGGCTGGCGCAGCCGATCGGTGTGGCAATCGCTCCAAACGGCGATGTCCTTTTCAGCGACATCGGCCGGGACGCCGTACTGACGTACATGCCGCCCGAACCACTCCCTGCCGCAACGCCCGATGAGGGGAGTCCACGGGCCTCTCCAGGGTCGTAAGGCTTCGAATACAGCATTTGGAGCATCGCCTAGCGCGGCAATACGCTCCTTCCAACCCATCATTCATACCTAGATTTACCTAGATATGGCGCACTTTTTCTCCGAAAACGCGTCTATATAGATAGAGGGGTTGCATCAAACCCGCAGTCGGGGGGTGCGGCGTGGAACTCGAGACCACGTCACCCCCCCGCCCACGGGACCATCGGCAGGGACGCCTGCCGCTCCCCCTCATCCCCCCGCCCATGACGCGTCCGCGCTGGCCACCGCCGCCGCCTCATGCGCACCGGGGATCCTGGGACCCGCCAGTCCCTGGGGCGACCGCCGCCACCCCCTCGGGTCCTATGACGTGCTCCGGCGTGCCCTGCGGTCCCGCGGGACCCATGCCGCCTGGCGGGGCACGGCAACCCTGCTCCGCCGACCACGGCGTGGGCAGCGCCCTGCAGGGTGCTTCCCCGTCCCGCCAGCGGGAGGATTGATCCTCCCGAGATCGGGCCGACGGCGTGTCCGTTGCCAACCACGCATTAGGCGCCGGTGCCTCGCCCAACCCCGGAGCGCTGGCCAGCGCGGACATGCCGGTTGCGGCTGGGGGAGCCGTCCCTCACCGCCGTATCGCATCATCAGCACCCTCGCGCCAGGAGGCCGCGGGGCCGCGGGGGCCCGGCGCGTAGCACCCGCCAACAGCGCCACACCGCTCGGGAAGTGCAGATCACCCGGTAGTTAGTTATCCTCGTGTTCTGCTCATTCTGCGATGCCCCCCATTCCACGC
>JBBRVX010000196.1:0-10061 GCA_038246475.1 Thermomicrobiales bacterium | reverse complement strand
GGTCGAGATTTGCGGCTGCCGCACCGACTGGACCGCCGAACATTTCGTGGATAGCGCCATCCGGCAGATTCAGGAAAGCGTTGGCGATGGCCGGGTGATCCTCGGCCTCAGCGGAGGGGTCGATTCGTCAGTCGCGGCGGCATTGATCCATCGTGCCATCGGCGATCGGCTCACGCCGGTGTTCGTCGACAATGGGCTTCTGCGGCACGGTGAAGCCGACCTGGTGCGAGAGGTGTTTGGCCGATCCTTCGGCATGAACCTCGTTTTCGTAGACGCCACCGAGCGTTTCCTCAGCCGGCTCGAAGGCGTCGAAGATCCAGAGTTGAAACGCCGGATCGTCGGTGAGGAATTCATCCGCGTATTTGAATCGCAGTCAGCGTTACACGGTCCCTTCGATTTTCTCGCGCAGGGCACGCTCTATCCCGATGTAATTGAAAGCACCTCCACGGACACCAAGTCGGCCGCCAAGATCAAGACTCACCATAACGTCGGCGGCCTCCCGGATGATATGACGTTTCGGCTCATCGAGCCCCTGCGCTACCTCTTCAAGGACGAAGTGCGCGAAGCCGGACGCGCGCTTGGTCTGCCTGACGAAATCGTCGATCGCCAGCCCTTTCCCGGACCTGGCCTTTCGGTGCGGATCATCGGGCCCGTCACCGGTGAAGACCTCGCGCTACTTCGTCCCGCCGACGCCATCGTGCGTGAAGAGATCGATCGGTCAGCCGAGTGTGTCGACGTCTGGCAGTACTTCGCCGTGCTGCTCCCGATTCGCTCTGTGGGCGTCATGGGCGACTTTCGTACGTATGGCCGTGTCTGCGCCATCCGGGCGGTGACGTCTGAAGATGCGATGACCGCTGATTGGGCGCGGATTCCATACGATCTGCTCGCGAGGATAAGCAATCGCATCGTGAATGAGGTTCATGGCATCACTCGTGTGGTCTACGACATCTCGTCCAAGCCGCCTGCCACTATCGAATGGGAATGATTGCGCGTTGGCCGCGAATTCCGCTGGACAATGCTGGTACCATAATGGGTAGTAAACCCGGCGCGTTTGAGCCGATGATTGATTGACGGCCGCGCCAACGGGGAAGAGGACCATAATGGCTGAAGCTGCTGCCCCTGTAACGATGTATACGACCACGACCTGCCCGTGGTGCGATCGCGCGAAGGCATATCTGACCCAAAACAAGGTGCCATTCGTTGATGTCGATGTCTCCAAGGACTATGACGCCGCCATGGAGATGGTGCGCGTCAGCGGCCAGCAGGGTGTGCCCGTGACCGTCGCCGATGGCGAGGTTATTCTCGGCTTCGATCAGGCCAAGTTCGCAAAACTCGCCGCGAAATTCGCCGGTCCCAAGCGGCCGCCGCTCGGCATCCTCGCCGCCGATTTGGAAGACTATCTGGCCCGGCATCCCGAGGTGGCCGAAAAGATCCCGGCCACAACCAAGGGCGTCTACATCGGTAAAATTCGCACCGACACGGTCGCCGAGCGTTCCGATCTGGCGGCGGGCGACGTATTGACGAGCTTTGCCGGTAAGCGGGTGCGCAACATGGCCCAACTCGATCAGATGGTCGAGACGCTGAAGGCCGGTGATCAGGCCACGGCCAAGTACCTGCGCGACGGTGAGGAAAAGTCCGTGGTGCTCCAGTTCTAGATGATCGAGCGCTCCCGTCAGCATTGCGATTGCATGGAGACGGGTAGCGCGTGGAGCAGTTGACTGACATCGAATCGTTCAAGAGACTGGCGCTGGCCATGGCGGCCGGCGCCGCTCTGGGCTTTGAACGCGAGCAGGCCGACAAACCTGCTGGCATGCGCACCTACATGCTGGTCGTCGAGGGCGCCGCGTTGTTCATGCTCTGCGCCCTTCTGCTGAGCCAACAGTTGAATGACGCTGGCCGACTCTCCGACCCCGGCCGCATCGCCTCAACCGTGATTCAGGGTATTGGCTTTATCGCCGCGGGCGTAATCATCACGACCGGGCGCGAGGTTGTCGGACTCACCACGGCGGCGGGCATCTGGGTTGCGGCGGCAATCGGGTTACTGATTGGCGCCGGATTTCTCACGCTTGGTTTGGGGGCCACAGTCATTACTATTCTTGCTTTGCTTCTCCTCCATCAGGTACAAAAAGTGATTGGTCTTAAACGAGCAGAGGACAGAAACGTTTCAGTCGACTAGCTCCGAGTAGGTGGGCACTCGCTTTTGGAGCCTTGGCGGCGCTTGCTTTGCCACGGGCTGCAAGGACGCAGGCGTCGACCCTACGGCCGCGCCCGATGAGGAACGATGCTCGGGGAATCCTTGTCCAGATCCAATGGCCCAGATGGCACAGCGAGCCTGGAGAGCTGAATGCGCGGCGGCGCTACACGAGAAACTCGCGCGCTCCATCACGCGTTTGCAACTAACGATGGAGCCAGTCCTCTTCCAGGCTGTGCAACGACTCCTCATCGATTTTCGGAACATCGTAGGCGCCGACGGCCCGCCGCTGGCGAAATGCCTCGTAGAGGCAAACCGCGCAGGCCACGGAAATGTTGAGACTCTGGACCATCCCCGCCATCGGGATTTCGATCATCCCATCGGCCAGCGCGATCGCCTCTTCGGACGCCCCTCGCATCTCATTCCCGAAGACCATTGCCACGCGTTGGGTGAGATCCCACTCGAAGAGCTCGCGCGCGCCGGGGCCGATCGCTGTCACCAGGATCGAGAAGCCCTCATCGCGCAGCGCCGCATAGCACGCCGCGATCGACGCATGCTGATCAATGGGGACCCATTTGGCCGCTCCAGCGGAGATCTGGCGGGCGCCGGCTCCGTGCGGTGGTTCTTCGATCGTGTACACGGCGTGCGCCTTCAGAACGCCGACGGCATCGCAGGAGCGGAGCGCTGCGCTGATGTTATGGGGATCGTGGACGTTCTCCAGGACCACCGTCAGATCAGGTTGGCGGCGAGAAAGCACGCCCTTTACCCGATCCTGCCGCCTGGATGTTCTGGGCCAACGATTGAGCTTCCCCTCAAGCCTGAGCGAGAGGGTCTTTCGGTCGACGGCCCGAGGCTCGCTCATGCGGCCGTCGTCGCGCGCGCGGGCCGCCCGCCGGTTCGTCCCCCGCGACCTCCCGTGGAGATCACGACCCGCCAGAAGTTACCGGGGAGGTCCATCTGACAGGGCATCCACTCGTCCGTAAAGCCCTGCACGCGAATCTGATCGATCTCTTCGCCGCTCGCTTCACCTTTGGCATACCGATGTTCGGCATGGCAGAGTGGGCAGCGAGCAACGACGACCGCGCGGCCATCGATATTCAGAATGCGGCCGCGGCCGCGGGGAACGTTCATGATTACCCTTGTGTGAATGCCGCTATGCGACGGTCGTACTGTCACAAGGCTACGAAGGAGACGCTGGCGTGACAAACCGCGGTGTTTGCCTCATCCGTGAGATCTGCTCTTGACCGCGGCGCGCCGACCGTTGACGATGCGAGCTCACGCCATTTTGCGGCAAGGATTCATGTTGGAAAGGGAATCCGTGTGACCGTTCGCACAGGCCATCCATGGGTGGCCTCCCTCTCAGGAAAGATCGGGTTCGCGCTGCAGGCCGTGGCTGCCCATTCCCAGGGAGATCGCGGCGCCGCGATCATTCGTGCGGGGGAGTTGGCTGAACGTCATGGATACGATGCGTTCCTTCTCGGCGATCACCCGGCGTGGGCTCCCGAGTGCTGGCTGCATCTCGCCGTGATTGCCGCCAAGACGGAACGGATTCATCTCGGCCAACTCGTTGCCGCGGAGCCATACCGGACGCCTCTCCTCACGGCCCGACTGCAATCTGATCTCGACCGAATCAGCCATGGCCGATCGATCCTCGGGCTCGGAATCGGATGGAACGCGGCCGACTATGGACTCGGCGAGAACGAGTTCAGCCGCATGGGCCTGCCTTTTCCTCCCGTTCGCGAACGCCAGGCCGCCCTCGAAGAGGCAATCACCATCATCCGCGGTGTCTGGGGCGATGAATCATTTACCTTTAGCGGCCAGTTCCGTTCCGCGAGCGACGCGCTGGTCGATCCTCCGATTCAATCTGGCGGCGTGCCCCTCGTCATCGCGGGAGCGGGGAAACGGACGTTGGGTCAGTTGGCACGGCTCGGAGAAATCTGCAATTTCGGCGCGGGGCCCGCCGGAAACGTGGCCACGCCCGCCGATGCGCAGGTGAGGCTCGATATCTTGAAAGCAGAATGCGCGGTGATGGGCCGGTCCTATGGTGATATCCTGCGCTCCCACTTCACCCATTGGGCAATCGTCGCCGCGGATGAACGGGCCGTCGCCGAAAAGGTAAATCGGTACTTCCCGGAAGGCCTGGATGACTTCTGGGGCCAGTACCTCGTGGCGGGCACACCCGACGCCGTGGCCGAGCACTATCAGGGCTTCGTTGACGCCGGGATCACGTTCTTTGTCATTCAGACACTCGACCCCGACGATGAGGAATCCATCGCCGCGATCATGCACGCGGTCGCTCCTCGACTCCGTCCTGTTGCACGAACGTAGTTCGCGTACGTACGCGAATGGTAAAATCAGCCGGCGCAGGCTCCCATGTTAAACTGACATTGTTCGCTGGCCAGAAAAGTGTGCCGGAGAGGAAACGGCGACCGCGACTCGAACGTTGGCAACGGAGAAGGTCGCGTCGCACGACATCGGTTCTGCCATGATCGTGCGGGGTGGGGAACTTCGGCAAGAATCGTTGCGGGACGATGCTGCCGGAGATGGGAAGAGAGAAAATCGCCGTGATCAACCTACGCATTTTGCAAGCGCCTTGGCGCACGAAAACGTCAGACATCGCCGCCAGAGCCGCTCGTTTGCTGCCGGGACTGACCCTTTTTGCGCCAGTCCGCGCCTTGGCTGACGCCGCCAAGCAGGACGGAGATGGCTCGAATCAACCCACCTCTGATGACGAAAAGCCGGCAAACGGAGCATCGACGACTGCCGAAGCGGACGCGGCCCCCGTTGAAAAGACGGCACAGGAGTCGCAAAGCGGTTCGGAGCCAGACGACACGGGCAAGCATGCGGACAAATCTTCTGAGACCACTGAAAAGGATGGATCAGCGAAGGGCAATGCCGAAGGCGGCGGCGCGAAGGACGATTCGACCACTTCCAATGGCTCGGATGAGAAGGACGCGTCGCGCGATAAGGAAACTCAGTCGTCAGCGTCCAGCGAAAGCGAATCCTCGTCTGACAAAGGTGACCAGACGGCTGGGACTGACACCGCCCAGGATTCCGGCGGATCGGGAGAGAACTCCACGGACGCTGACGTTGTGCAGAAGAGCAACGATCGTGGCGGGGAGCGACGGCAGAGAAACGATCAAAACGACGATTCGCACGATGGCGGTCGGAACCGAAACAATCGGCCCGAAGCAGAAAGCAGCGACTCCGGAGGTGGTGGAAACGACCGTCCGCGCGATCGGAACCGCGTCCAGGATGAGGATCGTGACCATTCGGAGCGCGCGAGTGCCCGTCACGAATCGAAGCAACAATCGGCCGATACCGATTCGGCTGACAACGGATCGGCCACTTCGTCGGACGACGTGAGCGACGCGAACGGCTCACCGGTGACGAACAGCGATTGGCAGCCACAGCATCTGCTGCAGAGGACTCCTGATGATGTGCCAAATGCCGACCCCACACCCACGCCGAGCGCGCCCGTGCCCGCCGCCGCGGTTCCCGAGCCCGATCCCAACGTCGATCTGGTGGTTCAGGCGAATCCGGATGTCGTCGCCAGCGTGAGTTCGAGTGGTGGTTTCGCGTTTGCTCGCTCGGGCAATGTGACCGCCGTGACGGGGCCAGACGGAGCGAAAATCATCCGCACGGAGGAATCAGTCGCCGCGCCCACACCCGCGCCGTCGACGCCGGACGATGTGCCAGCCGCCGATGGCGGAAACAACGACGTAGGCTTTTCGAGCTAGCGTTTCGTTCATCGACTGCGGCTGCCCGCTGCCCAGAACGCGGCCAGACGAATCGTCCGATGTACGGCATTCCTGTCCAGCGACTTACGTAGGCGGTCACCGGATTCTGGAACATCGGCGCCGTTTGCCGTGCCGCGGGCTGCAAGGATGCAGGCATCGCCCCTCCAGCCGCGAACGTGCTGAAGCATCCTGCAGGAAGCCCTGACCACCCACTTATGACGGAGCAGTACCGGTGCGCTTTCTTGATGGGTCAGATGGGCGCCTAGTGCCGTCTCATACGGAATCCGGGTAATCACTTCCTCGTGTCGCGGCGACCAGCCCTCACCCCCCTGCCCGCCACCCGCTCCGCGGGTACCCGGCCCACTGCGGTGAGGAGAGGGGGACGATTCCCGTCAAAGCGAAAGCGGCACTCATCATCCGGATTCCGTGTCAGACATCCTATTGGGGTATGGCGCCCGTTCGGAAATGCGGCATGGCGTTAACCGGACACGGCATGCCGTGTCCATACAACACCGCGATATGCCGTGCCCCAGGTGGTCTTCGGATCATGCACTCGCGAATGATGAAGTTTCGCATTGGTCGAAGGTCGGCCGAAACGTTGTGCGTTTATGCGCCGGCGATTGCTCGTCTCGCGATTAGTTTTTTCGGGAATTTCGGTGATCATCCCGCCTTTTCGACGATTTGGAGTTTTTCGCGTTCTGCTTTTTCTTCTCGGCTTTCGCCTTGCCCTTGGATTTCTGCGCGGACCTCGCCTTGCCGCCGGACTTCTTCTCGGCCCTGGCTTTCTGTTTGGATTTGGCGCTCTTGTCCTTGCCGCTTGCGGATTCTGCGCTGGCGTTGCTCTTGTTACTGCTCTTCACGCTCCCGCTTGTTGCGCCGTCCTGCTTGCTTACGCGAACCCGTGGCTCGCGCTCCTGGCTTCGCTGCGTGCGCTCGACCACGCTGTTCCCCGCGTCGGTGGTCACAGCATTTTCATCACCCGAGCCAACATCGCGCGTCCCGGCCGAAACGACGGTTACATTCCCGGCGCCATCGATGGAACTCTCTGCATCGCCCGAGACGAAAACGCTGTCGTTTTTGTCGAACGGGAAATTCTCCTCGGTCAGGAGGCGGCTATCAGCGTCGAATGGGAAGCTGGCATCAGTGACGAACGGAAAATCCTGAAACGAGGGCGCGTGACCCACGACGTTGTTGTCGCCGCCACAGGAGATCCCGACGTATGCCCTGCCAGTTACTGCCCCGACATGGCAATCTTCGAGACCGGGAGGAAAACCACCTCGCCCAGTCGATACATGCACGTTGCCACTGCCGAACCCTTCGGGAAGCGAGAATCCTGCCGGGTGAACCGCCGGGGTCGTTGCGGGAGCGAGGTAATCACCTTGCGCGGGGGGCGCGACGCTGTCCGCCGGAGCCGTGCTGTAGACGACAGGCGCGGCGGCAACAGCGGGCGCGGCCGCGGGAGGGGCTCCCTGGTCGAGCAGCTCAATATCCTCAAGACTGGACTTGGTTGTACTTTCCGTGGCAGGCGTGACCGGGGGAGCGCCCTCATCAAGCGCCTCGACATCCCCGTTGCTATTCTCACCGACCTGCTGGATTTCCGACTCGTCTGACGATTGCGCGAGCATGCCGGTCCCGTGCTGCCAGGCACGGGGGCTCGAAGCAGCGGCAGCGGCCATCGGAAGCAACGATCCGGCGCCCGCGTCTGTCAATCCAGGGGTCCATACCAGGGCAACCCCAAGGAGGATCGCGGATGCTCTTCCGAGGTTCGCACTTCTGCCCATCACCATAGCACTCGCATCCCACGATCACGCGTCCGTACGTCGCATTCCGGCGCGTCTTCCCACGTGAAGCCTAGCGCATTCACGCCGGCAATGTTGCATCGGCATGTTTTCGCGTCCCGAATACTGGAAACCAGCGGGAGCCTACCCATCACGACGCCACCAACTGCAGCATGAACCGCGGATCAAATCGTGGCGAGCAGCGACCGCACGACCAGACGCCCCGACGTTGCCTCGGCACGGTTGCACCGCATCTTGGGCACGCGTAATGAAACTTCGCCCGACGCCGAATCGGCGCTTTGGTGGCAGCCCGAATTTCCTCCAGCGAGGCGCCCGTCAGCGCGGCCACACGATGAGCGATCCGATCGTATCCGTGCCTGGCATGGCGGCGCAGGTCGCCATCGAGGCGGTCACGCATGTGCACGAGCTCTTCGGCGACGACGACCTCCAGTGACCTCGGACGAGACAGATCGATGCGAGCGAGATTGATCAGGATCAGGTGATCGCCAGAACGAGCGTCGAAGGCATAGGCGCCGCCGATCGCCGCGCGTACCCGGCGCCCGAGCCATGCTTCGAACTCCCGTTGATCCGTCGTGACTCGCAGTCGATCGCCGGGAAGGTTGAGTATTCTGATGTACTGCTCGATGAAGACCCGCGTCTCGGCGTGATCGACATGCCATCCCACTTGGCCAATCTCCAGAACGGGAACGCGGCAGCAACGCGTTGCGGTCAAACGTCTGTACGCGGGGTTAAGGCATCATACCGTATCGGACAGCAGTCCGGGGAAAAGCCACCACCGAGGAGCTCTATGCCTTCAGCCTTGCAGCGACCGCACGTCTTGATCGTCAGCGACGATCCCGGGCTCGTCGATTTTCTGAGCGAAGGGCTCGTCTACGCGGGGTTCTGGACCAGCGCGATTGCCAGCGCGCTGCAAACGCTCGAAGTCTTTCGGCTGAGGTCGTTCGACGCCATGCTGCTCGATGCCGCGCTGGGCGGGATTGGCGCCGTCGAGCTGCTGGAAAGGCTCCGCGGACAGTCCAATCGCGCTACCGCGGTCGAGCGTACTGACATTCCAATACTCGTCATCGCCGCCTCTTCCGCTGAAATCCCTCCGGAGCTGGCGCAACGGGTCGGGATTTCCCGCGTTCTGCTGGCTCCACTCGAGCTCGACGACGTGGCCGTGCACCTTTTCGACGGGATTTCGCGCTGGCGCGATAGCAATCCTGACCGGCCCTGGGCAGACGCGGCTCACTTTGGTCGTCCCTGAGAGCGCGACGCCCCTTGCCAAGCTCGCACGGGCGTGGCACCGTACACCTGTACGGACGCCGCATCGGTGGCAGCCGCCACCGGAACGACCGCGAGTCCCGGTTCGTCCTTGGTATGTTCATCACGGTGGTGTCGACTCGATTCTGCCACCTGAGAAAGTCCGGGAGGATGGGGTGTGGCAATGAGGGCAATGGCGTCGGTATTCCTGGTCGTTTTCCTTCTCATGGGCCTCCCTTACCCCGATCGGGCCGTGGCCTTCGCTCAGGATGCCCAAGACACTCCAGCCGCGACCGATGATTTTGACTGTGAGGACTTCGACACACAGGAGGAAGCGCAGGCGGTTCTCGATAACGACGCATCCGATCCGAACAATCTCGACCCGAATGGCGACGGCATCGCCTGCGCCCTACTTCCGTCTGAAACCAACCCAGATGGAGCTTCCGAGGCTGACAGCGCCGCGGCACAACCCGCCGACGATCGCGCTCAACGCCGCGCGGCCCGCCAGCAAAACGGAGAGGCGGCCCAACCCGAGACGCCAGCCGCAGTTTCCTGCAGCGACTTCAAAAACGCGGCAAGGGCCCAAGCCGCCTTTGACAAAGATCCGGAAGCAAATGCAGCGCTCGACACGGATGGAGATGGCATTGTCTGTGCGGAGACCGATGTCCCTGCAGATCCTGCCGGCGGTCAAAGCGAGGGGCGCGGTAATCGCCGCGACCAGAGCACGCCCGCGCGAAATCAAGCCGATACGGAGCCGGCCGACGTCGTCATCGACCAACCGAGACGAAGCCAGGGGGCGGAAGATCTCGACTGTGTTGACTTCGATTTTCAGGAAGAAGCGCAGCTCGTCTACAACGACGACCTGACTGATCCCTTCAACCTCGATCCAAACGCGGACGGATTTGCTTGCTCGTCGTTGCCGTTCGCTGACCCGCTGGTCTCTCAGGTGCCGAAGACCGGCATTGGGCCCCTGCCTGCCCAGGGATTCGGCGGGCTTGCTCTTCCGGGCGCCATCCTCAGCATAGGTGTCTTCGCTGCGTTGCACCGGCGAGGTCACGGGTGACGGAGGACGGAGGACGGAGGACGGAG
>JBBRVX010000195.1:0-10213 GCA_038246475.1 Thermomicrobiales bacterium | reverse complement strand
GTCTTTGTGTACGGAAGTCAGCAACAGCGCAAAGAACGTGAGCGCAAGGCCGAAATCATGGCTCAAGCGTCGACTGGCGATCCGCGGCCACCAGGTCAGGCAGTAGGTCGGCAGTAGGTCGCGACTGCGGTGACAGCGGCCATTTCCAGTATCCTGACCAGGAGAGGGAAGCGGCCGTGAACCGGGCGCCGTCGAGATCCGGGCCGGAGTTGCCGCGTGACCGATCTCCTCGCCGCTCGCGCCCAGATGGGCACGTCGCTCGCCTTTCACATCGTCTTTGCCGTCCTCGGCATGGGGTTGCCGGTCCTCCTCCTCATCACTGAGGGCCTCTGGTTACGCACCGGCAACCCGGTCTACCTGTTCCTTGTCAAGCGCTGGACCAAGGCCTTCGCCATCCTCTTCGCCGTCGGGGCCGTTTCCGGCACCATCCTCTCCTTCGAGCTGGGGCTGCTCTGGCCCCGCTTCATGCAGTACGCCGGCGGCATCATCGGCCTCCCCTTCTCAGCGGAGGGCTTCGCCTTCTTCATCGAGGCCATCTTCCTCGGGCTCTACCTGTATGGCTGGGATCGGCTTTCGCCACGCGCCCACTGGCTGACGGCCATTCCGATCGCCATCAGCGGCACGTTCTCCGCGATCTTCGTCATCTCCGCCAACGCCTGGATGAACAGCCCGGCCGGCTTCCGCATCATCGATGGCGAGGTGCTCGACGTCGATCCCATCGCGGCGATGTTCAACAGCGCCTGGTTCCAGCAATCGCTGCACATGGTCCAGGCGGCCTACATCGCCACCGGGCTGGGCGTGGCTGGCATCTACGCCTGGGGCATCCTGCGCGGGAAGAACGACGCCTACCACCGGGCCGGCCTGACCATCGCCATCGCCCTGGCCGCCATCTTCGCGCCGCTGCAATTGATCAGCGGCGACATCAGCGCCCGCTGGGTAGCAGAGAACCAGCCGGCCAAGCTCGCCGCCCTGGAAGGAATCTTCCAGACCGAAGCCGGAGCCCCGCTGAGCATCGGCGGCTGGCCCGACGTCGACGCCCGGCAGACCCGCTTCGCCCTGCAAATCCCGCGCGGGCTCAGCCTCCTCGCCTTCCACGATCCGAACGCGGTCGTGCAGGGATTGGACGCCTTCCCGCGCGCGGATCAACCTGATCCGCGCATCGTCCATGTCGCCTTCCAGATCATGGTCGGCGCCGGTTTCGCCATCATCGGCCTCGCGGCCTGGTACTGGATCGCCGCCTGGAGGAATCGCCGCGGCGGCAACCGCGATCGCTTCCCCGCGCCCTGGTTGCTGCGCGCGCTGGTGCTTGCTACGCCGCTGGGGTTCGTCGCCATCGAAGCCGGCTGGGTCGTGACCGAGGTCGGCCGCCAGCCCTGGATCATCTACGGCATCATGCGCACCGCGGAGGCGGTCACCCCCGTTCCCAACCAGTTCATCGCCCTGGGCGGGTTCACCATCGTCTATGTTCTGTTGGCCATCACCTGTGCCATTCTGCTCGTCCATCTCGGCCGCTCGCCCCTGCCGGAGATCGCGCCGCCGCCAGGGCCGCCGACGCCATCCTCAGGGACGAACAGGGAGCCGCATCATGCCGTGGCCTGATTCCACCGTCACGCTGGAGTTCGCCCTCGGCGCGATTCTGCTGCTGGGCGTGCTGCTCTACGCGGTGCTGGGAGGCGCCGATTTTGGCGGGGGCATTTGGGATTTGCTGGCGCGCGGCCCTCGCGCGGACAAACAGCGCGAGGTGATCGCCCATGCCATCGGCCCCATCTGGGAAGCGAACCATGTCTGGCTGATCTTCGTCATCGTGCTCGTCTTCACCGTCTTTCCTCCTGTCTACGCCGCGCTCAGCATCGCCCTCGACATTCCCCTTTCGCTGGCGCTGCTGGGGATCGTCTTCCGCGGCGCGGCCTTCATCTTCCGCACCCCGGCGCGCGGGTTCGCCTTCGGCGGCACGGTCTGGGACCGCGTCTTCGCCATTGCCAGCACGGTCACGCCGCTCTTCTTCGGGATGGCGGCTGGGGCCGTCGCTTCCGGGCAGATCCGGGTTGCCGATGGCGTCGTGACGAGCGATCTCTGGCGCACATGGCTGGCCCCCTTCCCGATCCTGATGGGGTTTCTGGCGCTGACCACCTGCGCCTACCTTGCCGCCGTCTATCTCACTCTGGAAACTACCGGCGATTTACAGGAGGATTTCCGCTGGCGCGCTCTCGGCTCTGGCGCGGTCTTCGCGCTGCTGGCCGCGGCAGCCCTGCCCTTTGCCCGGAGCGACGCGCCGCGCATCTGGCAGGGGCTGACGACTGGCGTGGGGTTGTTCATCATCCCAATCGGCATCGCCCTGGCGCTCCTCTCCGGCTGGGCGGTCCACCGCCGGCGCTACCGGCTGGCGCGAGCGGCGGCCATCGCCGAGGTCGGGTTCCTGCTCATCGGCTGGGCAATCGCCCAGTACCCCTACCTCGTCGTCCCCGATCTCACCTTCAGCAACGCCGCGTCGTCGCCGGCCATGATGCGCGCCGCCCTCGTCGTCTTCGGCATCGGCGCGCTCTTCCTGATCCCGTCGCTCTGGTTCCTCTTTCGCGTATTCAAAGCCGATCTCCCTGGCGCGGTGGATGTCGAGGCGAAGGCGCCTTGAGCGCTCGCGTTCCCACATCCAGACAAGAACAGACGGCTAATGTCCACCAGTCCGCCTACGTCGTGGCGAGCTCGTGCAGGATCTCCCGCACATCGCCGCGAAGCGTAATCTCTGCGTAAAACTCCTCTGGAGTCTTTTCGGAGGGAATAGATGGCGTAGGTCGTTGCCGTTCGTCCACTGCTGCCAGCGTGGTCACGGCTGGTTCAGTCTGCGTAATTGGTGTTCCCATGCCGACCTGTCGTTTCTTTGCAGTGCTCGCTTCACGCGGACAGCATCCAGATTAGCAGAGCGCCAGCATGGGAGGGGATGCGCCCAGCGTCACCGCGGCCGGGCTCCTCATCGGCGCGGGGGAATCTTCACGAGACGATTTGATCTCTGCTTCGAGAACGTCGCCTCGGCGTCAGGAAGCAGGCGCCGCGGCTGCTCGTGGCTGTCCCGCACGCGCCGGGACAAAGCTCCCGGCTCAATCGGGAATCGTGCCCCTTCTCCCCGGGATGCCTCGCCGGATACCGTGAAGGCCTGGTTGGCTTGGCGGCGGGTCGCCAGCCAGATCGAAACAGGTGATCGCCGGCGAACGATGCGGAGAGGGTGTGATGAATCGACGAACAGTGCTCATGTATGGGGTTGGATCAGTGGGACTCGCGCTCAGTGGGACGATGCTGACCCGGTCGGCGCTCGTTGCGCAAGAGGCCACGCCCACGAGCGGCGTTGCTGGCTTGGATCTGCCGGAAATCACGATCAGCGTCGATGATGCCGGCTTCACCCTGCCAGCTGGCGTCACCGCGGGGCGCGTGCTGATGACCGTCGCGAATGCGGGCAGCAAGCCGCTGCATTTCTTTGCGGCGCGCGTCCCGGACGAGGTCACCGACGAGCAGCTCGCCAAAGACATGACCGTGGATGAGGACCCGCCGTGGTTCGACATGACGAAGCTGACATTTCTGGGCACGCCCGATTGGCCCTCTCCTGGCGGGCAGGCGCAGGGGGTCGTCGACCTGACTGCCGGCCGCTGGATGGTCGTCGATCCGATCGATGGCCGCACCCCGGCGATGCTGACTGTCGCCGAGGGAGAGGGGAAGGAGTATCCCGAACCGGACGCGGACGTTTCCATCGGCTTGAAAGAGATGAAGTTTACGGGTCTGGATCGCCCCGTTGCGGCAGGTCGCACGATCTGGAAAATCACCAACAATGGCGCGCTCGATCACGAGATCGCGCTGCTCCCCGTGGCGCCCGGCGCCACGAAAGACGACGTCATCACCATGCTGGAGGGCATGTTCGGGGGAACGGTCGACCCGTCCGCATTCGCGCCGGTCGGTGGCCAGGGCGTCTCTTCCAAAGGGGTCACAAGCTGGCAATTCTTCGACCTCGAGCCGGGGTCATACGCCGCGCTTTGCATGTCGCCGATGCCGGGCGAAGAGTTCACTCCGCACGCCCTGGAGGGCATGGTCAAGACGTTCGCGGTTGAGTAGTCTGCCGGAATCTGACCGGGCGCGGTCCGCGCCGCGCCCGGACGAGATCGTCGTGCGGAGATGGCTCCTGATGGCGTTGCGCTCGCATCCGCTCCCGATGGCACTGCTCGGCGCCTCTGTTGCGCTGACCGTGGCCACGTACGTTCTCCTGGCGCTGAGCTGGGCGACGCCCGGCTACGAGCGGACCGCCGGGGAAACGTTCTGGCTCGCAACCTGGCCGGCCCTCTTTCTGGTCTACCCGGTTGTTGGCGCCCTGATTGCGGCGCGTCATCCGCGCAACGCCATGGGTTGGCTCTTCTGTGCGGTCGGGCTGCTGTGGGGGCTTTCCTTCGCCGCCGGGGCCTACGCGGCCTATGGGCTCAAGGCCCATCCTGGTTCGCTTCCGGGCGCCATCACGGCCAACTGGTTCCAGTCCTGGGCATTCTTTCCCGCGCTCGGCTTGATCCTGGTCTACGTGCCGCTGCTCTTCCCGAACGGCCACCCGTTGGACCCGCGTTGGCGCATCGTGGCCTGGACCGGCGCCGTGGGGATCGTGCTGACCGCCCTCGTCTTTGCCTTCGAGCCGGTGCTCAATGACGGCATCGGCGGCTTCGCCAACCCCTACGCAAACGCGCTTCCCGAGTCGCTGGCCACCAGCTTTGCCATCGTCGGATTCCCGCTTACCCTCGGCAGCGCGATCGCGGCGGCGACCTCGATGATCCTGCGGCTGCGGCGCGCCCGCGGCCTCGAGCGAGAGCAGTTGAAATGGATCGCCTTCGCGGCGGCGATCCTGGCAGCCAGCTTTGCCGCCCATCTCACCCTGCAAATGAGCGGATTGGCCGATCGGGTCGAGTGGTACGGCGTGCTGTGGGGTATGGCTCTCTGCGGCATCCCGGCCGCCGCCGGCATCGCCATCCTGCGCTGGGGCCTGTTCGACATCGACCTCGTCATCAACCGCACGGTCGTCTATGTCGCCTTGACCGCGCTCGTGGCGGGCGCGTACGTCCTGCTCGTCAGTGGGGTGGGGTTCCTGCTCCAGACCGAGGGCGGGTTAGGCCTCTCGCTCTTCGCCACCGGCATCATCGCCGTCGCCTTTCAACCCCTGCGCGAGCGGGTGCAGCGTGGCGTCAACCGGCTCCATTACGGCGACCGCGATGACCCGTACGCCGTTCTCACGCACCTGGGCCAGCGACTGGAAGGGACGCTCGCCTCCGAGGACATTCTGCCCGCCATCGTGCGCACATTGGCCGAAGCGCTGCGCTTGCCCTACGCCGCGATCGTGCTCCAGGGTGGGACATCGTTCGCGCCGGCCGCGGCCGCGGGAGTGCCCGTGGCGGGCACGATCCGGCTGCCGCTGGTCTACGGCGCCGAACCGGTCGGCGAGCTGATCGTCGCCCCGCGCGGTCCCGGGGAAGCGTTCGGCCCGGCGGATCGCCGGCTGTTGGATGATCTGGCCCGCCAGATCGGCGTGGCCACGCATGCCGTGCGGCTCACCGCCGACCTGCAGCGCTCGCGCGAGCGCATCGTCTCCGCGCGGGAAGAAGAGCGACGGCGGTTGCGCCGCGATTTGCACGATGGCCTCGGCGCCCAGCTCGCCGCGCTGGCGATTCAGGCTGGAGCGTTGCGCATCACGATCGGGCGCGATCCCGTGGCCGCCGCCGAGCAGGCCGCCGAGCTGCGTTCGGAGCTGAAGTCGGCGGTGGCGGATATCCGCCGCCTCGTGCATGGCCTCCGCCCCCCGGCGCTCGACGAGTTGGGGCTCATCGGCGCATTGCGGCAGCGAGCCGTCAGCTACGGAGCAGGAGGGATCTATCAAACTCCCGATGGCCATCGCGAGGGTGATCCGAGTCTGGTCGTGTCGCTCATCGCCGCGGAAGCGCTGCCGCCGTTGTCTGCCGCGGTCGAGGTCGCCATCTATCGCATCGTCGATGAAGCGTTGGCCAACGTCGCCAGGCACGCGGCCGCGCGTTCCTGCATGGTCCGCCTGGAAGCTGGTGACCGATTCTGCCTGAGCGTCGAGGACGACGGCATCGGGCTCTCCCCGGATCGCGTCGCGGGCGTCGGCCTGGTTTCGATGCGGGAGCGGGCCGAAGAGCTGGGCGGCAGCTTCGCGATAACGCGGCGACAGGATGGAACCGGCGCCCGGCTGGCGGCCTGCTTTCCCCTCCCCTCGTCTCCGGGGCTTGAAGCGTGATGACTGCCGAACCGCTGCGGCTCTTGATCGCCGACGATCACCCCCTCTTTCGCAAGGGCTTGCGCACGCTGCTCGGCGTCGTGCCCGACTTTCTGCTCGTCGGCGAGGCGGAGACGGGAACAGCGGCCATCGCGCAATCCCTGGCCCTGCAACCCGACGTGGTGCTCATGGACCTACAGATGCCGGACGGCAGCGGCATCGACGCCACCCGCCAGATTGTCGCCGCCAGCCCAACCACCAAGATCCTGGTGGTGACGCTCTTCGAAGACGACGATTCGGTCTTCGCGGCGCTGCGCGCCGGCGCCCGTGGCTACCTGCTCAAGGATACCGACGAGGACGAGATGATCCGCGCCATTCGCGCCGTCGCCAACGG
Source organism: Thermomicrobiales bacterium (assembly GCA_038246475.1). Lineage (GTDB taxonomy): Bacteria > Chloroflexota > Chloroflexia > Thermomicrobiales > UBA6265 > JACCXM01. Next base: position 3,572 of record JBBRVX010000195.1, on the reverse strand, counting down.
CGAGGCCATCTTCGGCCCGGCCGTGGCTAGCCGCGTGCTCGCCTACTTCGCGGCGGGGCGGCGCGAGGCGCCCCAGCTCTTCCCGACCCTGACCGAGCGGGAGCGGGAGATCCTGCGTCTCCTCGCGCGAGGCCAGAGCAACCCCACGATTGCCAACGAGCTCTTTCTCAGCCCCAAGACCGTGGCCAACCACGTCAGCAACATCTTCGGCAAGTTGCAGGTGGCCGACCGGGCAGAAGCCATCATCCGGGCGCGCGACGCGGGCCTCCGCTGACTCAAAGAGCCATCACACTCCTGTCGCTACTGCTCGGACGACCGTCCCGCTGGCAGCCAGCTGAACAAGGCCGCAGCCAGGCCAAAGAGCGGCAAGCCGATGGCCAGCGCCTGGTAGCCGGAGAGCGCGAGGAGCGCGCCGCCGATAGCGCTGCCGCCGGCGGCGCCAAGGTTGAAGAGGGAGCCGTTCAGGGTCATCGTCGTGCCGGTTCCGCTCGGCGTCTCGGCAGTCAGCAGCGTGGTCATGGCCACCCCTTCCAGGCCCATCATCAGCGACGCGCCCGTCAGCATAACCACAGCGCCCGGTGTGCCGAGGCGGGCCGAGAAGGCCAGCGACGTGAGCAGGGCGGCGGCAACGAATCCAGCGACGACAAGTCGACGGGCGGGCACGCGCGCGAAAGAGCCGCCCACTGCCATGCTGCCCGCAACATACCCGCCGCCAATCACCATATAGACGAGGCCAACCTGGCCCGTGTCCAACCCCAACGCTTCGATCAGAAACGCTCCCAGGTAGGTCAGCAGCCCGAACCAGCAGACCGCGCCCAGGATGGTCGCGCCATAGAGCCGTCGCATCACTCCGTCCTTCAGCAACGGGCGATACGGCGCCAGGATGGCTTCGATGCGCAGGGGCTCGACGGCGCGGCGGGTATCGCGGGGCAACCAGAGGAACGCGAGGGCAACCACGCCCAACGAGGTCAGCGCGGCCACCACGAAGGCGACCCGCCACCCGGCGATCGCCCCGATGGCGGCCAGCAGCGGCACCGCGACGATGGCGGAACCGGCCTGGGCGGCGCTGGTCCAGCCAATGGCGCGCCGCGCCCCGATGCCGGAGAACGCGGTTCCCGCGATGGCGAATGAGGGACCGATCACCCCCGCGTCGGTCACCGCCCCCGCCGCGCTGGCGAGCAGGAGGAGCGGAAACACTGGAGCCAGGCCAAAAATGAAGAGGCAGGTCGCCGCCCCGGCCAGGCCGGAGACGATCAGCAGGCGAAAACCGGAGCGGTCGGCGAGGGGACCGACCACCAGCCCGAGCAGCACGCTGAGGCCCAGCATGGCGGACATGATCTGCCCCAGCAGCGGCACGCCAACCCCCAGGTCGCGCGCCATTTGCGGGAAGAAGAGCGGCGGGATGATGAAGACCAGCGCCCCGACGAAGGTGCCGAAGCCGAGCGCGATCAGCGTTCGCCGCTCGGAGGCGACCGCTTGCGGCGAGGCCGCGGTGGATAGCGCGGGATCGTCGACGGTGACGATGGAGAGACGCTCAAAATTCGTGTCCATGATGCGCGCGCCCTTCTCCGGCGGTTTTCACCGATTGCTGCAAGAGCGATGCGTTCCGGTGTTCGGAAGCGCATCGCGGTGAATCATGAGACCGGCGTCGTCATAGCCAGCGACTGTTCCATGATGACTGCCGCGAGGTAGGCCGCGTCTTCGCTCATGCCGCTGAACAAGCCAGAATTCCGCTTGTACAGCCAGTCAAGTCCCAGGAAGTAGAGCCCCGGCTCCGAGGTCACTCCGCGCCGCTGGATGGGGTATCCCTCGGCATCCAGGACCGGGAGCCGCACCCAATGCAGGTCGGGTCGGTAACCGGTCGCCCAGACGACGGCAGCGATCCCCGCCTTCGTTAGGTCCAACTCCTCCGGCGTCGCGGGGTTCAAATCGTCTGCTGGAACCAGGCAGCCTGGAAAACCTTCTGCTGGCGCGTCCAGCCCGTACTCTCGAATGTGATCGTCGATAGACCTCACGAAGCGTCGCGCCTGCTCATCGCCCTTCGCCAGGCTCACGGCCAAATCCGGGGCGAAGAGCATCTTCCCGGCGCGGACGCCCTGGACGTGGCCCAGCATGACCACCCCTTCGCGCGCCAGCGTGTAGACGGTCATGTCATGCCCGCCGCCGGCGCCGGTCAATTGCGGGTTCGGCAGGCCGGACCGGGCTCCCGCGGGCAAGTCATCTACGGTTTGGTTGATCCACCCCACTGCCCGGAGCCAGAACGACGTGTCCTGCCCGCGGTAGCGGCGCGGCATTCCCCCACTGCCGCTGACCGACAGGTAGACCGTCCGTCCCGATCGTCGCAGTTCCTCAGCGATCTGGCAGCCCGACTGGCCGCTGCCGACGACCAGAACCGACCCGGGCGGCAGCGCTGCCGGGTTGCGGTAGGTGTAAGGGACGATTTGAGCGACATCAGGCGGAAGGTCGGCGCCACAGCCCGGAATGTATGGCCGCTGCAGTGCGCCGGTGGCGACGACGACCTGAGACGCGACGTAGACCCCGTCTTCGGAGTGCACCAGGAAGTAGGAACCCGCCGGATCGCGCTTGACCGAAGTGACGCGGATGCCGTCGCGCACGGGCGCCGCGAACGACCTGGCATAGGTTTCGAGCTGGGCAACGACCTCGTCCTTACTCATAAAGCCGTCGGGGTCGGCGCCCTGGTACTGAAACCCCGGTAGCCGCAGAGACCAGTTGGGGGCGATCAGGCGTAGCGAGTCCCATCGCTTGCTCCGCCAGCTCTCGGCGAGGCGATCCTGCTCTAGCACGAGGTGTGGCCGTCCTTGCGCCGTGAGGTGATAGCTCATGGCCAGCCCGGCTTGCCCGCCGCCAATGACGATGACGTCTGTCTGTTCTCGTACGATGATCTGGCTCCTCCGATCGATGACTCCCGCATACCTGAAGGGCATTTCAGGTATGCGGGGACGGTTGGCGGCCCTACGCATCCAACGGCTTGCGCGCCCAGGCGGTCACCAGCGGGATCAGCATGAAGGGGACGCCGGTGGCGACGACCTCGGCGCGGCAGCGCGCCGCCAGGGTGTCCGGGTCCAGCTCCTCGGCGGTCACGATGCCGTGTTGCTCCAACACCGGCAACACGCTGCGCAGCGAGGCCGCGGCCCACTCCAGGCCCGGCCATTCTTCACCCCCACCCACCAGCGTTTGCACTATCATCTCCGGCTCGCCGAGCCCGGTCGCCATGAAGGCGCGGTTCAGGTGCGTGGCCATGGCCACATGCACCCCCCCACAGACAAACGCGCGCTCGCCCCATTCCCAGAGCGACCGGCACACGCCCGGCGGTCCGCCGCGCACGTGGCCCAGAACGGGGCAGAAATCGGCCTCCGCAAAGGCCACGACCCCACCGGGCCTGACGCGCTCCACGATCGCCTGGAGGGCCTCGGTGACGTCGCGGGTGTACATCAGCACCATCCGCCCGATGGCCGCATCGAAGCTGCTTCCGAGTGGGGCGGTGCGGCAGTCTCCGGCCACGAAGGTGACGTTCTGCCGCCCCGCATCGTGCGCGCGGGCACGCGCCGTCT
>JBBRVX010000194.1:0-10246 GCA_038246475.1 Thermomicrobiales bacterium | reverse complement strand
GGGAGCTTTGCCCGCCTCCTGTTCGTAGGCGCGGGCCAGTGTTCGTACCAGCGGATGCTCGGGGTCGATCTCCCAGGGTGGGTAATAGGGCGGGTCGATGCTGACGGTGAAATCGGCTGGCGAATCGAGTTCATCTACAAGTGTCTGCATCTCGGCCAGGACGCTTTCGTCGCTCTCCCCAGCCACGATCATGCGGTTGATGATGATCCGCGCCTTTTCCGGGACGGTGATGACGTACTGATCGTTGCCGCTGGTGAAGGAGAGGACGCAGCGGCTGCCGCGCATGCGCGGATGCTCGAGGATGGGAAGGTCGTCCAGCCGAGCCACCAGCCGGGCTCCCTCGGTGGCCGCGTTGATCCCCTCCCAGGGCCACGACGCATGGGCCGCCTTCCCAATGACATCGACGCGCACCAGCGTTTTCCCTACCGAGCCGATGCAAGGTCTCTCCCAGGAGGACTCGGTCACCACGCAGTAATCGGCCGTAATGCCGGCGGCGATCAAGGCCCGTGCCCCGATCGAATACGCTTCCTCGTCGACGACAGAGGTAAAGAGGAGGGCACCGCACCAGCGGTCACGGTTCCGGTCGAGGGCGCGAGCGGCCAGCATGGCCGCCGCCACGCCTGATTTCATGTCGCTGGCGCCGAGGCCGTAAAGACGGTCGCCCTCGCGATGGGCCGTCCAGGGATCGGTCGCCCAACCCTCGACGGCTAGCACCGTGTCGGTGTGGCCATTGAGCAGCAGCGTCGGGCCATCGCCGTTCTCGACCCGCGCGATGACGTTGGGGCGATCGTTCTCGGTTGGTTGCAGGTCAGGTTCCAGCCCATTCGTCGCCAGCCAGCCCGCCACGCGGCGCTGCACGGCGCTCTCTTCCCCCGGATAGCTGCGAAACGAGACAAGCTGGGCGGTGAGATCGGCGGCCTCTTCGTCGTTAAACAGCTCGCGTAGCCAGACGTCGATCTCGCCGTCTCCGGTTGGCATGGGCGGTTGCTCCTTGTTTGGCACGGCCTCGCGTCGTTGCACCAAGCTTTCTGAATCCGCACGGCGGGCATCATATGATGGATTTCGGGACTGTTCGCCCTCATCCTTACCCGCGAAGCCATGGCCCATGCCGCACCAACGCGCGGAACGGGCTGTCTTCTTCCCGACTCCCGACTCACGACTCGCAACAATGCCGACCAAACTGCTTGACAACCCATGCGGATTGCGTATCCTTGGGAGCAACAGGGGGAGTAACCCCCGTTTCGCCGAGTGCGGAGCGGGCCCAATGGCCGTCAGTTCGCGCACGTCGCGCCGGCCACGGAAGCGAGATCCTTCTCGCCCGGTCAGACCCTGGCTCATCCGATACGGATGCGGCCGGGGTTTTTTCGTACCCGGGACCGCAGAGGAGGAAATTTTCCCATGTTCGACGATATCCTCGATACCCTTTTAGGCCGCAAGCGCCAGCATGGCACGACGCAGAATGGCGGTTTGCGCGGCATGCTCAGCAATCTCGATATCGGCGACCGGGAGGATGACGACAACCGCAACCGGCGCCGACAGGATTCCAGGGACTTCGATCTCGATGGGGATGATTTCGACGGCCGGGACCGCCACCGTGACTCGGACCGCTCCCGGCGATCCGACCGCGATGGCATGGATTGGGACTAGCTGTTCCTCGCGGGACATGACCAACGGCCCGTCATTGGCGGGGGCTGGGAGACTTCCCTGGCCCCCGCGATTCTGTGCGATGAAAGGAATCGATGACCTCCGACTTGCTGCCCTGGGCCGGGTTCCTGGCCTTTGTCCTGATTCTGCTGGCGCTTGACCTAGGCGTCTTCCATCGTGAGGCGCACGAAGTGGGCCGCCGCGAGGCGCTCACCTGGAGCGTCATCTGGATCGGCATGGCGTTGCTTTTCAACGCCGGTGTCTTCTGGTTCATGGGCCGCCAAGCCGGCATCGAGTGGTTCACCGGCTACGTGGTCGAGAAGTCGCTGGCGATCGACAACGTCTTCGTCTTTCTGCTCATCTTCTCGGCCTTCGCGGTCCCGGCCATGTACCAGCACCGCGTCCTCTTCTGGGGCATCGTCGGTGCGCTGGTCATGCGGGCCATCCTGATCGCTTTTGCCGGCGTGCTGCTCAGTACCTTCCACTGGACCATCTATGTCTTCGGCGCCTTCCTGATCATCACCGGCCTTCGCTTCCTGCGCGGCGGCCACGCCGCGCCGTCGCTCGACGACAACGTGCTGGTGAAGTTCGCGAAGCGCTTTTTCCCGGTCACCGAAGGCTACGAGGGGCAAAAGTTCTGGGTGCGCCGCAACGGCGTGCTCTACATGACGCCCCTCTTTCTCGTCCTGATCCTGGTCGAAACGACGGACCTGGTCTTCGCCGTCGACTCGATTCCAGCGATCTACGCCATTACCAGCGATCCGTTCATCGTCTTCACCTCGAACATCATGGCCATTCTTGGTTTGCGGGCCCTCTACTTCGTGCTTGCTGCCTATCTGGCCGGATTGCGCTACCTCAAGCCTGGGTTGGCGGCGGTCCTCATCTTCGTTGGGGCCAAGATGCTCCTCCTGGATTTCTACAAAGTCCCGCCGCTGGTCAGCCTCGGCGTCATTCTGGCGATTTTGGCCGTCGCGATTGGGGCGTCGCTGGCGCAGACCAGGAGAGAAGAGGCGAAGGTTGCGAGTTCGGAACTGGCGAGTTAAATGCCCTGGACCGGCGCCGAAGTGGCGCGCGTACGGCGCGTCTCGGCCCAATCACGCTATCGTTTCGGTGGTTTCATCACCTCGAAAGACGAGGTGTCCGCGACAGTGGAGGGCGCCGGGTTGACTGATTCTGAGACGAAGACGCTGGTGACCCTGATCCCCGGCGACGGCGTCGGGCCGGAGGTGGTCGCCTCGGCCCGGCGCGTGCTGGAGGCGGCAGGAGCTCCGCTGGCCTGGGAGGAGCGCGCGGCGGGGGCCTCGATGTTCAAGGCGGGGATTCCCTCCGGGGTCCCGGCCGAGACGATCGAGTCGATCAAGCGCACCCGGCTGGTGTTGAAGGGGCCTCTCGAAACCCCGGTCGGCTATGGCGAGAAGAGCGCCAACGTCACACTGCGCAAGCTCTTCGAGACCTACGCCAATGTGCGCCCGGTGCGGGAGTTGCCGGGCGTTCCCACCCCCTTTTCGGGCCGCGGCATCGACCTCGTCATCGTGCGGGAGAACGTCGAGGATCTCTACGCCGGCATCGAGCATATGCAGACGCCCGATGTCGCACAGTGCCTGAAACTCATCACCCGCCCCGGTTGCGAGCGGATCGCCCGCTTCGCCTTCGAGCTGGCGCGCTCCGAAGGGCGCCAGCGCGTCACCTGCGTCACGAAATCGAACATCATGAAGATGACCGAGGGGCTGTTGCAGCGAATCTTCGACGAGATCGCGCCCGATTACCCGGGCATCGTGGCCGACCACATGATCGTCGATAATGCCGCCCATCAGCTCGTCAAGAAGCCGGAGCTGTTCGAGGTTCTGGTCACCACCAACCTGAACGGCGATATCCTCAGCGATCTGGCCTCTGGTCTGGTCGGCGGCCTCGGCTTCGCCCCCTCTGCCAATATCGGCGCCGGTGTCGCCATCTTCGAGGCCGTGCACGGCTCCGCGCCGAAGCACGCCGGCAGGGACGTCATCAACCCCACGGCGATGATCCTCTCGGCGGTCATGCTGCTGCGCCACCTCGGCTTGTTCGAGGCCGCCGGACGCGTGCAGGGCGCGCTGCTGCGGACGCTGGAGCAGGGCAATACCACCCGCGATGTGGCGGGCGACGCCGGGATTTCCACCAGCAGCTTCACCGATGAGATCGTGGCCAACCTGGGTCGGCCGAACGGCGAATCCAGCGGCCGCGCCTACGCGCCGATGGACGTCCCAGCCAGTCCCCGTCTGCCCCAGCCAACCGTACCCGCCAGCCGGGCCGTCGTTGGCGCCGATATCTTCGTCGAGTGGATCGGCGATGCCGAAACGCTCGGTCAGGCGATGGAGACTGTTGCCAGCGGCACAGCCTACCGGCTCAAGATGCTCTCCAACCGCGGCACCAAGGTCTATCCCGACATCGGCGCCGAGACGGCCTGGGTCGACCACTGGCGATGCCGCTTCGTCGCGGTTGGAGACGAGCCGGACGACGCGGCGCTCCTGGATTTGCTCGGCCGGGTCGGCGCGCATCATCGCTGGATGCACGTCGAGAAGCTGCAGGAATTCGACGGCATCCCCGCCTTCTCCAAGGCGCAGGGGGAAGACTGACCGGACTTTTGCCTGAGCGGGAGGGCGTTGATTGGCGGTGAGGGCAGGCGCCGAGGGATCGCGCCCTACGCGGTCAGACGCGACGCGCTGACCGTGCCCGAGATGGACGCCAAGGTGGAGTCGTCTGGGCCGGCAATGGTGATCGTGAAAGGACCGCTCCAGCCCTGACCGTCCTCGGCGGCGGTGGCGGTCGCCGTGATCGCGTGCGTGCCAATCGGGTTGCCATTCTCGTCGGCGCCAAGGGCGAGGAAGGACATCGTCGCGCCGCGATCGCCGGTCGGCTCCCAGCGGCCGATCGCCGGCGTCCAGTATTCGAGGCGATGCGCAGCTCCGGGCCCGGCAGGTGTAGGCGAGGGGAACGTGACCAGAACTCCTCCATCCAGGGAGAGGGTCGCCAGGTTGAGCCCTTCCGGCGCGCCAGGAACCTGCACGGTCACGCGCCACGACCCCACTACCGGATGTCGCTCACTCATCTGTTCCTCCGCTCTGCCAATAGCGATGCCAGGAGCCCCTGAGAACCTTGGTCCACCAAGAAACGTGCTCGCCTCAGAATACCGAAACGCGCAACCGGAACGCGCCCGCATGTTGCCTGATCCTTGCGCCGAACATTTACCACATATATAGTTAGCATGGTAAACGGTGTGAAGGGTCTTTCTCGGTGGCATCCGAAAGCAGTGCGATGGCCGCAACAGCAGAGACCAGAGAGCAAGCTCGTCAGATCCTGGCGCTGTTGCCCCCCCTGCGCCATTGGATCACGGCGCGGGTGCAACTGGCCGGCGCCGATCTCGATCTCAGCGTGCGCCAGTACGCCGCTCTGCGCGGCATTGGCGAGGGCGCCGCGTCGCCGGTGGAACTGGCCCGGCTGTGGCGGGTAACGCCAGCCGTGATTACGGGCATCGTTGACCGCCTCGAGAAGCGGGGGTTGGTGCGGCGCGAGAGCGATCCGCACGATCGTCGCCGGCAACGGCTGGCGCTGACGGAAACGGGACGAGCGGCAAGTGAAGATGTCGAGCGCGCCCTGGCTAATGACTTGGCGACCCAGCTTGGCGCCGCCTCTCCGGCGGAACTGGACGCATTGGGCCAGGCCATCGCGCTCCTGCACCGCACCTTCGCGGCGCTGGAAGCCCGTACGCCGGGTCTCACAGTGTGTTGCACGGAGGATGACCTGCCGGTCTGGAGTGAGGACGACGGGCCGGCAACCGGACCGCCTTTGGATCTTGATGCCGGAACGCCACCGGCTCCGACGATTGGCGCCCGAGCATAGATGTGAGTCCTTTACCCCTTCAGGCATGACAGACGCCACGGATCAATCCGCTGGATGGACCGGCGGATCAGAGCAGCAGCGAGTTGCAGGAGAAGAGCATGACGACAACTTCAACCGACGCGGAGAACATCATCGCGGCCGAGGCGCATGGCGCCGACGTGGCCGTTGCTCAGGAGATTGCGCCAGACGACGAACTGACGATCCTCGACATCAGTGATCCAAACTTCATGGCCACGGCGAATGACCGCTACAAAGCGCTGCGAGAACAGGGCCGCGTCAGCAAGGTGAAGTTCTCGGTCGGCCAGAAAGCCGAGACGGAGGAGAACTCGCGGGAGGCGTTCTTCAATCGCGAAACATTCTTCGTCACGCACTTCGATGATGTAGTGGAGACCCTGCTCGACGATCGCTTTTCGGTCGATATGGCCACCGCGCTCACGCCCGAGCAGCGGGAGAAGATGGCGGAAGGGCTCACCCCAGAGCAACGGGAAAAGATGGCCCGAGAGGAAGAGAACTTCCGGCCGCTCTCCCGCAGCCTCCTCTCGATCGATCCCCCCGATCACACCCGTATCCGCAAGCTGGTCCAGCCGACCTTTACCGGCCGCGGCATGGACGCCATGCGCGGCAGCATTCAGGAGACGGTCGATCGCCTGCTCGACCAGGCCGAGCAGGAAGCGGCGGAGCGGGGGGAGACGCCCGGCAACCGGCGCATGGAACTGCTGCGGCAATTCGCCTTTCCCTTTCCCGTCACCGTCATCTCGGACATGCTCGGCATCCCGCGCGAGGATCGCGATCAGATTCGGGGCTGGACAGAGAATTTGCTGCGCGTCGATCGCGGCCGCGACGAGGCGATGAACGAATCCGTGCAAGCCGGACTGCGCGATTTCACCGCCTACCTGAAGGAGCTTTTCGAGCGCAAACGGCAGGACCCACAAGATGACATGATCAGCCGCATGGTGCAGGCCGAAGAGGATGACGAGGTCCTGCAAGAGGAGGAGATTCTGGCTACGGTCTTCCTCATGTACCTGGCCGGGCATGTCACCACCGTCAATCTGGTCGGCAACGGCGTGGTTGCGCTGTTGACCCACCCAGACCAGCTTGCCACCTTGCGCGCCGATCCGAGCCTGGCCAAGAACGTGGTTGAAGAGACGCTGCGCTACTGGGGACCGGTCGATTTCATCGGCCGGCGCATCGCCAGGGAAGAGCTGGAGATCGCCGGAACCGACATCGCCAAAGGCGATCAGGTGACGGTCAGCCTCGCCTCGGCGAACCGTGATCCCGAGCGCTTCGATAATCCGGATGCATTCGACATCACCCGCGCCGATGCCAATCGCCATGTCGCCTTCGGCAAGGGCATCCATGTCTGCCTGGGCGCGCCGCTGGCCCGCATCGAGGGGCAGGTCGCGTTCGAAACGCTCATTCACCGCTATCCGGAGCTGCGCCTGGCTGTGCCCGAGGATGACATCGAATGGAGCGGCAACTTCCTGCGGGGCTTCAAGCAAGTGCCCTTGCTCTTCTAGACGCCAACCAAACCGTGGCGTGGTGGGGCGACAGGATGCGCCCCACCGTCGCACAATGGTGGAACACGGCATCGCTGTAGAACCGCGATCGGGCGGGACAGGCAATCCACCGGCGGCAGTTCGGAGATTCTGGTGAACGTCACCTCAGCGCCCGCTCCATCCCAACGCACGCGCGCTCAGCATCGCAAGCGGCTGGCACTCTGGCTCGCATCCGTCGGTTTCAGCCTGCTGGTGCTGCTGGCTTCATTTGAGTTCATGCGCCGCCAGGGGCTCGACCCCTGGACCTGGCTCGCCAGCATCTGGGTGCTGGTCGCGGCCGTCCCGCTGCCGTTCATCGTCGTCGCGCTTTCCTTCAAGGCGGCTGAGGTTTCCCTTAACGCGCTGGCCTGGTCAACCGTGTTGCGCGCGGCGTATCCGGAGCAGACATTTACGTTTCGTCAGACGCTGGGCGTCGTCCAGGGCGGCGTCGGCATGCTCGCCGTGATCCCGCCGAAGTTCGGCGGCTTCGCGGTGCTGGGCCTCTATCGCCTGGCCTTCCCAGCGATCCCGCTCACCACCGTCGTCTCGACCCGAGTCGTGCAGGGCATATCATCGTCACTGCTCGGCATCCTCCTCTTTTTCATTTTCGCCGTGGCCACCGCCGGCATTGGCGGGCAACCGGGCTACGTCGACTGGTTGACGTCGTTCTGCGCCGGACAGCCCGTCCTGGCGGGTGCGCTGACCGTGCTTGTCATCGGCGCAGTCGTGCTGCTGGTGAAACATGGGCGCGAGTGGTTGCGCGGTCTGGCGACGGAACTTGCTGTCGGCGGCGCCATCCTGCGCACCCCTCGCCGCTACGGGCTGCTCGTGCTTGCGCCGACGCTGCTGGCGTTTGCCTTCCGCTGGGCTGTCACCGGAACCTTGTTGGCCGCGTTTGGGATTCCGGTGATCTGGGACACCCTGCTGCGGGTCAACGTGTCACACGGTCTGGCTCGTTCCGTGCAGGTCACGCCTGGTGGCATCGGCACGACGCAGGCGTTCGATCTCGTCGCCCTGGGAGGCTTTGCGCCGGTCGAGCTGATCGCGGCCTACTCCCTTTCCCAGACGGCCATTCTGCTGATGTTCAATCTGACCTTTGGTCTGGTGGCGCTGATCTGGGCCTTCGGCTGGCATCGTACCGCCGAGTTCCTGCGCCTGCCTGGGCGCCGCGGCAAGGCGCCTTTCTCCACGCCAGCGCCGCGGGCCAGCGTGGGCTGACCTCCGGCGCCGCGTCGTGCGAGTAGCGCGGAGCCTGGCGTTGGCGCCGGTGACGACCGGCAACCGCATTGAGACTACAGCGTATCGCGAACATGGTGTCATTCCGACGGAGGAGGAATCTCGTCGTTTTTCGCGTACGTACGCTGTGTTTACCGAGATCCCTCTGTACGTTGCCTCGGGATGACACAACTTCTGAACGCCGCTCTATCCAATTCGTATGAAAGGATCTCTCGTGTCCCGACCGCTCTCTTTGCTCGATCTCACCCCAATTGTCGCTGGGTCGACCGCCGGTGAAGCCGTTCAGCTCTCGGTTGCGCTCGCGGAGCTTGCCGACCAGCTCGGCTATCACCGCGTCTGGTACGCCGAGCACCATAATTCCCCGGGGCTGGCCAGCGGTTCTCCTGAAATCATGATCGAGCACGTCGCCAGCAGAACCTCTCGCATTCGGGTGGGAGCCGGTGGCGTGATGCTCCCCAACCACGCGCCTTTGCGCATCGCCGAATCATTTCGCCTGCTTGAAGCCATGCATCCGGGCCGCATCGATCTCGGCCTGGGCCGTGCGCCCGGCACTGATTCGATCACGGCGTTCGCCATGCGGCGCTCGGCGGAGGCGCTGACGGCCGACGATTATCCCGAGCAGCTCGCCGAGCTGCTCGCCTTCGACGACGGCGCGTTTCCGGCCGATCATCCGTTTCGCGGCATCCGCCCGATCCCGGTCGGCGTCAAGCTACCTCCGCTCTGGCTGCTCGGCTCCAGCGATTTCAGCGCGCGTCTCGCCGCGCAGGCGGGCCTCGGCTATGCCTTCGCCGCCCACATCAATGGCCGGGGCGCCGTGCCCGCCATGCGCGATTACAGGGCCTCGTTCTCTCCGTCGACACGTTATCCAGAGCCACATGCGATCCTCACCGTCTCGGTCACGGTTGGCGAAACGCCCGACCACGCCCGCGAGCTTGCGCTCGTCAACGATCTGCTGCTGCTGCGCTTGCGCACGGGTCAGCTCGGCGCCTATCCAACCCTGGAAGACGCCAAGCGCTATACGTTCAGCGCCGCCGAGCGCCAGATGATTGCCTCGATGCCGATGCGCTCGCTCGTCGGCGATGCCGAAGCGGTCCATCGCCAGATCATCGAAGTCGCCGACCAGGCCCAGGCCGACGAAATCATGGTGACGACCTTTTTGCCCGAAGCCGCCGATCGCCGCCGTATGATCATTGAAATGGCAAGGATGTTCGCCGTGCAGGAAGGATGGTCGCCGGCCGCGATCGCCGATCCAGTGCCTGCCTGAGATCGTCACCCTGTAACGCTTCTTGGTAGTGTTCTCGTCACAAGAGTCGACAATCCATGGGGAGTTCGATTGTGACGGATATTCCAGGGAAGCGTCGCGCCGGGTGGCGGGGATTTGGGGTTGCTGGTGCACTCCCGCTTGACATCGTCCGCTCTCTGGCCTCGGCAGCGGAAGCGGCGGGCTATCACACGTTCTGGGTCAACGACACGCCGACCGGCGATGGTCTGGCAGCGCTGCGGGCCGCGGCGGATGTCACGACCGAGATCCGCCTGGGCGTGGGCGTGATTCCTCTCGACCGCCAGCCAGCCGATGTGATCGCGCGGCGCGTGCTGGAGCTGGCGCTTCCCCAGGAGCGCCTCCTGCTCGGCATCGGCTCCGGTAATCCCAAGGGAGGGCTGCAACGGGTCTGGGAGGGGGCGCAAGCCCTCGAACACGCGCTGGCGGCGGCGATCATCGTCGGCGCGCTCGGCCCGAACATGTGCGCGCTGGCGGGAGGCAGCGCGGATGGTGTCCTGCTCAACTGGCTGACCCCGGCCTACGTCGCGCCGTCGGCTGCGCTCGTCGATGAGGCCGCCCAGGAAGCGGGACGTCCGCGGCCGTTGATCCTTGGCTACGTGCGAACCGCGCTCGGACCCGCCGCGCGGGCGGTCTTCGCCGAAGAGGCCGCGCGCTATGGCAGCTACCCTGCCTACGC
>JBBRVX010000193.1:0-10343 GCA_038246475.1 Thermomicrobiales bacterium | reverse complement strand
GGCGCCGGCACGCGCTTGCTCTTCACCGAGCAGGGCGCCTTTCTCGATGGTCATGACGCGCCGGCCCTGCGCGAGCAGGGCACCGGAGCGCTGCTGGACGCGCTGGCGGAAGAGCTGCGGCGCGAAGAAGGAGCATTGTCATGACGACGACCAGTCAAGACATGGATGGAATGGAACGTTCCATGAGACATGCAATCCGGTCCAGCGCCGGGGTGAGACGGCTCGGCCGCCGGAGCTTCCTGGGCCGTGCGGCAGCAGGAATCGCCATCCCCGCCGCACTAGCAGCGGCTGGCCAACCGGCAGTTCACGCGGTCGCGGATACCGCGCAACCAAAATTTTCGGCAGCACGGAAGGATCATGCGATGGGCAGTGGCGAATTCACCGAAGAGAGACTGAAGCGCATGCACGACGTGATGGAAGGTCACGTGGAACAGGGCCAGCTGCCCGGACTGGTGACGCTGGTCAGCCGGCGGGGCGACGTGCAGATCGACGCCATCGGCTTGAAGGAGTTTGACGGCAGCGAGCCTATGCAGCGCGACTCCATCTTCCGCATCGCCTCGGTGACCAAGCCGATCGTGGCGGCCGCGGCGATGATCCTGGTCGAGGAGTGCGTGTTGCGGCTGGACGACCCGGTCGATGAGCTCCTGCCGGAATTAGCCAATCGTCAGGTGCTGCGCACGATCGAGAGCCCGCTCGACGACACCGTCCCCGCCAATCGGCCGATCTCCTTGCGGGATCTGCTGACCCTGCGCCTCGGCATCGGCGCGATCTTCGCCGCTCCCGGCCAATATCCGATCCAGGCGGCGATGGAAGAAGTCGGCGTCGCTCCCGGGCCATTTCTCCCTCAATTCAGCGCCGACGAGTTGATGAAACGCTTCGAACGCCTGCCCCTGGTCTATCAGCCGGGCGAGCGTTGGCTCTACAACACCGGCTCCGACATCCTGGGCGTGCTGATTGCCCGCGCCTCCGGAAAGAGCCTTGGTGATTTCTTGCGGGAACGGCTCTTCGCTCCCCTCGGCATGAAAGACACCGGCTTCAGCGTGCCGGCAGGGAAGCTCAATCGCCTCGCGGGCAGCTATTGGAGAAACTTCGAAACTGGCGAGATCGAGGAGTTCGATAGCATCGCGGAGAGCCGCTGGAGCAGCCCGCCTCCCTTCGAATCCGGCGCCGGCGGCCTGATCTCCACGGTCGATGACCTGCATGCCTTTGGCGAAATGATGCTTGGCAACGGCAAATCCGGCAACCAGCGCATCCTGTCGCGGCCGTCCGTTGCGGTCATGACCACCGATCAGCTTCTCCCCGCGCAGAAGGTCGATTCCGACTTCTTCCCCGGCTTCTGGGCCAGCCACGGCTGGGGATTCGGCATGTCGATCGATACTAGACGCGACGACCTCTCGACCACTCCTGGCCGCTACGGGTGGGATGGCGGCTATGGCACCTCGTGGTACGTCGACCCGAAAGAGGAGCTGATCGGAATCCTGATGACGCAGCGCGTCTGGGACGCCACCGGCGCCCCCAAGGTGCTGCCCGATTTCCGGACCTCGGTCTATCAGGCGCTCGGCGACTGATTGGGGGTGAGGCCCAGCACTCACGGCGAAGGATGCAACCCGCCAGCCTCTCGTAGCCTTCGCAACCGTTGCAACCTTTGACTGCCACCGGAGGCACGTCTGCGCCGCCGAGAGCAACACACCAAAACAGAACCGCCCCGGCCATGGCCGGGCCGGTCTCCTGGGCCTACTCCACTACCTCCCAGAACGACCGCTCCCGATGCTCCAGCATCGGAACTTCCTTGCCCAGGATCGTCTCCTTGAACTTCGTCGTTTCCGCATGCGCCGCGAGGGCCGCCTGATCGAGGTACTGCTCGTAGATCAGAAAATGCCGCGGGTTCTCGGTCGAGCGGTTGACGATGTACATCACGCACCCCGGCTCCTGGTTGGAGTTGCAAAATGCGGCCATCTCGCGCAGCAACTCCGCGACCTCGTCGTCTTTCCCCTCCAGGGCAAAATGCTGCGCCACCAGAACGATCATCCGAAATCCCCTCCCGAGGTAGTGGCCAGCGGCTACCAGATCTCCTCGCCGCCCAGCTTCTGATAGAACGCGTTGAGCTCTTCATCCGAAGCGTAGTGAATCGTCAGCGTGCCGCCCCCTTCCCTGGCGGGACGGAAGCCGACGCGCGTGCCGAGGGCCCGTTGCAAGCCATCGATGAACGCCTGGCGCAGGATGCCGTCGCGGCGTGCCGTGAGACCCGCTGCCTCATCGGTCACGGCCCGCTCGCCCGACCGCTCCCCGCCTGCTGCCCAGCGCCGCACCAGCTCCTCCGTCTGCCGCACGCTCAGGCCCTGATCGATGACCATTTCGACGGCTGCAACCTGCTCCGGCGCCGTCGGCAAGCCGAGCAGGGCCCGCGCATGCCCTTCGCTGATCTGTCCCAGGGCGAGCGCCTGCTGCGCCCGATCGGGGAGGGCCAGCAGGCGCAGCGTATTGGTGACGCTGACGCGGGAGCGGCCGACCCGCTCGGCGACCGCGGCCTGCGTCATCCCGAAATCGTCGATCAGTTGGCGGTAGGCCGCGGCTTCTTCCAGCGGCGAGAGATCGGCGCGCACGACGTTCTCGACCAGCGCCAGCTCCAGCATGGCGCGCGGCACGGCCTCCTTGATCACCGCCGGCACCGCGCCCAGCCCCGCCAGCCGCGCCGCCCGCCAGCGCCTTTCTCCGGCGATCAGAACATAACGGCCGCGCTCGGCGCCATGCGCCACCACCAGGGGTTGAATGATGCCGTGCAGGCGAATGGAGGCGGCCAGTGTCTCCAGTGCCTCGGCGTTCATTTCGACCCGCGGCTGGTAGGGATTCGGGGAGATGGCGTCGATGTCGAGCTCGACCGTCGCCGCCGGCGCGCCCTCGGCGATGGTCGGAATGAGCGCGTCGAGACCGCGCCCCAGCCCCCCTCGCCGCTGCGAAAGAGGAAATGGACGATCCTGGCCGGGGGTAGACGCGGAAGATTCTCCGCCGTGGCTGTCGCTGGGCATCCTCTCGCCGGGTGACGCCGCGGTGAGCGGCGGAATCGAACGGTCTGCCCGGCAGTCTACACGGTGAGTCGAGGAGTCGGGGGACGGGGGACGGAGGACCGAGGGCGGAGGACGGAGGGTGGACGACAGCCTTCGTGGCGTCAACACCTCCTGTACCACGAGCACGCCGCACACACCGACGGTTCCAGCGTTCAACACCCAGGCCCGCGGTCTTCTAGACTGACTTCGGTGGTGAACAGGGCAACGGCAGCGGCAGAATCGACAATGCCGGCTCAAGAGGTCTCCACCTTTGCCATGATCGAGACAATCGCCATGCGCACAACCGCTTTTGACAACCCGTCCGGTGAAGTGCTCCAGGGCGCGCTGTGGGCGCTTCTGGTCGTGTCCGCATTGCTGACGGTGCGCGCCACCTGGTCGGGATCCTGGCTGACGATGTGGGTGGCCGCCCTGACCTCGCTCACGGCAAGCCTCATCGCGATCTGGTCGATTGGCTCGTTGACGTTTCTCCTCACCTGCCTCCAGGTCGCGGCGGCGATGGCGTTGCGGCGGTCAGCCGGTGTGTGGCGTTGGCTCGCGCTCCTGCTCGCGGGACTGAGCGCCTACGGCGTCCTCGTTTTCGGCCTGGCGCTCGCCCGGGCGGCCGATATCTGGCTGATCGCGATCCCGCTGGCCTTTGCCGGGGCGTCGCTGCTCGTGCTCCGCGATCTCCCCTTGAGCCGCGCGTAGCAGAGGGTGAGTCGAGGAGTCGAGAAGTCGAGAAGTCGAGAGAAACAGCCAGACGGCAAGGACGAGTCGTGAGTCGTAAGCTGAAAGCTGATAGCCGATAGCTGATAGCCGATAGCTCATCACCCATCACCCATCACCCAACGTATACTCCCGGCACGTCGCGGCGGAGTGCGCCGCGCCGCGCCGCGGTGATCTTCACCTCGCCCGACCAGGGAACCTCGTGACCGATGTCGTCCCGCTCCTGATCGCAACGGCGACCCTGTTGCTGGGAGCGCTCGGCCTCGCCTACTGGGCGAACAAGGCGCAGAGCGATCGCTCCGCCTTTGTCGGCATCTACCTCCTCTTCGGCATCCCGGCCGGCCTCCTCCTCCTCGCCGGGGTGGCCGTGCTGCTGCAAGGTGATCGCGTCCTGGGCCCGCTCCTGCTCCTGGTGGGCATTGGTCTCGGCCTCCCCTTGCTCCGCCCGTTCCGCCAGCTTCTGGCGCGGGTCACGCCGCTGGATCCCGCGTCCGCCATCGACATGTCCGGGCTCTGCCTCGTGCTCGGCGCGCTGGGGCTCTTCACCGCCAACAGCCTGGCTCCCATGGCCGGGCAACCGCCCGATGCCGGCCTGATTCCTTCCATCGGCATTCTGGAACTGCTGGTGCAGGCCGCCGCGTTTGCCGCCGTCGCCTATATCGCCGTCGGCTTTCCCTACTGGCGCGATCTCCGCGCCGCCACGGAGCGGCTGGGCATCGTCCTGCCCGATGCCCGCACGGTCGGCATCGCCATCGTTGCCACGTTTGCCTGCTTCGCCGTGGCGGGGATCGCTGGCTACGCCTCGCAGCAGCTCGATCCCGCGCTGAATGAATCGCTGAACGAAGTCGTCGATCAGATGACCGGCCAGGTCCAGAATCCCCTCGGCGCCGTCATTCTGGGCGCCAGCGCCGGGATCGGCGAAGAAGCGATCTTCCGCGGCGCGCTGCAGCCCCGCTTCGGCCTGATCTTGCCTTCCCTCCTCTTCGCCATGTTGCATGGCCCTCAATATGGCTTCAATCTGGCGCTGCTGGGGCTCTTTGGCGTCAGCATCATCCTCGGGCTCGAGCGCAAATACCTGAACACCACCGCCGCGATGATCACCCACGCGCTCTACAACGCACTGCAGGTGTTGGCGCTGTCGATGATGTCGTCATAACGCGGGCGGACCAGAACGAAAGAGAAAGCACAATGCGGCTCGTTGAGACCAGAGACCTGGACGGCCCCAACATCTTCCTCCTGCAGCCTGCCATCAAGCTCGAACTCGAGGCGGCGCCGGAAGCGCTCACCTCCGACGCCATCGCCCGCCTCGCCGCCCGCCTGGAGCCGCTGGCCCCCTCCGACGACGAGCGGGCCGACGGCGGCGACGCCCTGGGCGCCCTGCTGCTGGCCGCCTGCGCCGATCTACACGAACGCGCCGGGGTTGATTTCCCGGAGATGCGCTGGGTCGCGATGGAAGCGCCCGACCGTTGGAGCCTCGCCTTCGGCTGGGAGCGGCGCCGCTTTGCCCTCACTCTGGCGCGTTGTCTTGGCGCCGCCGCCATCGGCGAACCATTCGACCTCAATGAGACGGTCGAGAGCCTGCGCGCGCTCCTGGCTACCGATGAGCCAGACGACGAGCCCGGCATGATTGGCGACGATCAGCGCACGATCCCGGTCGTGGCCGTCACTGGCACCAATGGCAAGACGACCACGACGCGCATCATCGCCCACATCCTGCGCGGGACCGGGCGCAAGGTCGGTTGGACGTCGACCGCCGGGGTCTTCATCGAAGGCCGGAATGTGCTGGAGGGGGATTACACCGGTCCCGCTGGCGCCTGGCGCGTTATGCAAGAACCGGGGCTCGATGTTGCCGTCCTGGAAACCGCCCGCGGTGGGATTCTGCAGCGCGGCATGGCCTGCCAGAGCAACGATGTCAGCGTCATGACCAATATCTCCGAAGATCATCTCGGCTTGCATGGCATCCTGACCGTCGAACGGCTCGCCGAGGTGAAAGGCGTCGTGTTGCGCACGACCCGGCCCGACGGCTGGGCCGTGCTCAATGCCGACGACGTGCTCGTGCGCGGTCAGGCCGCCGGTCTCCACGCCTCGATCATCTGGGTCAGCCAGGAGCCGGAAAACGCCACGATCGCGGCCCATCGCCAGACCGGCGGCCGCGCGGTCCTGGCGGAAGCGGGGTGGTTGATCGAGGCCCGGGGCGACCAGTCGCATCGGATCGGCCGTCTCGACGACTTCCCGATCACCTTCGGCGGCAAAGCCCGGCACATGATCGAAAACGTGCTCTGTGCTGCCGGGGCGGCCCTTGCCCTCGGCATCGGCCATGAAGAGATTGCGTCGGGCTTGCGCGCGTTTGGCCTCGATCCCGAGGACAATCTTGGCCGCCTGCACATCTACGATCTCAATGGCACGACCGTCATCCTCGACTACGCCCACAACGAAGTGGGCCTGCGTCACCTGCTGCACCTGGCCCGCCGCTATCTGCGGAATGACGGCATGCTGATCTCCATCGTTGGCACCGCCGGGGACCGCACCGACCAGGCGCTGCGCGAACTGGGGCACATTGCCGCGACCGGCAGCGACCATGTTATCGTGAAAGAGACCCAACGCTACCTGCGCGGCCGGACGAACGCGGCGGAAATGGTCGCGCTCTATCTGGAAGGCATCGTTGCTGCCGGGGCCCCCCCGCACGCAGTCGCGGTCGATGAGCCAACCGCGCTGGATATGGCGCTGGCGGTGGCCGAGCCGGGCGATGTCATCGCCATGATGTGCATTGAATCGGGCCCGGAAAGCCGGGCGCGAATGGAGGCGCTGAGCGCTCACCCCATGGGCGGGCGATGAGCGCCACGGACGCATCGCTGATCCCCGCGCCGCCCACGGCCCCGGCAGCGATCGCCTGGTGGGCAGCGGCAACCCCAGACGCCCCGGCGCTGCTGGGGATGCGGGACAATCCGGTGTCGTACGCCGAACTCCAGATGCGCGTCGAGGATTTTGCGCTCCAGCTCACCGCACGGGGGCTGGGAAGGACCGATCGGGTGGTGTTGGCGCTTCCCGATGGCCTTGCGGCGGTCGTGGCCGGGCTCGCCACGATTCGCACGGCGATTGCCGTACCGGTCAATCCAGCGCAGCCGCCGGCGGAGGCGGGGCCCATTCTCGCCACCGTCACGCCGCGGTTGGTGGTCGTCGCGCGGGGAGCTGAAACCGACTATCGGGAGAGCGCGATGCGCGCGAATATCCCGGTCATCTCCCTCGATCCCGCGGGGATCCTCTCCCGCGACGGCGACAGCGCTCCCATGCTCACCAGTGCACCACCTCTGCCCACGCCGGATGACATTGCCATGATCCTCCTTACGTCCGGCACGACGGATGTGCCGCGCCGCGTGCCAGTGACCCACGGCAATGTGCTGGCGACCTGCTCGGCACGGGTCCGTGCGCGCCGTCTGACGCCGCACGATCGCGGCCTCAGCACGGCTCCCCCCTACTTTGTGTTGGGGCTGGCACGCGTGATCGAATCGCTCATCTCCGGGGGAAGTGCGATCGTCGCTTCCGCCTCCGAGATCGTACGTCAGCCGGAAGCCATCAGCGCCCTGGCCCCCACCTGGACCTGGCTCAGCCCCGCGTTGCTCGAAACGCTCCTGGAGGAAGCGCGGACGAATCCAACGTACCGCTCCTGGCCGCTCCGCTTCGTCCGCTCCGGCGGCGCCCAGGTGACGCCGGACCTCATCGCGCGGGTGCAAGCGCTCTGGGGTGTTCCCGTCCTGAACGGGTACGGCACGACCGAAACCCTGGGCTACATCGCCGCCGAGGAATCGCCCGAGACGACCCCGCGCAAGCTGGGGTCCGTCGGCCTGATCCGGGACGAGCTGCAGGTTGCCATTCGCAATCTGGACGGAGAACCGCTGCCAGATGGAGCGGATGGCGAAATTACCGTCCGCGGTCACAGCGTCTTCACCGGCTATCTGGACGACGCGGACGCTACCGCCGACGCCTTCTTCCCCGGCGGCTGGTACCGCACCGGCGACCTGGGGTACATGGAGGCGGGATACCTCTTCGTCACCGGGCGGCTCCGCGAGATGATCAACCGCGGTGGTGAGAAAATCTCGCCGGCGGAAATCGACGGGGTATTGCGCGCGCATCCGGCCGTCGCCGACGCCGCGGCGTTCGCCCTCCCGGATGCGCGGCTCGGGCAAGAGGTGGCCGCGGCGATCGTGCTGCATGAGCAAGGCTCCATCGACGAGCGGGCCCTCCGCGGCTGGGCGGCTGGCCGTCTCTCACCGCACAAGATCCCGCGGCGCATCTGGATCGTGGATGAGCTTCCCCGCACGGGATCGGGGAAGGTCCAACGCGGAGAGCTGACCCGCGGGTTCAGCTCCGCCGGTGTTGAGCCGGAGTCCGGACCGGCGCCCAGTGGGGAATGGGCTCAGTAAAGTCGTTCGAATCGCGTGGCATCCCTAGGCGTCTCTCCCGGGATACGATGGCGTGCGACGAGATCGTCCCGGCCACCGTGGAGCATGCAATTTACGGAATCCGGATAAGCTGTCGTCGTTGCAGCGGAGAGAACCCTCACCTCCTGCCGCCACCCAGAGGGCGCCCGGCCCTGTGCGCAGGGCGAGGGGGATCGCCCACAGGTCTCGATGTCACGCACACTGATCAACCGGATTCCGTATTACGCCCTGAATACTGGTCGTTCTCCGGATTTTGGGTGATCGGTGTTAGGGTCGTCGGGTCATCGGGTGAGAGAGAGCATGGGCCGCAAACGCTTCGTCACCCGTCACCCGTCACCCGTCACCTGCGCCCATACGGATCGAGCGCGTCCCTCAATCCGTCGCCGACGAAGTTGATGGAAATCACCGTGAGGAAGATCATCAGGCCGGGGGCGATGGCGAAGACCGGGAGGGCCTGCATGTGCGGCTGGGCGTCGCGCAGCAGGTTGCCCCAGGTGGCGGTCGGCGGCTGCACGCCGTAGCCGAGGTAGCTCAACCCCGACTCGGTGATGATCGAGGCGGCCACCAGCAGGCTGGCCTGCACCACGATCGGGCCCACCGCCCCGGGCAGGACGTGACGCAGCATGATGCGCGCGTTGCTGCCGCCCGCGGCGCGCGCCGCCTCGACAAACTCCTTCTCCTTCAGGCCGAGGAACGTGGCCCGCACCAGCCGCGCCAGTCCCATCCAGGAGAGGACCCCGATGACCAGCGCGATCGGCACGATGCTGCCTTGCAAGAATCGCAGCTCGGTGGCCCGGATGAGGGTGCCCAGCACGATCAGCACGAAGAGCTGCGGAAAGCAGAGGAAGGCATCGGTCAGGCGCATCAGCAGGGCATCGAGCGGGCCGCCGAAGTAGCCAGCCACCGCGCCGAACGCCGTGCCGATCACCAGCGCGATCAGGGTCGCCGCCAGGCCGATAGTCAGCGAGATGCGCCCGCCATAGAGCGTGCGGGCCAGCACGTCGCGCCCCGCCTCGTCGGTGCCGAGCAGATGACTCCAGGTTGGCCCCTGTTTCCGCTCGGAGACGGAGAGCGCGTCGGGGTCCATGGTGATCCACGGGGCCAGCACGGCCGAAAGCACCAGCACCACCAGTACCACCAGCCCAACCACCGCCAGCCGATGCCGCATGAAGCGGCGCACCAGCAGATCGCGCATGGTGTCGTGATGGGTGACGGGGGGTGATAGGGTCATGGGGTCATGGGGTCATAAGTGAGACGCTGGAGGATCCGCCAGCGGTGTCCTGTCGTTCTCCCCATTACCCTATCACCCTATCACCTATCACCCTATCACCCATCACCCGAGCCGGATCCGTGGATCGAGCCAGGCGTAGAGCATGTCGGCCAGGATGTTGGCCAGGATGATCAGCGCCGAGGTGATCATGATGATGGCCATCAGCAGACCGTAGTCGCGGCGTTCGGCGGCGGCATAGAAGAGCCGCCCCATGCCGGGCCAGGCGAAGATCACTTCCGTGAACAGCGCGCCGGTGAAGAGATAGGGCACATCGAGCGCCATCAGCGTCACCAGCGGGATGGCGGCGTTGCGGAAGCCATGGCGCAGGACGACCAGCCGCTCGGAGAGGCCTTTCGCCCTCGCCGTGCGCACGTAATCCTGATGAATCGTCTCCAGCATCGAAGCGCGCAGGAAGCGGGAGTACCACGCCACCCACCCCGCGGCCAGCATCGTCACCGGCAGGATCAGGTGCTGGATGCGATCGCCCAGCGAAAAGGGCGCGCCCATGGTCGCCACGCCCCCGGCGGGGAGCAGAGGCTCGCCGGTGAAGGGGTTCTCCAGCTTCATATAGAAGACAAGCAAGAGGATCAGCCCGAACCAGAAGATGGGGATCGACTGGCCGACGAAGGTGACGGTCGTGACCAGATGATCGAACTTCGAGTACTGCTTGACCGCCGAGAGGATGCCGACCGGGATGGCGATGAGCAGCGTCACCAGCCAGGCCGCGCCCATCAACACGAGGGTGTTCGGCAGCCGGTCGAGGATCTCCGCGGCCACCGGCCGCTTGGTGGTGACCGCGGTGCCGAGGTCGCCCTGCAGCACCCGCCTCAGCCACTTGCCGTACTGGATCGGCAGGGGATCGTT
>JBBRVX010000192.1:0-10346 GCA_038246475.1 Thermomicrobiales bacterium | reverse complement strand
GCCGCCTTCAGCGAAAGCGTGCCGGTCCTCCCGAACCCCGCGCCGATCACCTGCAATGCCATCTCCGTGCTCTCCACTTCATGGGCGCCAGGGTGCTGCCATGCGCACGCTGCTGGATGGTCCGCGAGTTAGGCCGCCTCGCTGATTGAGCCATATACGCCGCCGGGCAGCCGCAAGCGCGCGGCGGCAACTGCCAGCGCCAGGATCATCAGCACGGCGGGACGGGCCATGCTGGAAAGGGGATCGTCGAATCGTGCCCGGGTGATGATGGCCCCGCCCATCGTCATCGCGAGGAGCAGCCCGGCCACGGGCACGAGGACTGGCCGGGTGAGGCCCAGCAGCATCCCCATGGCCCCGCTCACCTCCACGGCCCCCGTCGCCACCCGGAACCATGGCGGATAGCGGAAGCGGGCGAACTCGTCGACCATCTGGTCGGCGCCGGTCAACTTCTGCGCGCCGGCGCCCAGGAATGCTGCACCCAGCATCACTTGCCCAGCCTTGGCCACAACGTTCATGGCATCCTCCTTGTCACGCTAGTGAGCAACGAACTTGGGCAGCAACATGGCGCCCACCAACTCCGCGGCTGGCCGCTGCCTGAACCAACGGTCGAGGTAGCGCGTCAGCGGGACGATATCGGCGGCATCGCCGCGGAAGGCGATCTGGCCGTCGGGCCGCACCAGCACCACCGTCGGCACGTCCGCCCCGTACCGCTCCTGCAACTGGCGGTTCTCCGCGGCGATGACATGCAGGCGGATCGGCGCCGCGCGGCTCTCCAGCAGTAGGGCAATGACCTCCCGCGCCGCCTCCAGCGCGGCGGGGTCGGGCCGCAGCCCGGCGAAGAGCAGCAGATGGTGATCCGGGCCAACGAGCATATCGAAGATGCTCGTGCCTGCCTCATTACCAGCGTCGAAGCGGCCGTAGGGGGCGCGGTCGCCGGCCCGCGGCAACCGCCCGATCGGCCCTGCTTCGGCCACGGCCGGGCTGTCGCGATAGCTCGTCCAGAGTTGAGACATCATCCAGAACAACCGCCTCTGGGCGGCCGGTGCTCGGGACACCATGCTGAATGCCAGCGGAACGGCGAGCATCTTGAGCCGTCGCGTCAGCGGGGCGGTCGTATCCAGCAGATGGAAGCCGCGGTCCGTCCCGTTGAGAATGGCCCGCGCGAACGGGATGCGCTCCGCCTCGTACGACTCGAGGAGCGCGGCATCCGCCTCGCTTTTGGCGACGAGCGCCAGCTTCCATCCCAGGTTGTAGGCATCGCCAATGCCGGTGTTCATCCCCTGGGCGCCGGCGGGACTATGGACGTGGGCGGCATCACCGACGAGAAAGACACGCCCAATGCGAAAACGCTCCGCCATGCGGTGATGGGTGCGGTAGACCGATGTCCAGCGGCTCGCCGTGATACGAGGCTGCAGGGCGCTCTGGCGATCGAGGATCTGTTGGACCTCGGCAGGGGTAATCGTATCCTTCTGCTGCATCTCCGCCGGCAAGTTGCCGACCAGACGATAATGCCGTTCACCCGGCATCGGGAAGAACATCAGAAAGCCGTCACGGGTAATCTCTGCCTGGGCCTTCCCGTCTGGTAGGCCCCATTCCAGATCGACGTCCGCCAGGAAGAGGGTCTGCTCGTAGGTCTCGCCGGCGAACCCCAGGCCGAGGGCGTGCCGGACGGGGCTGTGCGCGCCATCGGCGCCAACCACCCAGCCCGCCTCGATCGTCTCTTCCTTACCATCCGACCGCACGATGATGGCCTGGACGTGATCCGGAAATCGTTGCATGGCGCGGAGCGAAGTGGACCACTCGACCTCCCCTCCCGCCTCCTCCAGGCCCTGCAGCAGGAGCCGCTCCGTCTTGCTCTGCTCGAAGATCAGGGCGAATGGGTAGGGAGTGCGGTCGTCCTGGCCGGCCTCGAAGAAGGTGACTTCGCCCACGGGGTTGCCCTCGCGGTAGAGCTGCATGGAGCCGATCCGCTGCCCCTCGGCGACGGCGCGGTCGGCCAGGCCGAGCTTGGCCAGCAGCTCAAGGGTTCTGGCGTGCATCACCACGGCCCGCGACTCGACGACGGGGCCGGTTTTCTGGTCGATAATCCGGAACGCCACCCCGGCGCGGGCCAGCACGTTGGCGATGGTCAGCCCCGTCGGCCCCGCGCCGACGATCAGGATCGGCACGTCGAGTGGGGGCGCGGTTGGATCTGCCTGGATCGGGTGCAGGGAATGGTCCATCAGGTGGTGCTCCTTTGCGGTCGACGCGCACCGCGGTCCATCAGGCCACCGCGCGCAGGAAGAGATCGACGATCGCCTCGATCCGCTCGGATGAGGGTGGCCGCGGCGGCCCATCGACGACGAAGAGCCCGTCAAGTAAGGCGTAGGTGAGCAGTGCGCCAATGAAGAGCCGGGCGGCGGCGTCCAGGTCGGCAATGACCACGACGCCGTTCTCTGCCGCGCGGGCCAGCAGGCTCGTCACGGCGAGGAGCCCCCGCTCCGGCACGGTCGCGCGGTAGAGGTCGGCCAGATGGGGCTGGCGCGGCGCTTCGGCGATGATCACCCGCAGGAGGGCCAGATAGGCGGACTGCATCACGGCGGCGATCATCCGCTCTGCCAGGTCAATGAGCACCCGCCGCAGAGCGACGCGATCGGCTGGAGACTGGTCCAGCCCGAACAGCATCAGCTCATCGGGGGACGCCGGACTGATGAGGCGCCGCAGGACGGCGACGAGCAGCTCTTCCTTGCTGGGGAAGTAGGCGTAGAGGGTCTGCTTGGAGACCCCCGCTTCGGCGGCGATGGCGTCGGTGCTGGCGGCGGCATAGCCCTGCGCGAGGAAGAGGCGTTGCGCGCCGCCGACGATCTGGGTCCGTTTTGCTTCCGCCCTGGCCTCGCGCCGCCCGCCGTGCACGCTTGTCATCGCCTCCTCGATCATAAAACCGTACTGTACGGTTTGATTATCTTAGGGGAATCAATCCACCGCGTCAAGAGGCCATTCGTTGTTGGGTGACGGGTGACGGGTGATAGGGTGATCGGGGGACGGACGACTCCTCGACTCCCGACCTCCGTCCTCCGTCCTCCGTCCCGTTACCCCCGCACCGCCCCGCTCGTCAGCCCGCGCACCATGAAGCGCCACACCGGGATAGCCAAAATCAATGTCGGGATCGTGCCGACGGTGATGCTGGCCATCAGCATGTTCCAGGTGACGTCGGTGTTAGCCGAGAGCGCCCCCAGGATGACCGGCAGCGTGCGCCGGTCGCTGGTCGTCGTGATGAACAGCGCGAAAAGAAACTCGCTGTAGGCCAGCATGAAGGCGAAGAGCCCCGCCCCGATGATGCTCGGCAGCGCCAGCGGGATGGCGATGTCCCTGAGGATCCGCCAGGAGGAGGCTCCTTCCACCCGTGCCGCCTCGTCGATCTCCACCGGCAAGCCCCGGAAATAGAGCGTCAGCACCAGCGTCGTGAAGGGGAGGGTCAGTACCGAGTAGATGGCGATCAGCGCCCAGTAGCTGTTGATGCCGCCGAACCGCTGCACGATCAGGTAGTAGGGCACCGCGATGGCCACGGTCGGGATCAACCGGCTCATCAGCACGAAGTTGAACGACGCCGCGCGACCGGGAAAACGAATGCGGGCGTAGGCATAGGCGGCCAGGCTCCCCAGCAGGACATTGATCAGCATCACCGCCGTGGCTACCACGATGCTATTGAAAATGGCCCGAGGCACGTCGCGCACTTCGTTGGAGATCATGCTGCGTAGCGCCCCGCGCTGCTCGAAGCTCTCCGGGATCTTCCCCGTGAAGATGTACTGGTACGTTTGCAGATTGGGCGGGTCAGCGAACCAGGTTGGCGGATAGGAGAGGAGGTTGACCTCCGGCAGCACACTCCCCACCACGACCAGCACGAACGGGGCGAACCAGAAGAGGGCCAGCAGAATCGCCCCGCCGTAGATGACCGCGCGGCGCAAGGGGGATCGCTTCCTCACGTCCGCTCCTCCACCAGCGCGCCCTTGGGAATGGCCCGCACCAGAACCAGGATCAGCGCCAGCGAGGCGATGGCGATCAGCACGGCCAGCGCCGAGCCCTTCCCGAAGTCGAGCTTCTTGAAGCTTTCGACCCAGGTGAAATAGGTCACCATCGTCGTCGCCGTGCCCGGTCCGCCCTGGGTCAGCGCGTAGACGATGTCGAAGTTGGTGAAGGCCATCAAGGTTTCGTAGAGCGTCACGATGACCAGCATCGGCCGGATGCCGGGGAAGGTCACGTTCCAGAAGCGGCCGGCGACCCCCGCGCCATCGATCGCCGCCGCGTCGTACAGCTCGTTCGGGATCGCTTGGAGCGCGGCCAGCAGAAAGATGGCCACCAGCGGCAACTGCGTCCAGATGAAGACCACGATCACCGCCATCCTGGCCAAGCTCGGCGTGGTCAGCCAGGGGATGTAGTTGTCGATCAGCCCTGTCGCGTAGAGCCCGGCATTGAGCGCCCCCCAGCTATCGAGAAAGATCCACTTCCAGATCAGCGCGGCCACGGTGGCCGGCAGCGCCCAGGGGAGGAGCATGCCGACGCGCAACAGGGCATTGCCCACGAACGACTCGTTCAGCAGCAGCGCCGTGAGCACCCCAATCACCACCAGGATCGGCACGGTGATCGCCGCGAACCAGAGCGTAGTAATGGCGGCCTCCTTGAAGAAGAGGCCGCCGATCACATCCTGATAATTTTTCAACCCGACAAAGCGCGCCGGAAAGATCGGCGATTCGATACGCAGGCTCTGGTAGATCGCCCGCCCCACTGGATAAATCGTGAAGATGGCGACCAGCAGCAGCACCGGCGCTGCCATCAACGCGCCTTCCAAACGCAAGGGTGATGGGGTCATGGGGTGATGGGGTGATAGGGAGGACGAGGCACGACCCACGACTTCCGACTCACGACTCGTCTTGCCGTCTCGCCGTCTTGCCGTCTTGCCGTCTCTTCCCATCACCCTATGATCCTATCACCCCTCCACGCTCGCCTTCAGCTCGTTCCACGAATCCGCGGCCAGTTGCAGGCACGCCGCGGCGTCGATCTCGCCAGCCAGCGCCTGGCCCAGCAGCGGGTGGAACGTCTCGCTCCAGATGCCGTACCAGATCGTCTGCCGCCGGGCCCGCGCCAGCTCCAGTTGCTCGCGCCAGAGATCGATGTCGACCCAGGCGGAATAGGCTTCGATCACCTCGGGGTC
Source organism: Thermomicrobiales bacterium (assembly GCA_038246475.1). GTDB lineage: Bacteria > Chloroflexota > Chloroflexia > Thermomicrobiales > UBA6265 > JACCXM01. The sequence goes on along the minus strand of JBBRVX010000192.1, from coordinate 5,158 downwards.
ATCCAGCAGCGCGGTCTGGCCGAAGCCGAGCCCCTGCTCGACGGCCCAGCGCTTGGCGACGGGGTACGTGCCATCGACCTCACCGGCGAAGTACTCGATGAAGCTGCCGACCGCGTCGATCACCTCCGGGCCGCGCTCCACCGCCATCTGGGTCATGTTGTAGAACTTGGCGAAGCCGTAGCACTCGTGCGTTTCGCCTGGCATCAGCGCCAGCGCGAACTCCCCCGCCCGCGGAGAGGTTGCCGCGTTGTTCAGCGCCGCCAGGTTGTAGTTGTACATCACCGTAAAGGCGTGCTGCCCAGTGCCCATCGCCTTGGTGATCGTCGTCTCGTGGTCGAGGATCGCCAGGATGTCATGCTCGTTTTTGGCGTCGACCAGCCAGGTGAGCTGTTGCGCCGCCGGGCTCTCGGGATCGGTCCAGAGTGGACTGTTCTCCTCGTCGATCAGCTCGCCGCCGCGCCCGAAGACCATGCTGGCGAACGCCTCACTGACATTCGGCAGGGTGTTGGCGAACTCGTAGGCGAAGGGGTGCTCCATACCCCCCTCCTTGAGTTGCAGCGACTGCTCGGTGACTTCCTCCCAGGTCGTGGGCGGCGCGCTGATGCCGGCATCCTCCAGCACCTTGGCGTTGTACATGAAGGTGATCGTGTCCGCATAGTAAGGAAGGCCATAGACCTTGCCGTTGAAGGTCATGTCCTGCCAGGCGAAGGGGAGCACCTTCTCCTGATAGCCGGCGGCCCAATCGAAGTGATCCTCCAGGGGAACCACCCAGCCGGCGGCAGCAAACTCGTTCAGCCAGTTGCCGCCGTTGTACGACACGTCGGTCGGCGTCTTCGAGATGAAGCGGTTGACCATCGTCTCGTGGAACACCGGCCAGCCGAAGTCGCTGACCTGCACGGTGATGCCGGGGTTGAGTTCCTGGAAACGGTTGACATTGTCCTGCACGATATCGACCGCGTAGTTCCAGACGGTGAAGTTGAGCTCCGCGGCCGCGCCGGCCGACCATGGCGCGCGCAGCAGCGCGGGAGCGGCGATCGCCGCCCCCGCGGCGGCCCCCACGAACCGGCGCCGGTTCAGGCGACGCGCTGCGGCGCGCCCATGTTGCGGTGTTGCCGACCTCTCCATCTCAAGCTCCTTGCCCTTGCACTCCTGCCAAATGGAAAAGACCATCGTCAATGAACGCCGTTGATCGGTCCCATGCGGCGCCGATCATGCGGCCGGAGGAGCCGTCGTCTCCCGGACCAGCAGCGAGGTTTCCAGCAACCGCACCTCCTTTTCCTCGGGGCGTTGCATGCGGCGCAACGCCAGTTCCACGGCCACCCGTCCCGCGGTGGCCACCGGCAGGTCGATCGTCGTGATCGCTGGGGTCGCGTAACGCACGCAATCGGGATTGCCGAAGGCCACCAGTGAGATTTCGTCCGGCACGCGCACGCCGAGCCGGGCAAGCGCTCGCATCGCGCCGAGCGCCATCACATCGCCAGCGACGAAGACCGCCGTGGGCCGCTCCTGCCAGAGCGTCAGCATGGCGCGTTCACCGCTGGCAAACGAGTAGTCGCCCTCGGCGATCAGCGATGGATGGATGCGGATGCCCGCTGCCGTCAGCGCCGCTTCGTACCCCTGCCGGCGCTGAATGCCGGTCATGCGGTTGGCCGGCCCGGCGATGTGCGCGATCCGGCGATGGCCGAGATCGGCCAGATGCCGGGTGGCCAGCTCCCCGCCCGCCTGGTGATCGAACCAGACGGCCGAGAGCGGGGTGTCCTCCGGCAGAAAGCGATTGATGGCCACCACCGGCATCCCGGCGGACTGCGCCGCGCTCAGATGATTGCTCTCCACATCGAAATACGAGATGGCAAACAGCACCAGCGCATCGACGCGTTTGGCCTGCATGAGCTCCACGCTGCGGCGCTCGCTGGCGCTGTCTTCGGCCGTGGCCAGCAGCAGGCCATAGCCCGCCTGGCGGCAGGCCTCCTCGGCGCCGACCGTCACCGGGGGATAGAGCGAGTTGGTGACGTCGCCCATGATCAGCCCGATGGTTGCCGTCCGTTTGGTGGCCAGGCTGCGGGCGACATGGTTCGGCTGGAAGTTCAGTTGCTCGATGGCGGCCAGCACCCGCTCGCGGGTCTCGACCGCCATTTGCTCGTGCCGTCCGCTGAGGACGTTCGAGACGGTCGACATCGAGACCCCAGCCGCATCCGCCACAGAACGGATTGTGACCCGCTGATTCGACATGGCCTGGCCAGTTCGCTACTAAAACGTTTTAGTAGCGTATGCCGAGCGGGCATGCCTGTCAACTGGGATTCCCCTGCTCCTCCGGCCGCCGCCGCTTTTCACCGCGAGGAGAGGGCATACTGAACGCGGAAGCTGTTGTCAGTCACCGCATGGTCTCGTCTGTCAGGAGGCACGCTTTGAGCATCGAGTTTCTGGTCACGTCGTTGATCATCGTGGCCACGCCCGGCACTGGCGTGCTCTTGACCCTCGCCGCCGGCCTCTCGCGAGGGAAGCGCGCCAGCATCGTCGCCGCGGTCGGCTGCACCCTCGGCATCGTTCCCCATATCGTCGCCGCGATCATGGGCGCCGCGGCGTTGTTGCACACCAGCGCGCTCGCGTTCCAGACCCTCAAGTACCTGGGCGTGGCCTATCTCCTCTACATGGCCTGGAACACGCTGCGCGAGCAGGGCGCGCTGCAGGTGGACATGGACGTCGACGCCAGATCGACACGCCAGGTGATTGGCTCCGCCATTCTCGTCAACGTCCTCAATCCGAAGCTGTCGATCTTCTTCCTGGCCTTCCTGCCGCAGTTTGTCAGCACAAGTGAGCCCGATGCGGTCTCGCGCATGCTCGGGCTGAGCGGCGTCTTCATGCTCCTGACGCTCGTCGTCTTCATCGGCTACGGCCTCTTTGCCGCCGCGATTGGCGCCCACGTTGTCTCCCGGCCGCGGGTCTTGACCTGGATGCGCCGCACCTTTGCCGGTGCCTTTGTCCTCCTTGGCGCCAAGCTCGCCATGACCGAACGCTGACTCCGCCTTTCGCCTCTGCGCCGCGGCGAGGGGTGCACAATGTGGACAAAGGAGCGCACCCGATGAGCGAGCACCGTCCGTTTCGGTTCGGCATCACGGCTGCGAGCGCGGGATCGCGGCGGGAGTGGATAGAGAAAGCGCGCCGGGTCGAAGCGCTCGGCTACTCCGTCCTCACCGTCCCCGATCACTTCCCAGGTACGTTGGCGACTGTGCCGGCGCTGATGTCCGCCGCGGACGCCACGGAGCGTCTGCGGCTGGGAAGCTGGGTCTTCTGCAACGACTTCCGGCATCCGGCGCTCCTCTACAAAGAGGCCGCGACCATCGATCTCCTTTCCGATGGGCGCTTCGAGTTCGGCATCGGAGCGGGGTGGCTGAAGTCCGAGTACGACATGACCGGCATCCCCTTCGATCCCGCTGGCGTCCGCGTGGCGCGGATGGAAGAGGCAGTACGGATCTTCAAGGGTCTGGCCGCCGAAGGACCACTCGACTTCGCGGGCGAGCACTATCGTATCGCCGGGCTCGAGGGCGCGCCGAAGCCCGTCCAGCAGCCCCATCCGCCCCTCTACATCGGCGGCGGCGGGCGGCGCCTGCTCTCGTTCGCGGCACGGGAGGCCGATATGGTGGGACTGGCCCCGAAGGCGCTGCCCGATGGTGGGCTCGATCAGGCTGATGTGACGGAGGATGCCGTCCAGCGCAAGGTGCGATGGGTGCGGGAGGCCGCGGAGGAGGCATCGCGGAGCCCCGAGCTGAATATCCTCATCTTCGTCTTCGAGATCACCGACGACCGCCAGGGCGCCGCGGAGCGGCATGTAGCCGCGCTGCCCGGTTTGACATCGGAGCAGCTCCTCGCCTCGCCGCACGTCCTGATTGGCACTCCCGCGCAGATCGCGGACGATCTACGCCGGCGGCGTGACGAGCTCGGTATCTCCTACATCGTGATCAACACGGGGGTCGAGGAGCACATCGCATCGTTCGCCCCCATCGTCGCGCTCCTGGCGGGCCAGTAAGCGCGGTCGATGCGCCAGGTGGGAGGCTACCATTCGCGCATTGACGATCCGTCGCGTGATGATGACGCGCATGCAGAACATAAGGGAGAGCCATGCCCCTGGAAATCGTGACCTTCCCAGGCGGTCCCGTGCAGACGAACGCCTATCTCGTCGCCGACAGCGCCACGGGCGATGCGCTGGTGATCGATGCGCCCTATGGCACGACCGCCGCCATCGTCGCCGAGGCGGCCAAGCGCGGTTGGACGATCGGGCAGATCGTCATCACCCACACCCACTGGGACCACGTCGCCGATGCGCTGGCCCTAACCGAAGCCACGGGCGCCCCGTTGCTGGCGCATCCCCTGGCGGTCGAACGGTTGGCTAGCCCCGCGCCCTTCTTCGATCCTCCCGTGCCCATACCGCCGGTGGAGACGAACACCACCCTCGACGACGGCGCTACGGTGACGCTGGGCGGCCACACCTTCCAGGTGATGCATCTGCCCGGGCATGATTCGTCTCACATCGCCCTGGTCGACGAGGGATCAACCGTTTTCCTCGGCGGCGATGTCCTCTTTCCCGGCGGTCATGGCCGCACCGACCTGCCCGGCGCCGATCAGACGGTCATGAATCGCAGCCTGCGCCGCCTTGTCGCCGAGTTGCCGGAGACAGCGACTGTCTACCCCGGCCACGGCGCCACGACGACGATCGGCGCCGAAACGCCCTGGATTCGGCTTCTTCCGGAGTCGTAGGGGACCGAGACCTGGCGTGGCGTGGCGCGCGATCGCTAATCGAATGCGCGGCCGTCGTGGAGCGCTCTCCCGATTCCCGGCCCCTCGCGCATCGAAGCGTGCGCCCGCTCCAGTGTCTCGCAGCCTGCACCCCCTGCACCCCCTTCTTCGGGAGCGGTTCCTGCGCGGCCGCGTGATAGGATAGGCATCCATCTGAAGACCGCCGAGAGGAGGCTCGTCATGCTTTCACGCTTCTCCCGCCTCGTCCTGATCGGGCTATTGGTTCTTCCGCTGGCTGGCGGTGTGCATCTCGCCGAGGCCGGCAAACGTCACAAGAACGTGACCCGCTCCTTCTTCAACACCGGCCAGATCGCCATCCCCAACAACGGCATCGCGACCCCCTACCCCGCGCCGATCCAGGTGAGTG
>JBBRVX010000191.1:0-10497 GCA_038246475.1 Thermomicrobiales bacterium | reverse complement strand
CGCGTCCCTGCCAGGCCAGGGTCCCAGCCGCGCGCGCGGTATCGGCGAGGCAGACAGCGCCGTTGACACGGACGCCGTGCGGCCCGGCAAGGACCAGCGCCTCGACGCCTGCCACTTTGGCGCGCCGCCCCAGCTCCTCCATGGCGGCGCGGGTGGCCAACGCGCCTTCGGCGTCGTCGCTGAGGTCAGGAATAATCGGGAAGCCGTGCGGCGCGATGGCCGCGAAGACGAGAGGCATGGGATTTCTCCTCCACCGATGATGCCACTAGCTGACGTGCGCCGCCTCCCGCTTGTCGAGCGTTTGCACGTCCCACACGATGACCGCGACGACGACCAGCAGAGCGGCGATGGCCAGGACCAACGCTGGCCAATCTCCGCCGAGGAAGCCTACCGCCACCAGGAGCACGATTGCCGCCATGCGCGGCACGGACCAGATGCCGAAGACCGCGCGTTTGAACAGCAGATGCCCCATGAGAAAGAGCGCCGGACCGCCGAGAACGGCGATGATCGTTGGCAGCGAGGCGTGATCGAGCGGGTGCGCGATGGCCAATTCATCGCCAACTGCCGTGACGATAATCCCGCCACCATCGGCAGGTGAAAATAGGTGTAGGCGGATCGTCCCAGGGCTCCAGGATCGTCCAAGCGGGCGATGTTCTCCTCGGCACTGCCCGCGGCGCGATCGAAGTAGACCCACCACAGGGCCACGCTGCCGAGGAAGGCAACCACGAACGCGGCCAAAACGGCCGGGGTTTCATCCAGCCCGGCGAATGCCGCCCCGGTGACCAGAATCGATTCGCCCAAAGCAATGATCAGGAAGAGCTGGCGCCGTTCCGCCATATGCTCGCCACTGATGTTCCAGGTACTCGTTGCGGACCGGCCCAAACCCGGCACATAGAAAGAGACCGCTGGGCCGAGATAGTCCAGCCCGACCGCGGCGATCCAGAGCCACTCGCGCCTGGGACCGGCCACGAGTGCGCCGGCGATCCAAAAGAGTCCAGCGAAGACCGCCCAGTAGAGGAGACGCTGGAAGTTCTCCCGCATGACTCGGTTTCTGCTCGACGCCAGGACCACAAACAGGTTACGCCCAACCTGAATGGCAACATAGGAGGCAGCAAAGAGCATGCCGCGGTCGCCGAACGCTTCCGGGATGGCCGCCGACATTAGCAGGCTCCCCACCATTAGGGCGATGAGGAGGACGCGCACCGGCCGGCGACCGGAATCGAACCAGTTCGTGAACCAGATGGTGTAGACCCACACCCACCAGACCGCCAGCAGGAGGAGCGCCGTATGCAACGCGCCGCGCGGATCGGAATGCTCGAGGAGGGACTGCGAAAGCTGGATGATGGCGAAGACGTAGACGAGATCGAAGAAGAGCTCGATCCGCTTTACGGCATGGCTGCGCTCGCCATCGCCGCGCATGATCCCAATCGGGCGTTCCTCTGGCATTCCGATCACAAGCCCTTCGCGTGTCTTTGCATCTCTGGGTCGAATGCTTTCCGCTATGATCGCTGCCTTAACGATTCTCGCAAAACTCGCAAGGGAGTGGGGTTCATGGCATTGGGATTTCCGGGGTCAGTCGCGCTCGCCAGCGCGACGAGTGGCGAAACGCGGCGCGTCAGCCCAACGTTGGCGCGCGGCGGGATGGTGGCGGCGCAGCATCCGCTCGTCTCCGCGACTGGATTGCGGGTGTTGGCGGAGGGCGGCAATGCGGTCGATGCGGCGGTCGCGGCGGCGATGGTGGGCACGGTGGTGATGCCGAGCCGCTGCGGCATCGGCGGCGATCTCTTCGCCATCGTGGCCCGGCCGGACGCGAGTGGGGCGTGGGGCGCTGATGATCTGCTCGCTTTCCAGGGGAGCGGCATCGGGCCGCGCGGGGCCTCGATCGAATTGATGACCGAACGGGGAGAAGTAACGAAGGATGGCCGCCGGGTGATGGCCCAGCATGGGCCCCTCTCTCCCTCCGTGCCGGGGTTCGTCGACGGCTGCTTCGCCCTGCTCGACCGCTTCGGCACGCGCGGCTTCGCCGAGCTGGCGGCGCCGGCGATCGGCTATGCCGCTGCCGGATTTCCAATCTCACCGGCGGAGGCGAGGACGATCGAGCATCTCGCGGACGCCTTGCGGGTTTATCCGACGACCGCCGCGGTCTTCTTGCCGAACGGCACGCCGCCCAAGCCAGGCGAACTCCTGCGCCAACCCGATCTGGCCCGCTCCATCTCGCGGATCGCGCGCGGCGGGCCTGATCTCTTCTATCGCGGCGCTCTGGCAAAGGCGATTGCCGCCTTTCTGGGGGAGAACGGCGGCGCGCTGACCGAAGACGATTTTGCCGATCACGAAACGGACGTGGGCGCGCCGTTGGCGACGACGTACCGGGATTACACGATTTACGAGACGACGCTTCCCACGCAGGGTTTCGTGGTGCTCGAAGCGCTCAACATCTGCGAGCAAGCAGCGCTGGGAGAGCTCGGCGTGAGCTCGGCCGCGGGGGTCCATACGGAGATTTCCGCGCTGCGGCTGGCGTTTGCCGATCGGCTGGCTTACGCGGGCGATCCCCGCTTCGTCGAGACACCAACGAAGACCCTGCTCTCAAGGGAGTGGGCGGCCGAACGCTTCGCGACGATTGATGCAAACCGCGTCGTCGACGAGCAAGCTGGGACGATTGCCGGCGGCAACACCACCTCGATGGTGGCGATCGACAGGGACGGGCTGATGATCTCGCTGATCTGGACCCTCTCCGACGGCTATGGCTCGCGGGTCGTGGCTGGTGACACGGGCATCCTGCTGACCAACCGGGCGGGGCACTGCTTTAGTCTGGAGCCCGGCCATCCGAATATCTACGAACCGGGTAAGCGGACGATGCACACGCTCAACTGCTATCTGATCGCCGACCAGGAAAAAACCCCGGTGCTGGTGGGAGGCACCCCGGGCGGCGACTACCAACCGCAGTGGAACGTGCAGACGATCACGGGGCTGATCGACGGCGGACTCGACGTGCAGCAGGCAAGCGAGCTTCCGCGCTGGCAGATGGGGCCGGCGACGTATCCGGCCGAGCGCGGCGATGCCTTCTCGCTGGAGGTCGAGGATCGCCTGGGCGACGAGACGATTGCCGCCCTGGAAGGCATGGGTTACCCGCTCAAGCGCGTTGGCGCCTGGGGGGCTGGAGGCTCCGTCCAGGTCATCGCCCGCGACCCAGAGACCGGGGTTCTGGCCGGCGGCTCCGACCCGCGGGCCGAGGGAATGGCGATCGGGCTGTAGCGGTGTGGGTCATGGGGTGATAGGGTGATGGGGTCATAGGGTGACAGGGAGGACGGATTTTCGGCGAATGACCTTCGTTCTCCCCATCATCCTATCACCCTATCACCCCATCACCCGCGGAGGAGGAGCCACCGATGACAGCGATCGATTGGAGCGTTCTGAGTGGACCGCGTGTTTCGCGCCGGACACTGCTCACGGTCGCCCTCGCGGCTGGGGCGACGGACTACGCCCGCCGGCTGGCGCTGGTTGGCGCCGCGCCTGGGCAGGGTTCGATGGCGTTGCGTTCCGCGTTGGCGCAGGGGGAGCCGAAACAGGGCGGCACGCTGAAACTCGGGTTCGGCATCAGCCAGATCCCGAACCTCGATCCGGCCAAGGTGAACCTCGGCATCGTCGCGGGCGAGCTGATCGCGAACATCTTCTCCAGCCTGGTGCAGTTCGATGCGGAGCTGGGACTGATTCCGGATCTCGCCGAAACGTGGACGGTGAGCGAAGATGGCCTCAACTACAGCTTCGCCCTGCGTGACGGGCTGACCTTCCACAATGGCGATCCCCTGAAGGCGGCGGACATCGTCTACACCTATGAGCGAAACATCGATCCCGATTTCGCCTCGCCGCATGCGAACAAGCTGGCGCTGGTCGAATCGATCGAGGCGGCTGACGATCTTACCGTAAACATCACCATGAGCGCGCCGTTCGCGCCCTTTTTGGCCGTGGCGTGCAGCCGCGGCCCCGGCCGCGCTCTGACCCCGATTTCCAAACGCGCCTTCGAGGAGATGGGCGAAGAGCAGTTCGACCAGACGCCGGTTGGCTGCGGCCCGTTCTCACTCGTGGCCGAGACCGCCGATTTGAGCAGCGGATTCGAGTTGGTGGCGTTTGACGGCTGGTACGGGGGGCGGCCACTCCTCGACAAGATCGAAGTCACGATCATCGCCGAGCCTTCGAGCCGCATCAGCGCGCTGGAGGCGGGCGACGTTGATATGCTCGACATCGTGCCGGCGATCGGCGTGGCACAACTCGCCGAAAATCCCGATGTCACCCTCGTACAGTTGCCGGGGACGAACTGGATCGGGCTGGCCATGAACTACGCGCGGCCACCCTGGGAGAACCTCGACGCGCGGATGGCGGTAGCAAAAGCGATCGACCGTGACGCACTGGTGGAGACCGCGTTCTTTGGGCTGGCCACGCCGGGCATCGGTCCGATCGCGCCGGCGTTCGCCTGGGCCTACATTCCGCCGAGCGAAACGACCACGCCCCAGGCCTTCAATCTGGATGAAGCGAAAGCGCTTGCGGAAAAGGCCGGCATTGTGGGGGCCAAGCCGTCGATCATGGGCACCGCCGATGGTCAGCGGCCAGCCGAGGTGCTGCGCAATCAGCTCAGCGATCTCGGCCTGGACGTCCAGTTCGAGCTGTTGCAGCAGGCGGCGTGGAACGAGCGCTGGACGGCGGGCGACTTCGACTGGATCATCAATGGCAGCGTAGTCGACGCCGATCCGGACGATGGGCACTGGAATTTCTTCTATTCCGAAGGACCGTGGAACACCTTCGGCTACAAGAATCCAGAGGTGGATACGCTGCTGGAAGCCACGCGCGAGACGAGCGACCAGGCGGAGCGGGCCAAGGAGTTTCAGCAGATTCAGTCATTGCTGCAAAACGACGTGGCGTATGCATTCCTCTACCACACCGAGGATATCACCGGATTCGCGATGGACGTGCAAGGGTACAACCCGATCCCGGAGATGCGCTATCTGGAGACGGTCTGGCTCGACCGTTAGAACTCCGTTTGCCCAGGGCGTTTTTCTGGGCATCGCGGCACGAAGATGGGTTCAGTGACCAGAAGGGCTCGCCGAGGCGCCTGCATACACCTGGAGGAGCATTCATGAGCGGCATCGATTGGAGCGTTCTCAGTGGACCTCGGGTTTCCCGACGCACCCTGATGCAGGTAGCCGCGGCCACGGGGGCGATGGGTTTCGCGCGGCAGTTGGAGGCGCGCGGCGGGATGGCAACGAGCGCATCTGCTGTGCGCGCGGCGCGTCAGGATGAACCGAAGCAGGGGGGAACTCTGCGTCTTGGCTTTCTGATCAGCCAGATCGTCACGCTCGATCCCCAACTGCTCTCGCAAGGGGTAGTGGCCGGCTCGGTGCTGCCGAGCATCTTTTCCAGCCTGGTGCAGTTCGACCAGGAGCTGGGACTGATCCCGGATCTGGCGGAGAGTTGGACCGTTTCCGAAGACGGCCGGGAGTACGCCTTCACGCTGCGGCCCGGCCTGACCTTCCACAATGGCGATACGCTCACCTCGGCGGACGTGCGATACACCTACGAACGGACGACGAATCCCGATTTCGCCTCGCCGCACGCCAACAAGCTGCAACTCGTCGACAGCTTCGAGACGCCCGATGACCTCACCATTGCCATCACCCTGAGCGCGCCCTTTGCGCCCTTCCTGGCGGTGGCCTGTACGCGGGGTCCGGGGCGGGCGCTGACGCCAGTGCCGAAGCGTGTCGTGGAAGAGATGGGGGACGAGCAGTTCGGCATCACGCCGGTTGGATCGGGACCGTTCATGGTTGTGCCGGAGAGCGTGAAGGTGGGCAGCGGCCTGCAGCTCGCGGCCTTCGATGAGTGGTATGGTGGCCGTCCGCACCTCGACACCATCGACATCCAGTTGATCCCCGAGCCCTCCAGCGGGGTGAGCGCGCTGGAGGCCGGCGATATCGACCTGATCGACCCCGCCCCGGCAACGCTGTTCGAGCAGTTGGCCGCCAACCCCGATCTGATCGTGGTCGAAGGTCCGAGCACGAGTTGGCGCGGTGTGGTGATGAACTACGCGCGGCCACCGTGGGACAATATCGACGCGCGGATGGCCGTATCGAAAGCGATCGACCGCCAGGCGATGGTCGAAACGGCGTTTTTCGGCCTGGCGATTCCCGCCGTGGGCGCCATTGCCCCGGCCTTTGGCTGGGCCTATCTGCCGCCGGATCAAGTGGAGAATCCACAGGCGTTCAATCTGGAAGAAGCGAAGGCGCTGGCGGAAAAGGCGGGCATCGTCGGCGCCAAACCGGTGATTATTTCGTCCGAGGAGATCGGGCAGCGACCGACGGAAGTGCTGCGCACAGCGCTGGTCGAGATCGGCCTCGATCCCCAGGTCGACTTTCAGCAGGCGGCCACGTTCAACGAACGCTGGCAGTCGGGTGACTACGACATGTTCCTGCATGGCAGCGTGGTCGACGCCGATCCCGACGACGGGCACTGGAACATCTTCTATTCCGAGGGGCCGTGGAACACGTACGGCTACAAGAGCGAGGAGGCCGACGCGCTGCTGGAGGCCACGCGCGAAACGTCCGATCAGGCCGAGCGGGCCCGCCTCTTTCAGGAGCTGCAGGGCGTGCTGGAACGGGATGTGGCGGCGGCCTTCGCGTATCACGCCAAAGACCTCGTCGCGTTTAATCAGAACGTGGCTGGGTTCGTGCCGATTCCCGAGCAGCGGTACTATGAAAAGGTCTGGCTCGATCAGTAGGGGCCATCGAGCGGGAGCCGGTGCGCAGTCCCCGGCTCCCGCGCCACGTTTCGGACACCCGCGGAACGTCGCCGCCTACCCCCTCGTCGCTGCACGACTCAACCTCAGGGGATTGCCTTGGGCCAATACATCGCTCGCCGGCTGATCCACGCTCTGTTCGTCATCTGGGGTTGCGCCACCCTGGTCTTTTTCCTGCTGCGGATGATCCCCGGCGACCCGGTCATCCAGATGCTGGGACCGGAGTACACCCCGCAAGCGGCGGAGGCTCTGCGGCACAAGCTGGGCCTGGACGAGCCAATAGCCGCGCAGTATGTCAAGTGGATGGGGAACGTGCTGCGCGGCGATCTGGGCGGCTCGATCGCATCGGGCGAGACGGTGGCCGACGCCATCAAGAGCGGCGTACCCAAGACGGCGAGCCTGACGCTCGTCTCCTTCCTCATCGCCACCAGCATTGCCATACCAACCGGTATCGCCGCGGCACTGCGGCGCAACAAACCGACCGACTATTTCGCCAGCATCATCGCGTTTGTCGGGGTCAGCATGCCGAGCTTCTGGTTCGGCATCATTCTCATTCTCATCTTCGCCGTGCGGCTGAAGTGGCTGCCGGCCATCGGCTACTCAGAGATTGCCGAGGACGGCGTCGGGGAGTGGCTGAAACGCTTGATCCTGCCTGGCCTGGCCATCGGCGCGGGCTACTCGGCCATCCTGATGCGCTTCGTGCGGGCGGGCCTGCTGGAGGTGCTGACGAGCGACTACGTGCGCACCGCGCGGGCCAAAGGCGTCCACGAGCAATCAGTGGTGCTGCGCCACGCCCTGCGCAACTCCCTGATCCCGGTGGTGACCGTGGCCGGGATTCAACTGGCGCTGCTGCTGAGCGGCGCGGTGGTGGTCGAGACCGTCTTTTCGATCCGAGGCCTCGGCCGCATTTTGGTGGGGGCCATCTTCGATCGCGACTACCCGATCGTGCAGGGGGTCATCTTGCTGATTTCGGTCGTCTTCGTGCTGGCGAATTTATTTGTCGATATCCTCTACACCTTCCTCGATCCGCGGATCCGCTATGCGTAGCGCCGGCGCCGCCCTCGATGCCGCCGACACCCCGGTCACCGGGCTCCTGACGCCAGGCCCGCGGGTCGTGTCAACAAGCGGGCGGCTGCTGCAACGGCTGCGGCGGGAGCGCAAGGCGATGGCTGGGCTCGCGATCATCGCCATGCTGGCCTTCATCGCCATCTTTGGCTCCTGGATGGCTCCGTATCATCCCGACGCCGACGATTTCGGCCTGCTCGAAGCGCCAAGCCTCGCGCATCCGATGGGAACCGATTCGTTCGGGCGCGACCTCCTCAGCCGGCTGCTGATCGGCACGCGCATCTCCTTCTCGGTCGGCTTTCTGGCAGCCGCCATCGCCCTGGTAGTGGGCGGATTGCTGGGGCTGACCGCCGGCTACTACGGGCGTTGGGTCGATAGTCTCATCTCGCGGGCGGTCGATCTGCTCTGGGCCTTTCCAGTGATCATCCTCGCCGTGGCGCTGGTGGCCATCTTCGGCGCGGGGTTCCGTAACGTGGTCATCGCCATCGCCGTCGCCTACTTCGATGACTTTGCGCGGATCGTGCGCGGCGAGACGCTGAGCCTGCGCGAATCGGACTTCACCACCGCCGCCAAAGCGCTCGGCGCGCGCGACTGGGAGGTGATGTTCAGGCACATCGTGCCGAACCTGATCGCGCCGCTGACCGTGCAACTGTCGTTCGCGGTCGGGCTCGGCATCCTCACGGAATCGACGCTGACGTTCCTGGGCCTGGGCGTCAACCCGGCCACGCCGACCTGGGGGTTGACGCTCAACGAAGGTCGCGACTTTATCCGGCAGGCCTGGTGGATCAGCGTCTTCCCAGGGCTGGCCATCGTCGTCACCGTCATGGCGCTGAACTTACTCGGCGACGGGTTGCGCGACGCCCTCGATGTGCGCGGGGTGAGTGACGGGTGACCGTAGGTGACAGGTGTCGGGCGACGACACGATGAGCTTCTGGCGCCCATGCCGTCTCGCCTATTGTCAACGTGAGCCATGTCATGCATGATGGCGACGAAATCGTCGGTATCTTGAGGGAGAGCGATAGTCATGCACGAGAGGATTGTGTCCTTGATCGCGGCCGGAGCGATCGGGCTCATGGGAGCGACTGGCGTGCTGGCGCAGGACGCCACGCCAGCGGCCGGGAGCGCGTTCGCCGATCTTGGTCTACAGGAGCTGACCGTCACCTTGACCGATGAGGGATTCAGCATCGATCAGGAGGAGATCGCGGCCGGACGCTACCTGGTGCATTTTGCGAACGAAACCGACCGCCCCGATGCGACCGGTGGCTTCGCACGGCTGGCTGATGGCAAAACGCTCGACGATCTGTCGGTGGCTGATGAGCTCGCGGCCGGAACCCCGGTTCCGGAAGATGGCCCGCCTTCCGAAGAGCTGGTCTGGCTCTACGATACCTACTTGATCGGCGCGGGTTCGGCGTTCTCGCCAGAGGTGGTCGTCGATCTGCCAGCAGGCGATTACGGCGTCTGGGCCGAAGATCCGTCGACCGGGATTCCCGCGGCGGCGCTGACCGTCACTGGCGACCCTGAAGCCGCAATCGAAGGCGCGGAGCCAGAAGCGGCTGTAACCATAAACGAGGTCGGCAAAGGTGGCGCCGGCTTTTCCTTCGAAGTCCAGGGGGATTTCGCCGCGGGACGGCAAGTCGTGGCCGTGCATAACGAAAGCGATCAGCCCCACTTCATCATCGCGCTGCAATATCCCGAGCCGATCACCCAGGATCAATTGATGGCTGCCATGATGTTCGATCCCAGCACGGGCGCCACGCCCACGCCGGACATGATCAATCCGGACTTGTTGATGCCCGCGGCCTGGTCCGGCGTGCAGTCGCCCGGCACGACCCAGTGGGTGACGATGAATCTGGAAGAGGGCCAGGCGGTGCTGATGTGCTTCGTGACCGATCCCGAAGCTGGCGACGTCCCACATGCCTTCGAGGGGATGATGCAACTCGTGTCAGTTGGAACCGGGGGATAAGAGGCAAGGGGGCAAAACAGACGGACGAGACTCCGGTTGTGCTTCTCCTCTATCCCCCTTCCCCCCTTCACCCCTCGTCCGGCAGGCCCCAGACGGTCGAAAGCCGGCCATCCTGCACGAGGCGGACGCAGAGGCCAGCATGGCAGCCGTTGGCTGGGCAGGATGGCGTGCAGAAGTGGAGGCGGCCACAGGCGAGGCAAAAAGGAACGCGACAGTTGCTGCACCAGCCGTAGGACTCGGCGAGCGTAAGGCCACAATCAGTGCAACGTGGGTTGGCGGGCAGGCGATCCCGGACGCCTTCTGGCGCGAGGATGGGTTTCGCTTCGGGCATTTCAGATTCACGGCTCCAGGGTGGCGTCTCATGATGTGGCGATGAAAGCATAGGTGATACGACATCCAGGTGAAGACGTCCCTTTACGATGAGATTTCCATTTCGTCCCCCCTCTCCTTAGCGCACTGGGCCGGGTGCCTGCGTGCGGGTGGCGGTTAGGGGTGAGGGCTGGTCGCGATCGGAGCGGCCTGTTCCCGCGGACCCCCCCGGTCAGCGGCTTCCGTGCGGAACCATCGCGAGCAGCACCGCGCGCCGCATTGTGCAACATGCACTACTCCATCCAGTGTCGTACCTAGTTTTACCCAGATATGGCGCACTTTTTCTCGCAAGTCGTGTCTATATAGATAGAGGGGGTTG
>JBBRVX010000190.1:0-10537 GCA_038246475.1 Thermomicrobiales bacterium | reverse complement strand
GTCAACCCCGCGTCCGGCAACGACGCCAACGCCGTGGCGAAGGTTTCCGCGATGCGGCCCGTGCCCAGGATGCCCCAGCGAATCACCTCCAACGATAACCCTCCATCGCGCGGCGTGGCACAGACATGCCGTATTCGAGATGCCTGCTCGTGTCGTTGAGATTACCAGTCGGCAACCGCGCCATCCCGATGGTACGGCTGGATGAGAATCTCCGGCGCGAACGGATGCCGCGCCGCGGCCTCCTCGTCGACCTCGATGCCGAGTCCGGGGCGCGCGGGCACGCCGACGCGGCCATCGACGACTTCAACCGGATAGCGCACCACCTCGTCCCGCCAGGGGACGTCCGAGCGGATCGCTTCCTGAATCAGGAAGTTCGGCGTGGCGATGCCGAAGTGAATCGCCGCCGCCGTCGCCACCGGGCCCAACGGGTTGTGCGGCGCCACGGACACGTAATACGTCTCCGCCATGGCCGCGATCTTGCGCGCTTCCCAAAGGCCGCCGCAATGACAGAGGTCAGGCTGGATCACGGCGCAGGCGCCCCGCTCCAACAGCGGCCGGAACTGAAACCGGGTGACCAGCCGCTCCCCGGTGGCGATCGGAATGCCGGGCAGCGCGCGCGCCACCTCGACCATCCCCTCGACGTTCTCGGGCGGGCACGGCTCCTCCAGGAACCAGGGACGATAGGGTCGCAGGACCTCACCGAACTGGATGGCCATGGCCGGCGTGGTGCGGCCATGCAGATCGACCATGATGTCGATGTCGTCGCCAACGGCCTCCCGGATGGCCGCCATGCAGCGGTCGGCGTGGCGCAGCGGGGCCATGCCGTCGAGCGGCTCGGAAATCGGCACGACGAGCACCTTGATGGCGCTGTAGCCGTCCGCGACCGATTCGCGCGCCCGTTCCGCCATTTTCTCCGGCTGATCCTGCATGTAGAGGGCGTTCATCTCGCCGCCGCCGAGATGGTCGTACATACGGATCGCATCGCGTACCGCGCCCCCCAGAAGCTGGTAGACCGGCACGCCAAGGCTCTTGCCGAAGATGTCCCAGCAGGCCTGCTCGATGCCGGAGATGGCGCTCATGCCGACCACGCCGGCACGGAAGAAGGCGTGGCGGTTCATGGTCTGATAGAGATGCTCGATACGTCGTGGATCCTGCCCAAGGATCAGCGGCGCCAGGTCGTCGACGCAGCCGACCACGCCGCGCGTCTTCCACTCCAGGCTCGCTTCGCCCCAGCCGGTAATCCCTTCGTCGGTCTCGACCTTGACGAAGACCCAGTTGCGCAGTTGGGCATTCACGACGATGGCGCTCACGCCGGTGATCTTCACATGACCTCCTGGGCTCACGTGTCCAACGCGACGTTCAGACGATCCAGGGCCGCTCGGCGGCCCAGCGGGCGAGGGCAGCGGTCTGGGGTGGAGACTCGATGGCATTGGCGCAGACCTTGCGCACGTCCGCGACGGCGTCGTCCGCCGACAACCCGCCGCGAATCAGATACGCGGCGAGGACGGTGCCGGTGCGCCCCTGCCCAGCCAGACAGTGCACCGCCACGGGTGTGCTGCTCGCGCGGGCGTCGTCCAGAAAAGCGAGAGCTTCAAGCAACTGGGGCGTCGTCGGGGCCTGAAAATCGTCGACCGGCAGATGCAGCCCAAGCAGGCCGTAGCGCGCCAGCGCGCCCTGGGGCAGCGGCGTCTCCGTGAGCGTCAACAGGGCCCGGATGCCGTGGCCGCGAAGGGTGGCCAGGTCGCCATCCAGGTCGCCACGAAGACCGCCCGGCCGCGAGCAGCCCGCGATCACATTCGGGATCATCCAATAGAACCGATGCACCAGCGCCCTCCAGACGTCATTCTCGGGTGGCACGGAACATGAGCCAGTGCTGAGATACTGGAGCGTACCCTACGCGTGGCACGTCACGTCAGGTCGCAAAAGGCGACGTTTGTTGAATACCGGCGGCAACGGTAGAGAAAGGGAGAACCCCATGGCGAAAGAAAAAGGGAAGGTTCGACTGATGAAGGCGACGGCGGAAACCGCATCCGACATGAGCCGGACGTTTGAAACCGCGATCGATATGCCCGCTTCCACACGGACGGCAATGATCGCGCTGCTAAACCAGGAACTGGCGGACACATCCGATCTCTACAGCCAGACCAAGCAGGCCCACTGGAACGTCAAGGGACAGCACTTCTACCCGCTGCACCTCCTCTTCGATCAGCTCGCCGAGAAGCGTCAGGACGAAGCGGACCAAATTGCCGAGCGGACGACCGCGTTGGGCGGCTATGCGACCGGCACGGTGCGCATGGCCGCGGCCAGCTCCCAGTTGCCGGAGATGGCGACGAACATCGACGCCGGCCTGGACTATGTGCAGGCTCTCGTCGAGCGGTACGGCGCCCACGCCGCGAATCTACGCGCCGGCATCGATACGGCGGACAAGGCGGGAGACGCCGACACCGCCGATCTTTTCACTGAAATTTCTCGCGAGGTGGACAAGGACCTCTGGTTCCTGCAAGCTCATCTTCAGGACTAACCGTGCGGTTTGACCGGCGTGCCCGCCGGCCTCAGGAGGAATCGATGCCCGGCGTGCCCGATGCCCTTGCCCCGGATCTCGTGCTCGTCAACGGCGTGTTTCATACAGTCGATGACGAGAATCCAGCCGCGTCCGCCGTCGCCATCCGCGATGGCCGCTTTGTCGCAGTGGGTGGCGATGCGGAGATGCGCGCTCTCGCCGGCGCTAGAACCAGGGTCGAAGATCTCGGCGGCGCGTCGGTCGTGCCCGGCCTGATCGATGCGCATAACCATCTCCAGGCGACCGGCCGCATGCTGCGCGAGGTCCAACTTTTCGACACGCGTTCCATTCCGGAGATTGTGCAGCGCGTCGCCGCGCGAGTGGCGGAAACCGTCCCCGGCGCCTGGATCGTGGGGCGCGGTTGGGACGAAAGCCTGCTCGCGGAAGGGCGTCATCCCAACCGTCACGATCTCGATGCCGTCTCTCCGGAGAATCCGGTGGTCATCCACCGCGTCTGGAACAAGCTTGTCTGCAACTCTGCCGCGTTGCGCGCGGCGGGCATCGATCGCGACACGCCCGATCCCCCCGCCGATGTCCTCTACAGCGGCTCGTTCGAGCGCGATGATGAAGGCCATCCCACCGGGCTCTTCCGGGACCGGGCCAAGGAAATGATCACCAGCCTCGTCCCGGAGCCGACTGAAGAGGAGCGAGTTGCTGCCGTGGCCGAGGCGAGCCGCGCCTACAACGCCGTTGGCTTGACTGGAGTGGCCGAGCCGGGTCTCTACCCGGAAGAGATCCGCGCCTTCCATCGCGCGAGGCGGGAGGGTAAGCTCACCGTCCGCACCGACATGCTCATCGCCGCCTGGGGTTTCGGCGCACCAGAGACTGAGGTCGGACTCGAAGAGCGCATCGCCGCCTTGGGGATCGGCGGGAGCTTTGGCGACGACCTCCTCCGCCTGGAGGGGGTGAAGTTCATGATCGACGGCGGCATGAGCGACCGCACCGCGCGCATGTTCGAGCCGTACCTCGATCAGCCGGATCACCGCGGCACGTGGGTCGTCGAGCCGGCGCGCCTGGTGGAGCTGATTCGCCTCGTGCACGACCTGGGTTGGCCGATGGACATCCACACCTGCGGCGACGAGGCCCAGGAGGTGGTCGTCAGCGCCTACGCCGATGCCCAGCGCGACAACCCCAAGCCGTGGCTGCGGCACCGCGTCCATCACGCCTACTTCCCGACCGAGACCGCCTTGAGCCGCATGGCGGAGGCGCAGATTTCGGCGGTGGTCTCCTCCCCATTCCTGACTAATCTGGGCGAAGGGTTCGTCAACAGCGTCGGGCCGGAGCGGGCCAGCCGGGCCATGCCAATGCGCACCTATCTCGACGCCGGGGTGCCGCTGGCAGGCTCCTCCGATTCGTACATCACCGATTACAACCCCTGGGTCGGCATGCACGCCGCCGTCAACCGCCGCACCGTGACCGGCCGTGACCTGGGCAAGGACGCCGAAGCGCTCACCCCAGAAGAAGCCCTCCGCTCCTACACCCTTGGCGGCGCCTTCGCCACCTGCCGCGAGGATCGCCAGGGCTCAATCACACCCGGCAAGCTGGCCGATCTCGTCGTCCTCGACCGCGACCCTCTCGCCATCGACCCGGACGAGCTGGATCAGGTCAGACCAACGGCCACAATGCTGGGCGGGGAGTGGGTATGGCGTGCGGAAGCGAAATAGAGACGGCAAGACGGCAAGGAAGACGATTTGGTGACCGGCTGCCCTGAGCCTGTCATGATCCGTGCGGCGAGGCCCGACGAGGCAGCGGCGATCAGCGAGCTCGCGGTGCGCTCCAAGGGGCATTGGGGTTACAACCGATCGTTCCTGGAGGCGTGCCGGGATGATCTGGCGTTGTCGCCGACGGAGATCGCGACATCACCTGTGTACGTCTATGAAAACGACAACAGCCTCTGTGGCTTTTACCGTCTCCTGCCGGCGGGAGATCACGCGGCCGAGCTGGACGCCCTCTTCGTCGACCCTTCGGCCATCGGGCAGGGCGTCGGCCGGCGGCTGTGGGAACACGCGGTGAGCACGGCCGGAGCGCTGGGATATCGCGAGCTGCTGATTCAGAGTGATCCCCATGCCGAAGGCTTCTACCGGACCATGGGGGCGAAGCGGATCGGGCAATCGGCGTCGACGGTTTCTCCCGGGAGAATGCTGCCGCTGCTGCGCCACGAAGTCGGAAGTGGGGAGTCGGGAGTCGGGCGTCGTGATACGCAATCCGGTTGAAGACTACCTGCCCATGTGAGCTCTCCGGATCGTCCCTCCGCTCCTCACGCGCAAAGAAGATCACCCCACCCCCTCGTGATCTTCTTGATCCCCTTGATCCCCTTATAGGGAGATGAAACCCCCGTCGCTGCCTCCCCGTCGCCGGACAAGTTGCTAACCCTACCCCCACCCCAACAAGTTGAACAAGTTGAGCAAGTTGAGCAAGTTGAACGGATTACGCACCGTATGGGAGATGAAACCCCGCCATCGCGTCATCCGGACAATCATTTCGTCCCGACGATCGTGTCATCCTGACGTAAGGAAGGATCTCGGCCGATCGGAACGACCCCCAGCGCGTCCCCGCCCGCGCCGACCATCAGCGCACCACCGGGGACGATCACATCGCGGATCCCGGTGGAGCTCATCGGCATGGACACAATCTGGCGAAGAGCGCCTATCCCGCCTGGCGCGGGAACGCCAGCACGCCGCCGCGGATGCTCACGGTCACCTGGTCTCCCGGACGGAATCCGCTGTAGGCGCCGATCCGGGCCTTGAGCGTCAGGCCACCCTCCAGGCTTACCGTCAGGAGCTGATCGTGGCCGAAGAAGGCCCGCGAGACGATCGTCCCCAAGACCCCGGCGCCGGGGCCATCGTCCGGCGTCGAGGCGGGCGCGAGCCGCAGCATTTCCGGACGGAGCATGACATCGACCGGTCCTTCGGTCGCGGCATGCAGTGGCAGCTCCCCCAGGATCGTCTTCGCGCGGCGCCCTTCCGCGTCGCCCGGCACAAACTGCGCGTCCCCCACGAACTCCGCGATAGAGCGTGTCGCCGGGCGGTGATACAGCTCTTCCGGTGGGCCGACCTGCAGGATCCGTCCATCGAGCATGACCGCGACACGATCCGCGATCGAGAGCGCTTCCTCCTGATCGTGGGTGACCAGAATCGCCGTCGCCCCGGCATCGCGCAGAATGCGGCGCACATCTTCCCGCACCGACGCGCGCAACTCGGCGTCGAGATTGGAGAACGGCTCGTCGAGCAGAATGATCTCCGGCTCCGGCGCCAGCGCCCGCGCCAGCGCCACCCGCTGCTGTTGCCCGCCAGAAAGCTGATCCGGCGTGCGTCCACCCAGCCCGGCGAGCCCGACCAGCGCCAGTGCCGACCCGACCCGCGCCTCGCGGCTGGTTCCGTTGCGGGGAAGACCAAAGGAAACGTTGCGCGCTACGCTGAGGTGGGGGAACAGCGCATAGTCCTGAAAGACCATCCCCACCCGGCGCTTTTCCGGCGGGACCCAGCGACCCGCTTGGCAATCCGCGTCGCAGACCATCTCGCCGCCGATCTCGATCGTTCCCGCGTCGGGCCGCTCGAACCCAGCGATCAGCCGCAGCGCGGTCGTCTTGCCGCTGCCGCTCGGCCCCAACAGAGCCAGGAATTCTCCTTGCTCGACACTGAGGCCGAAGTCATGCAGCACTGGCATGGCTCCGTAGCCCATGTCGACCCCGCGCATCCGCAGCGCGAGTGGCCTGAGAAGTGATGCCTCCGCTAGATCGGGGCCGTTCAGGAGTCCAATCATGGCCCGCTCTCCCGTTCTCGCGGCGCCAGGAAGAGCATCGGTATGGAAGCGATAACGATCAGAATCAGCGCCGGAGCGGCGGCTCTCCCATAGGCGGCGTCGTTCGCCGCGGTCCAGATATCAACCGCCAGTGTGTCCCATCCGGTTGGACTGAGCAGGAGCGTCGCCGGAAGCTCCTTCATCGCGGTCAGGAGGACAAGCGTCGCTCCGGCCAGGATGCCCGATCGGGCCAGCGGCACGGTCACGCTGGCCACGGCGCCGGCGTGACTCCGGCCCAAACCTCGGGCCGCTTCTTCGAGCCGCGGGCTCACTTGCAGCAGTGATGTTCGACACGCGCTGACGGCCTCTGGCAGAAAGCGCACAACGCACGCGGCGACCAGCATGGCCAGCGTCTGATAAACGGGCGTGCCGGCGCCGAAGGCTACGAAGGCCAACGCCACGACGATGCCCGGCAACGCATACCCGAGGAAGGTAAGGCGCTCAACGATGCGAGCGCCTGGACCAGGGAAGCGCACCAGGAGTGTGGCGATCGGGAGGGCGCACGCGGTGGCGATCAGCGCGGTCCAGAATCCCAACGTCAACGAATGCAGCGTGGCTGCCGGGAGTGTCGAAAAGTCCGTTGTGGCCCTGAGCGAGCGGATGAACCATGCCATGAGCAGGGCAACGGGCAGAGCCAGGGCAGAGCCAACGATGAGTGTGCAAAACAGGAGCGCAGGGAGTTTCGCGTAGCCCAGGCGGGCCGGCCGCGGATAGCGCCCGCCGCCACTGCCAATGCGATGCAGGGTGGCGTTGCCCCGGGAGCGCGCTTCGACCATGAGCACGACAATCGAAATGGAGACGAGCAGCAGCGCCAGAATCGCCGCCCCACCGCGGTCCATCGCCGAACGGTATTGCACGTAGATGGCGCGGGTGAAGGCATCGTAGCGCAGCAACGTGACGACGCCAAAGTCTCCCAGCGTATAGAGCGCGGTGAGCAATGCGCCCGCCGCTGCCGCTGGCCGAATCTGTGGCAACGTAACGGCAAAAAAGGTGCGCCAGGCGCCATGCCCCAGGCAGCGTGCCGCTTCCTCTTGCGCGGGATCGATCTTGCTCAGGGCGGCCCGCACCGTAAGGTATACATAGGGATAGGTGAAGAGGCTCAGGGTCAACCACGACCCGAAAAATCCGTAAATCGACGGCAGCCGATCCAGGCCGAACGGCTCCAGCGCCGACTGCAACAGGCCGCGCGGCCCGAAGGCGCCGACAATGACCAGGGCGCCGATGTACGATGGGATCACCAGCGGCAGGGCGGCGGCGGTGCTCCAGAAACGGCGTCCGGGTAGGTCGGTGCGGCTTGTCAGCCAGGCGAGCGGCACGGCGATGATGACGGTTGCCAGCGCCACGGACCCTGCCAACAGCACGGAGTTGAACGCGATCTCAAGCGTGCGGCCGCGCAGAAGCATCTGCCAGGCGGATTCACCAGCGCTGAACGTCCTCGACACCAGATAGATGAGAGGGAGCAGTTCGACGGCGGCGACCAGCAACGCGGGCAGCACGAGCCAGAGTGGCGGGTTCCTTCGGGAGCGAGTGGTGGTGGTCCGCCTGATCCTGTGGAGAACCGGGGCTCTTTCGCGATCGCTCGATACCGGCAAGGGAGCCGTGCGCAGCATACGGGGCCAGCGTGCGAGCATTCATCTCCTCGGAGCATCGACCGCGCGGAGGAGAGGCGGCCGCACCCGCGTCAATATCCGACAGTATGCGTCGGATATTGCTACTGGAATGCTGAAGGGATTCCTGAACGGTGTCAAGCGGCGGGCTATTCTATTTCCGGTGGTCAACCGAATCGAGAGGCATCGGGGGGAGCGCATGAGCGAGCGGCGGCCATCAGATTCGCGGCGCCAGCGAGACGGCGCTCGGCGCTCGTCGCTGACAATCCAGATCGGCTCAAGCACAATCTTTCTCGTCATCGGCCTCGTGGCCGCCGCCTACCTTCTCTTTCGTATCCCGCACTTCTGGCTCATCGTTTTGACCGCCGTTGTCTTCGCCACGGCCATGGACAAGCCGGTCGCGGCCATGCAGGCCCGTGGCGTTCCCCGCGCCGCTGGCATTTTTCTGATCCTCGTCCTGCTCGTGGGATTCCTGGCTGGGGCGCTCGCGGCGCTGGTTCCCATCATTTCCGGCGACGCGCGGGCGCTCGAAGCCGAGCTGCCGGCATACGTTGGCCGGTTCGAGCAAGCGGCGGCGGCGTTTTTACCGGGAGCCGAAACCGGCATTTCCCTCGCCAGCCTGGAGCAAGCGGCTCGTTCGCATGCGGCTTCGCTGGCGCAAGGGATTACCGAAATCGGCGTCGAAGCCGGCAGAACAGCCTTCTACGTCTTCGTCACACTGGTGGTGACCTTCTTTCTCGCGGTTGAGCCAAACATGATCGTGCGCGAAGCCGCACGGTGGGTGCCCCTGGGACACCGGGCCCGCATCGCTCGCGTGGCCCTAAGCATCCATGAGCGCATTGGCGCCTGGGCGCGCGGGCAACTCCTGATCGCGATCATCTTCGGCGCACTGATGGGCGCCGGGCTGCGCCTGATCGGGGTCCCCTACGCCTGGTCGCTTGGCGCCGTGGCCGGAATTCTCGAAGTCATTCCGTATGTTGGCGGCGTCATAACGGTCGTGCTCGCACTGTTCAGCGCCGCAACGGTTGGTATTCCCCAGGTGATCGGCGTGCTGGTGCTCTATGTCATCCTCGTGAATCTCGAATCGCATGTCCTGGCGCCGCTGCTCTACGGGCGCGCGCTGGGATTCCCTCCAGTAGCTATTCTGCTTTCGTTGTTGGCCGGGGTCGAGTTGCTGGGGATTCTTGGCGCGCTCCTCGCGGTCCCGTTGACCGTGATCGTCTGGGCGGTCGTCGACGAGTTCGCGCCTCGGCAGAACGCGGCGGCGCCAGCCATGATCGAGACCTCTGGCACGGATGGGAGTGCGAAACGGTAATCAGCCCGGACCATAGCGCGACCCGCTGCCATTCTCCTGCGCGAGGGACATTCTGTGCAGCGCGCGGAGCGACCACTCAGATTTTCGTGCCCACTCCGGTATGATCGAGGGCATCATGGCAACGCCCGCCGGGGTCCATGCCCGATGGCCGGCGATCGATGGGTGAAGGGCAAATGTCAGGTGCGTTCGGGATCCGGCGCGTGCCGGATCGATCGTTGAAGGAGGGTTCCCGCGCATGAAAATTGGGGTCTTCACCGTGCTGTTCAGCCAGCGCCCGTTCGAGGAGGCGCTCGACTACGTCAAGGCCGCCGGCTGTGAGGCGGTCGAAGTTGGGGTGGGCGGGTACCCCGGTAAGGGCCACGGCGATGCCGCCGCCCTCCTTGCCGACGATGCCGCGCGCTCCCGATTCCTCGACGCGGTCACCTCGCGCGGCCTCGAAATCAGCGCGATCTCCTGCCACGGCAACCCGCTGCACCCCAGGAAGGAGATTGCCGAGACCCACGACCGCGATTTTCGCAACGCGGTGCAGTTGGCGCAGAAGCTGGATGTCGAAAATGTCATCACGTTTTCAGGCTGCCCGGGCGGTGGTCCGGAGGCACGGGAGCCGAACTGGGTCACCTGTCCCTGGCCGCCAGATTTCCTGGAGACGCTCGATTGGCAATGGAAAGAACGTGCTTCGCCCTACTGGAGCGAGGCGGCCAGCTATGCCAGGAACCACGGCGTCCGCGTGGCCATCGAGCTGCATCCCGGCTTCCTGGCCTATCACACCGAATCATTTGAGCGGCTGCGCGATATCGGCGGCGATACCATCGGGGTCAATTTCGATCCGTCGCATCTCTTCTGGCAGGGGATGGATCCCCTCGTCTGCGTGCGCGGCCTGGGCGACGCCATCTTCCATGTCCACGCCAAAGACACCTGGCTCGACGCGCCAAACATCGCCCTCAATGGCGTCCTCGACACGAAGCCCTACACCGACGAGATCCACCGCTCCTGGATCTTCCGCACCGTGGGCTATGGTCATGGCCAGGAATTCTGGCGCTCCCTGATCAGCGAGCTGCGCCTCGCCGGCTACGACGGCGTCATCTCCATCGAGCACGAAGATTCCCTCATGAGCGTCAACGAAGGCTTCACCAGCGCCGTGGCCTTCTTGAAGGATGTCGTTGTTCGGGAGTCGGCCAGCGTGGCGTGGTGGGTATAGAGCGGAGTCGTGAGTCGTGAGTCGCGAGTCGTGAGTCGCGAGTCGCTTGGTTCGGG